>JAGGVN010000012.1 GCA_021158005.1 Candidatus Aerophobota bacterium | reverse complement strand
CTCTAGGGGTGCTTTCAATCTCGCGGGCTGCATCAGGTAAGAGCAGCTCGAAACAAGGTAAGAAGAAGAGATAGGGAGAAAAATGCAGGATTGTATCCCGAGGAGGAAGGGATGCAAGAAGGGTTTTATCTGCTCTTGAGATAAAGGACCTTAATCCGTGAGATAAAGAACTGAAGCGGATTTTGACAATTTGTAGTGCCAAATGAAAAATTTCATCCTTTATTCATGCGGGTTTCCAAGATCAAGTGGCAAACATGGGGTAGAAGGCTTTGTTCGATGCTTTAACCAGGAAGGATGGGAAGCTGAACAGGAAAAACTTTTAGCTGAGATTTTATCTTTTCCCACCACCTATAGAGAAGGAGTAGATTTAAAGTCCTCCTCACCGAAAGGTAAGGAGCTTTACTTGACTTTTTGTGTATTCTTTTGTATATTTATGGGCAATGATTGACTGGATTAGATTTAACTGTGGTATATCGGAAATAGAAAATCAGAACAGGAAAATGCTATGATAAGCAACAAAGATAAATTATGGACAGTAAAGGATGTAGCTGAATACTTACAACTTGATGAACATACTGTTTACAGAATGGCAAGAAAAGGAAAAATCCCGGCATATAAAGTGGCTGGTCAGTGGAGATTTAAAAAGGAACTTATTGAAAAATGGCTTGAAGGACATCGTTTAGATGAAAATAAAGGGTAAAAACCATGGGAGAAAATTTTATAGTACCAAATATAATAGATAATACACCGCAGAGGGAATTAATCCGTGTAATAAAAGATCAGCTTAAGAAGTCAAAGGAAGCAAAGTTTGCCATAGGATATTTTTTCCTAAGTGGTTTTTCACTTGTTAAAAATGACTTTCCTGGGGGTCTCTCTCCCCTTCCATTTTTGAAGATTGTAATGGGTAATGAAACCACCTATCCTACAAAAGAAGAATTAGTAGCAGGGTATAATTTAAGAGAGCTATTTAAGCAAAGAATGATAGAAGATTTGCAAAGACAAAAGATCACAGAGGAACAAATAAATCAGCTAAAGGCATTAAGAGATTTTGTAGCAAAAGACATAATAGATGTAAAACTTTTTGATAAGTCAAGATTACATGCCAAGTTATATTTATTCCTCACAAAACCTGAAGAAAAATATGGCTCACCAGGCTTAGCTGTAGTAGGTTCTTCAAATTTTACTGCTGAAGGGCTTACTCAAAATAAGGAATTGAATGTATTGCTTACTTCACGAGAGGAAGTTTTTTCCCTTAATCAATGGTTTGATGAACTTTGGGATGAAGCGGTAATTACTTTACGAAAGATGATAAACATCTTCAATGCATTGTTGACTATTTTGACAACCTCATAGACTGCTTTGTTTACGAACTATATCTTGGAGATGTTGTAAAGATTCCAATAAGGCAATTTGTAGAGGATAAACTTGTTGACATAGACCCACCTGAAAATCTTCTTGAAGCCGAAGAAAAAGAGCGGAAAAAGGTTTTACAAAAGATTGAAAGTGTATTTAATGAACTCGAGAACGACAAAAAACTCAATGAGAATCTTTGCCTTATAAAGTTTCATCCGTGGGTTAAAATGATATACGAAGCTCTGGGGAGATAAAAAATGAGTGCAGGAATAAAATCTCTCACAATTAAGGGATTCAAGGGATTTGATAATGAGATAACCATAGGTTTCCCTATTAAAGGAAAGAATCTTGTCATTTACGGGGAAAATGGCTCCGGTAAAACATCAATTATGGAAGCATTAAAAGTTCTGCTTGATTCCTCAATGGATAAAATTGAACTGGAGAAATACAAAAACATTTTCACAAGGAGATGATATAAAAATAAGTATGTCAGACTTGAATTTGAAAGATTGGTTACCAACTATGCTGAAAAGAAAAGTTTAGAGATAAGATTTAAGAGAAAAATTTCAGAAATTCCAATAGATGTAATATGGACTAAAGTGAAACAAAATTTTGGAGAATCTGAAACTTTGTGTAAAAGAATAGATACCTACAAGTCAATTCTTCTAAATTCATCTGTTCATTATGATCAGAGACCTAAATACAGAAACGAAGTAAAATATGCCATTGATGTTGTTAGTAAGCTGAAAGAAAAAATAAGCAAGGAGTTAAAATGATGATAAGTTACGACCGCTGGGCTAAGCTTTACTGGAAGAAGCAGTTAGAAGGAAACTTAATACCAGATGAAGAGGAAGAACTTGAGGAACTGGAAAAAACATGAAAGTAATTGAGCAAGTTTATAACTCCATAAAAGATGATAAAGAAATTCAAAAATTGATTAACAAGATAAAATCCCACAAATGGGTTAAAGTAATAGAAAAAAATGTTTAAGCCAAAATTTAATTATACACATAATATTGTAAACAATTTAGTTGAAATAACCTCTGCAAGAGAATTAATTCTTAATGCTTACCTTGTGCCTAAATGGGAGATCTCTTTAAGAAGAGAAGCACTAATCAGGGCAACTCATGCTTCAACAGCCATAGAAGGCAATCCTCTTACACTTGAAGAAGTAAGTAAACTTGCCCAGGGAAGGAAGGTTACTGCTACAAGAAAGACAAAACAGGAAGTCCTTAATTACCTTCATGTTCTGGAAAATATAAAGAAATACCAAAAGGACAAAAAGATTACAGAGAGTCATATCTTGAAATTGCACAGGGATATCACAAAGGGAACACTTGAGAATCCTGAATGGGAAGGAAAATACAGGAGAATACAGGTGTATGTAGGAAATAAAATTACTGGAGAGATAATATTTACACCACCACCATCAAAGGAGGTTCCCATTTTAATGAAAGAATTTTTAGAATGGTTGAACTCTAAAGAGTCTTCAAAACTTCACCCTGTTCTTGTAGCAGGAATCTCTCATTATGAATTTGTGAGAATCCATCCATTTGTAGATGGAAATGGAAGATGTGCAAGAGCGCTTGCTACTCTTATCCTTTACATAAGAGAATTTGATATAAAAAGATTTTTTACTCTTGATGATTATTACGATAGCGACAGAATTGCATACTATTCTGCCTTGAAATCAGTAACTCAGAAGACCTTTGATTTAACTCAATGGCTTGAATACTTCACCGAAGGTGTGAGAGTTTCCATACTGCGTGTGGAAGAAAAGGTTCTGCAACTCTCCCTTGAGAGACAAAAACAAAGAGAGAAAGGACAGATAGCTTTAACTGAACGGCAGATGAAAATAATAGAGTTCATACAGAGAAATGGGAGAATTACTTCTGGTGATATTCAAAAGACATTTAATATATCAAGACAGGCAGTACATAAGGAAATTAAAAAATTGCTTGAATTGGAAATAATTGAACAAAAAGGCTCTGGGAGGAGAATTTTTTATGTACTCAAATAGGTTGACGCATAGGTTGACGCAAAGGTTGACGCAAAAACTGGAAGAAAAAATGATAATACACTGGTTAAATACGACCGCTGGACTAAGCTTTACTGGAAGAAACGGCACAGCGCATCAGATAACAGGACTCGGGCTTACGTCCTCAGTTAGGCTCGTGGCGAAGTGGTGCTTCGCCTAACTTCGGGTTACGGCTTCCCTTCGCTGCACCCAAAGGGTGCGCTTTCGCTTCCCCTTCGCAAACCCGAGTTCCGTTAGGCGAAATTGCTCGAAGCCATCATAAGAGAAGATATAAACGCTTTCATTTAAAATAATATTGGACCTATCTTATTATGGATTAGAGAATGTGATCCAAAGACAATAAGAGATTGGGAATCATTTTATTACAAAAAGATGGCTGAAATGCTAAAACAAAAAGGAATCAATCTATCTCCTCAGGAGTATATCCAAGTTTAGGACGAAAGTTATACACAAAAATAACAGAGGTAATCCAGGCTGAAATAGAAGAAGTAACAGAAGAAGATTGTCTTCAATACATTTATAATCTTCTAATAAATAGAACATTCGATGGTTATCAGGCAGAAATCAAAACAATATATGGGGGATTGCAGGCCATCTACAATCCAGAAGTGATAGATGAAATTAAAAAAGAAATTGAAAGACATAGAAAGCAATAGTCGCATTTAGATATATTGAGCGACTCACTACCAAAACACAAGGGTTCGACATTATTGCTATAAAGGTTTCTAAAAAAAATAAGAAGGATTTACCCAAAAGATTTTAAAGAGATTTGATATTAACGATAAAGCTATTGACCCGGTAAAAAAGAATGTAGATTTTAATATGGAACCATACTGGTTAACTCTTATTGATGAAAAAACATTTTGGAGATTTACGAGCCAAAACTTATGGTTGGTGATGCCAGAGATTTATCTTTCCTGCAGGATAACTCTGTTGATTTAATCTGTCTTTTAAGAAAGATCTAATTTTGCGGATAAAGGGAAATTTTTATTTACAAAAGGAATGCGACGAATTGACAATATTTATTATCTTTTGTATATTTATAGCCGTATAAATCTTTATTTTGCCATTTCAGAATTATTCTATAATTTTTGAGGTCAAAAATAAGATGAATAAAGAAAAGATTAAGGAAGCAGTAAAGCTATTTTTAAAAGGGATAGGAGAGGATCCGGATCGAATTTCTCTCAAAGAGACGCCAGCCCGTGTAGCTAGAATGTGCGAAGATATATTTAAAGGAATTGGAACGCAGCCAGAGAAGTTATTAACCGTTCTTAAAGGAGAGAAACACGATGAGATAATTCTTTTGAGGGATATTCCCTTATATTCTATTTGCGAACATCATTTGCTCCCCTTTGTGGGAAAAGCCCATGTGGCTTATGTCCCTAAGGAAGGGAGAGTGACCGGACTTAGTAAAATAGCGAGGGTCGTTGATATTCTTAGTAGAAGGCTCCAAATACAGGAAAGATTGACTACCCAGATAGCTGAAGTAGTAAATAAAGTTCTTCAACCTCGAGGGGTAATGGTAATGATAGAAGCTGAGCATCTTTGTATGTCCATAAGAGGGGTCAAAAAACCAGGAGTAAAAACAGTCACCTCGGTAGTGAGGGGAATTTTTCGGGAAAATCCGGCTACCCGCGCGGAAACTCTGGCTCTTTTAAGAGAAAAAAATTAACAAAGGAGGCGGCTATGTTATCAGATTTAGAAATTGCCCAAAGAGCTAAAATGAGGCCAATTTTAGAGATCGCTGAAAAAATTGGTCTCAAGAAGGAAGAAATTGAACTATATGGAAAGTATAAAGCCAAAGTTTCTCTGAGTGCACTGGAGAGATTGAAAGATAAACCCGAAGGCAAATATATTACCGTAACTGCCATTACTCCTACTCCCCTGGGAGAGGGGAAGACTGTTACCAATATCGGGTTAGCTATGGCTTTAAACAAGATAGGTAAAAATGCCATAAATACTCTAAGAGAACCCTCAATGGGTCCTGTTTTTGGTATTAAAGGAGGAGCAGCTGGGGGAGGGTATGCTCAAGTTGTTCCTATGGAAGATATTAATCTTCATTTTACCGGGGATATTCACGCTGTGGGAGCAGCCAATAACCTTTTAGCTGCTTTTCTGGATACTCATCTTCTTAAAGGAAACAAATTGGGAATTGACCCTTTAACTATTAGCTGGAACCGGGTAGTAGATATAAGTGATCGTGCTTTAAGGGAGATTGTTATTGGGTTAGGAGGTCGAGAGAATGGAATTCCTCGTCAGACAGGATTTGATATTACAGTAGCCTCCGAGGTAATGGCTATTCTTTCTCTTTCTTTAGATATTTTTGACCTTCGTCGTCGGTTAGCTAAAATAGTTGTAGGTTATACTTATAAAGGAGAACCGGTCACCGCTGAAGATTTAAAAGCTGCTGGAGCAATGACTGTTCTTCTTAAGGATGCCCTAAAACCAAATCTTATTCAGACCTTGGAAAATACTCCCTGTTTTATGCATACCGGACCTTTTGCCAATATTGCCCATGGGAATAACTCTATTATAGAGGACAAGATTGCCTTAAGATTAGCTGATTATGTAGTTACGGAAAGTGGATTTGGGGCTGACTGTGGAGCAGAAAAACTCTTTAACATAAAGTGTCGTCAGGGGAATCTTACTCCCAGTGCGGCTGTTCTTACCTGTTCAGTAAGAGCTCTAAAGATGCATGGAGGAGGGATAACTCTTATTCCGGGGCGTAAAGTAAATAAGGAAGAGATAGGTAGAGAAAATGTCCCCGCTGTGGAAAAAGGATGTGAAAATCTGGAGAAGCAAATTGAGAATTTAAGACTCTTTGGAATTCCTGTAGTAGTAGCCATTAATAAGTTCGATACTGATACCGATGCCGAGATAGAAGTAGTTAAACAAAGAGCAAAGGATGCAGGAGCAGAGGAAGCTGTTATTAGTGAGGTTTGGGCTAAAGGAGGGGAAGGGGGAATAGAACTTGCCGAGGCAGTGGTAGAAGTTTGCCAGAAAAAAAATAATTTTCATTTTCTTTACCCCCTGGATATCTCCATTAAGGAAAAGATTGAAACTATAGCTACTAAAATATACGGAGCAGAGGGAGTGGAATATTCGCCCTTAGCAAAAAGAAAGATAAACTTATTTACCCGCCACGGATTGGATAAGTTTCCTATCTGTATGGCTAAAACTCATCTTTCTTTATCTCATGACCCCCGATTAAAAGGAAGACCACGAGGATTTAAAGTGCCTATTCGCGATATTCGTGCTTCTGCAGGTGCAGGTTTTCTCTACCCTTTGTGTGGAGAAATGCGGACTATGCCTGGCCTTCCTACTCACCCTGCAGGTATGGATGTGGATATTGATAAAGAAGGGAGAACAGTGGGATTATTTTAAGATAAGTAAGGAGGAGAGAAGTGGCAAAAATTTTGGACGGAAACGAGATTGCCGGTAAAATAAAAGAAGGATTAAATCTTCAAATTAAGAAGTTAAAAGAAAAAGAAATCTTCCCCTCTTTAACAGCCATTCAAGTAGGAGAAAATCCTGGGGCTAAGATATACGCCCGCTCTCAGAAGAGGTCTTGCGAGAGGATGGGAATAAATTATAGACTCTCTCAATTTAAAGAGAATGTTTCCTTAAAAGAACTGGAAAATTTTATCGAAGAGTTGAACGAGGATAAAAGAGTAAACGGGATAATTATTCAGATGCCTCTTCCTCCCCATCTGGATGCTTTCACTCTTCAGAAGAAGATAGACCCCTTAAAGGATGTAGAAGGAGTTTCTCCTGCTAATATGGGGATGATAGTCTACGGAAAGCCTTTTCTGGCTCCCTGCACGGCGATGGCTGTAATGGAAATAATTAAATCTACAGGGATGAGACTTTATGGTAAGGAAGCAGTAATGGTAGGGCATAGTGATATCGTTGGGAAACCACTCACTCTTCTCCTTTTGAAAGAATTTGTTACCGTTAGTGTTTGCCATATTGCTACAGGAGAAAGAGGGAGGGTGCCGGATTATGTAAAGGGAGCAGAAATCCTTATTGTTGCTGTAGGAAAGGCGAACTTAATAAAAGGGGAGTGGGTCAGAGAAAATGCCTTAGTTATTGATGTGGGAATTAATCGAGTGGGAGGAAAAATTGTAGGAGATGTAGAATTTGAGAAAGCTAAAGAAAAAGCTTCTTATATTACTCCTGTGCCTGGAGGAGTAGGCCCGGTGACGACCGCTATCCTCTTAAGGAATACAATAGAGGCAACAAAATTACAGAATAAAAATAAATTGTGATGAAATTTTACTTCTTAGCAAGGTGATTATACCTTCTGAGGAGAAAATTGGGATAAGGAATGAGGTTATGTCAGTTTCCAAGAGGTTAAGTTTAGTTGGCTCTTCTCCGACGCTGGCTATAACAGCTAAAGCAAAAAAGATGAAGCAGCAGGGGATTGATATAATTGGTTTTGGTGCCGGAGAGCCAGATTTTGATACTCCCCTTCACATTAAAGAAGCAGCTAAAAAAGCTCTGGATGAGGGTTTTACTAAATATACTCCTGCCTCAGGGATAAAAGAGTTAAAGGAGGCAATTTGTAGAAAATTTAAAGAGGATAATAATCTTGATTTTTCTCCTGAAGAGATTCTTATTTCCTGTGGAGCAAAGCATTCTATCTTTAATGCTATTCTTGCTTTATGTGATGAAGGGGATGAAGTAATTCTGCCCTCTCCTTACTGGGTTAGTTATCCTGAGATGATTAAGGTAGCAGGGGCAAAAGCGGTAATCTTACAGACAACTCCAAAAGAAAATTTTAAGATTACCCCTCAAAAATTAGAGGAGGCCATTACTGAAAAGACAAAGTTATTAATTTTAAATACTCCCTCTAATCCTACAGGGATGGTTTATACAAAAGATGAACTTTTATCTATCAGCAATATCTTAGTAAAGAGAGGAATCTGGTGTATCTCAGATGAGATTTACGAGAAGATTATTTATGATGGTAAGGAGCATATAAGTATTGCTTCCTTAGGGCCAGAAATAAAAAAGTTAACTATTGTGATAAATGGGGTTTCTAAGTCTTATTCTATGACTGGCTGGCGGATAGGTTATGCTGCCGGTCCTAAAGAGGTTATTAAGGCAATGAGTAATTTACAAAGTCACTCTACATCTAATCCTGCTTCTGTCTCTCAGAGAGGAGCTTTAGCTGCTCTTGAAGGTTCTCAGGAATCTTTAAATTATATGGTGTCTGAATTTTGTAAAAGGAGAGATTATATTGTTAAAAGATTAAATTCTATAGAAAATATTTCATGTTTAAAGCCGGCGGGTGCTTTTTACGTTTTTCCTGATGTCTCCCGGATTATAGGAGAAAGATTTGGAGAAGAGAGAATAGAAGATTCATTCTCCCTTGCTGAGATTCTCTTAACTCGAGCCAGGGTAGCGGTAGTCCCCGGTTCGGCATTTGGAGCTGAGGGTTATCTTAGGCTCTCTTACGCTACTTCTATGGAGAATATTTCCGAAGGATTAGAAAGGATAGAAGAGTTTATAGAGAAGTTATTTACTCCCCACCGTAGTAATTTTTAACAGAGCTTATCTTGCAAAAAAATTTTAACTTTAAAACAGTTTCAAATATTTATCAGGAAAAGAGGGAGAAATTGAATGGCCAAAAAATATACTGAACTGTTAAAGGAAAAATGTAGTCAAGGAAGTTACGAGAAATTAGAGCAATTAAAGAATCCGGATCTATTTAACTTTATTGGAAAATATGTGGAACTCTGTGCTCCTCAGTCAATTTTTGTGCGTACTGATTCTTCAAAGGATATCGAGTATATAAGGAATAGAGCAAAGGAATTAGGAGAAGAGAGGGAACTTTTAATAGAAGGTCATACAGTCCATTTTGATGGCTATTTTGATCAAGCGCGGGATAAAGAAAATACGAAGTTTCTGGTACCCGGAGATATAAGTTTGGGTCCCGGTATTAATTCTCTAAATAGAGAAGAAGGATTAAAAGAAATCCGGGAATTATTAAGGAATGCTATGCAGGGAAAGGAGTTATATATTTTATTTCTTAGTTTAGGTCCGGTAGATTCCGATTTTTCTATTTATGCTGTTCAGCTTACAGATTCTGCTTATGTGGCTCATTCTGAGGATATTCTTTATCGACCGGCTTATGAAGTATTTAGAAGAGAGGGCCCGCGAATAAAATTCTTTAAGTATGTGCATTCTGCGGGAGAATTAGAAAATAATGTAAGTAAAAATGTAGATAAAAGAAGAATTTATATAGACTTCAGGGATAATATAGTTTATAGTGTCAATACTCAATATGGAGGGAATACTATTGGTTTGAAAAAATTATCCTTAAGATTAGCTATTAGAAAAGCAGATGGAGAAGGCTGGCTTGCTGAGCATATGTTTGTTATGGGAGTTTATGGGCCTGATAATAGGAGGAAGACTTATTTTACGGGAGCATTTCCCAGTTTTTGTGGTAAAACCTCTACCTGTATGGTAAAAGGCGAGAGCATTCTGGGGGATGATATCGCTTATTTAAGAAAAAGAGAGGGAAAGGTCTTTTCGGTAAATGTAGAGAGAGGCATATTTGGGATAATTAAGAATGTAAATGCAAAAGATGATCCTTTGATCTGGAAGGCTTTAACTACACCTGGTGAGATTATCTTTTCCAATGTTTTGGTTAACGGGGGAGTCCCTTTCTGGCAAGGGGACGGTCGGGTAACTCCAGAAGAAGGGATAAATTTTTCAGGGAAGTGGTTTAAGAATAAGACTGATGAAAAGGGAAAGCCTATCCCCTGTTCCCATCCCAATGCTCGATATACTCTCCCTCTGAAGAGTTTAAAGAATAGTGATCCCGAATTAGAAAATCCCCGGGGCGTGGAAGTTAAAGGGATAATTTATGGCGGCAGGGATTCCGATACCTGGCCTCCTGTATTTGAGAGTTTTAACTGGGCTCACGGAGTGATAACCATAGCCAGTTCCTTAGAATCAGAGACTACTGCTGCTACCTTAGGGAGAGAAGGGGTCAGAAAGTTCAATCCTATGGCAAATTTAGATTTTTTATCAATCTCTATAGGAAAATATATCCAGAACCATTTAGAATTTATAAAAGATATAGAAAAGCCCCCGGTTATTTTTGGAGTGAACTACTTTTTAAAAGACAAAAGTGGTAATTATTTAACTGGAATGCAGGATAAGAGGGTTTGGCTTAAGTGGATGGAACTGAGAGTTCATAACGAGATAGGAGCAATTAAAACACCCATAGGACTTTTTCCTCCATATGAAGAGGTTAAAAAATTATTTAAAAAAGTTCTCCATAAAGACTATTCTCAAGAAGATTATTTTAAGCAATTTACCTTAAGGATTCCGGAGAATCTGGCAAAGATTGAAAGAATTGTGAAAATTTATAAGGAAAAAGTTCCTGATGCTCCCGAGATTCTTTTTAAGATTCTGGGAGAGCAAAAAAAGAAACTGGAAGAAGCAAGAATAAAATATGGAGATTATGTGGTTCCTGCTTTATTCTTAAGAGAGAAATTTTAAGTAAAAATGGAGCAAAATTTAAAGGAAAAATTTGATAACTTCTCTCCTACCGATTATAGATATTTTGTAGAGGATTTGAAACCCTATTTAACAGAAAGAGCTTTCATTAAGTACAAGGCGAGAGTAGAGGCTGCTCTGGTAAAGGTTCTGGCTAAGTTTAAGATTATTTCCCGGGAAATTGCTCGGGAAATAGTTCAAGCAGCGGATTCTATAACGGCAGAGGAAGTTTATGAAGAGGAAAAAAGGATTAAACACGATATTCGTGCTTTAGTTAACTGCATCAGAAATAGGGTTTCTCTAAAGGCAAGACCCTATATTCATTTCTTAGCTACCTCTTATGATATTGTTGATACCGCTAATGCCTTAAGGTATAAGGATGCCTCTTTAAAAGTAATTATCCCGGAGATGATAAGATTGGAAAAGACCTGGATGTCTCTCGCGGAGAGATATAAAGATGTAGTGCAGATTGGCCGAACTCATGGTCAACATGCAGAACCTATAACCTTTGGATTTGCTCTCGCTCAATATGTTAATCGCTGGGGTAATCGAATTTTAAAATTGAAAGAAGCGACCAATAATTTAGTGGGTAAATTTTCAGGAGCAGTGGGTGCTTATAATGCTTCTTCTTTATTTTTTAATAATCCGGAAGAGTTTGAAAGAGCCGTCCTCTCAGAAGTAGGACTCAACCCGGCAAATATTTCCACCCAGATACTTCCCCCGGAACCAGTCGTAGATTTCTACCATGCAATTATCTCCAGCTTTGGGGTTTTGGCAAACTTTTGTGATGATATGAGAAACCTGCAGCGTTCGGAAATAGCCGAAGTGGGGGAGGAGTTTGAAGAGGAACAGGTGGGAAGTTCCACTATGCCCCAGAAAAAAAATCCCCTAAATTTTGAGAATGTAAAGAGTATGTGGAAGGTCTTTATGTCTCGCATGATTACTGTTTATTGTGACCAAATTTCTGAACATCAGAGAGATTTAACCAATTCCTGTTCTCAAAGGTACCTACCTGAGGTTCTGGTTGGTTTTACTGCAGGTGTGAGAAGAATGGCTAAAGTATCCAGCAAATTACAGATAGATAAGACCAATATGGAGAAGAATCTTAGAATGAGTGAGGGGCTAATAGTTGCCGAGCCACTTTATATATTACTGGCTTTCCAAGGTTATTCTGATGCTCATGAATATATGAGGAAATTGAGTATGAGATCTTTAAAGGATAACCAGTCTTTAATAGAAATGATAAAAAAAGATAAAAATCTTAAACCTTATTTAGAAAAATTGACTGCTTCCCAAAAAGAAATAATTGAGAATCCCTCAAAATATACGGGGATAGCCTCTAAAAAAGTGGAAGTAATAAATAAGCTGTGGCGGAGAAAATTGGAGCTCGGAGAATAGTTTACACCTGTGGGTAAACTATAATGGAGGAGACAGCTCAAATTCTGGATAAGTTTGGGGTAGGATAAGAGATGTGTGTGCTTTCGGCTCATAGAACTCCTCAAATTTGGCACTTCTCCCGGTAATAGAGGGTACTTATGCAATTCCGGGTCTAACACTATAAGAAAGAAAAATAGCAGAAATGGTGGAGAAGAGAAGAAGGGATTGAATTTATGAGTAGAGATTTATTTAAGCGAATAAAAACAATTAGAGTTAAGTTAATAAATGAGAACAGGATAAAAGCGCAGACTAAGATGGTAGATCCCCATCATAGGATAAAAGTAATTATAATAGTGGACAAAAGTAGTTTGGAGATATTAGATATTGAAGCGAAAATGATGAAAATCCCCTACCAGATATGTCTTAAGACAATACCAAAAATAAAGAGACTAAAAGGAGCAAGAATTCAGGAAGGATTTTATAAGAGAGTAAAAGAGGTTATTGGAGGAAGGGAAGGATGTATTCATTTAGTAGACCTTATTATGGATACAGCGCGCGGTATTTTTCAGATGGCTTTAAAGATAATGACCTCCGGAATGAAAAAAGAGGAACAAAAGAAGATTTTAATGGAAAAGTTAAAGAATAGTTGTTTAGGTTATAAAGAGGAGGAAGGAGGTAATGAGAAAGAATAAAATTTATATTATTGATGTAACTAATAGAGATGGTGTCCAGACCTCAAGACTTGGTCTGGCGAAGCTTCAGAAGACAATAATAAATCTCTATCTTAATGAAATGGGAATTTATCAGAGCGAGTTCGGTTTTCCGGTAACGCGTCATGAAACAAACTATCTTAATGCCAATTTAGAATTAGCTAGGATGGGTGTACTTAAGCCCATAATTCTGGAAGGGTGGATTCGGGCTATTCCTGAGGATGTAGAGAAAGCTACTACCTTGACAGAGGTGGAGCATCTTAATCTTTCTATTTCTACTTCTAAGCAGATGATTCAGGGTAAATTCAGAGGAAAGTTTTCTAAAGAAGATGTAATCAGAGTAATGACAGAAGCGGTGGATCTAGCAAAAGAGAAGGGAATAAAGACAATAGGTGTTAATGCTGAGGATGCCTCCCGAACTGACATGGATTATCTTATTCAGTTTGCCAGGAAAGCGAAAGAGCATGGTGCCCAGAGAATCCGTTATTGCGATACCTTAGGTTTTGATAATCCCTTTACTATTTATGAGAGAGTGAAGGAATTAGCTAAAAAGGTAAAGATTCCTGTGGAGATTCACTGCCATAACGATCTTGGTATGGTTGTGGCTAATTCCCTGGCAGGAGCAAAGGCAGCTATTGATGCCGGAGTAGATGCTTATATAAATACTACCATTAACGGAATGGGTGAGCGAGCAGGAAATGCAGACCTAGTTTCCGTAATTTTAGCTTTGAAGTATTCAAGTGGGTTTAGAGATAGTTATCTTCTCGATGAGCGCGTTAAATTAAATTTGGCCTGGAAGATTGCAAAATACGCCTCTTACGCCTTTAATGTTCCTATTCCTATAAATCAGCCGGGAGTAGGAGCTAATGCTTTTGCCCACGAATCAGGTATTCATGTGGATGGTGCTTTAAAAGACAGACGAAATTATGAACTTTACGATTATGAGGAATTGGGTCGGGGAGATCCCGAGATAATTGAGACCGGGAGGCGGATAACTGTGGGTGAATATAGCGGTATTAAGGGGTTCAGGAATGTCTATGAAAAGTTAGAAATAAAATTTCATGATGAAGAGGAAGCAGTTAAAATTTTAGAATTAGTCCGATATGCAAATGTTCACACGCAAAAACCTCTTGTTGAGGATGAACTAAGATTTATTGCTAAGTATCCCGAAATAGCCAGAAAGATATTTACAATGACTCCCTGATAGGATGGGATAGGGGTAAGTCTATCCATATCTTTTTTTCTGCTGAAAGGTAAGCAGCTTCCATAATTTCCTGAACTTTATATCCATCATAAAAATTGGGGAATCCTTCTTCACCGTTAACTATCCTCTTTACAAATTCATATTGACTGGCTAAGTGATACCTCATCCAGCCAATAGTAAATTTAGGTCCGGGTAAGATAGCAGGCTGGGGATATCGCTGGACAGTCTCTATTTTTTTAAACCCTCGCTTTCCGCCAAGAGGATTGCCCTCTTCTGTATTATCATAGATATATAGCCAGTTAGGGTCCATAGAGTTAAAATAAATTGCTCCCTTATCTCCATGGATTTCCAGGCGAAACTCATCATTTACTCCTGTAGCCACTCTTGAAGCTTCCAAAGTACCCAGAGAACCATTAGCCATTTTTATTTGAAGAAGAGCCAGGTCATCTACTTTTACCTTTCCTTTTTTAGAAGGATTATTAAGCAGAGGCCTTTCTTTAATAAAAGTATGAGTAGTAGCCAGAACACTTTTATACTCACCTAAAAGATAACGGAGTAAGTCCAGGATATGAGAGCCTAAATCAAAAAGCGCTCCTCCGCCGGCTTTTTCTTTATCCAGTCTCCAGGTTAGGGGACGCTCAGGATCAATATACCCTGAATGAAGATAACAGCTACGAAAGCTAAAAACTCTTCCTAAAAATCCTTCTTCAATAATTTTTTTTGCTCTCATTATAGCCGGAATAAATCGGTATTCAAAAGTCATTTGGTGAATAGATTTACTTTTTTTGGCCGCATCTAATATTTCCTTAGCTTCCCTTAGATTAAGAGCAAGGGGTTTATCGCAATAAATATGTTTTCCTGCTTTGAGAGAATCTATTAAAAGGTCTTTGTGTAAATAATTAGGAGTACAACAGTTAATAATGTGGATATCTTTCCTTTCTAATAGGTCTTTATAATTGGTCGTAGCTAATTCAAATCCCATATCTCTTTTTGCTTTCTTTGCTGTCTCCGGATGAGCGGTGCATACCCCTACTAATCTTATTTTTGCCGGAGAAGGATCATAAAATAGAGGTAGATTTAAATATCCGTAAGTATGAACTTTACCTATAAATCCATAACCCACTATTCCTACACCAAGTTCAGGAATCATTTTTTCTCCTTAAAGATCTTCCCTTTTTTAGGAAAACTTATTTGTTGCAAATGTTATTAAAACTTTATCTTCTTAACTTCTCCTTCAAAAAATCTTTCTATCTTTGAGATGGCAATTCTCTCTTTTAAAAATCGAATCTCAATTTTTTCAACATCTTCCAAATAAATTAACTGTTCCAAAAATAATCTCAGGTTAAATTCACTACCATATTTTTCCTCACAAAAAGCAATAATTTCTTCTAATGAACTAACTTTTTCTTTTAGAACAAAGTACAAATCTACATAATCTTTCAAAGTAGCTCTTCTTCCCAGGGCATAAGCCTTCATCGCGGCAATCTCTAATGGAGCTAAAATTTTAATCCCTTGATACTCAATAGGTTTTGAAATTACAGGGAAAGGATATTTAACAAAAGAAACATTTATCCCATCTATTGCCACAGTTAATTGCTCTAAGTGATTAACTACCACTTTAATCTCAAAATTCTTAAAAACTCTTTTTATTTCTAAAAGTAAATCCCTGGGGATATTCTTTTGCCAAAAAAGGTCAAAATCAACTGAGATCCTGTGGCCTAATTGAAAAGCCAATCCCATTTCACCTGCTACGTAAAAATTAGGAAAATAAGGAAGTTTATTAAATATTTTTTTGCTTTTGAGGTAATCACTTCTTGATGCATATTTTAGACCTTTGATATCCAACAAAAGGGAAATAAGTTTGAGAGCAGGAGTTCTAAACTCTGTTCTGGGTGTTTCTTCAATTATTCTTTTTACCTCTTTTCTCCCATAAAATTTGATTATCCAAATCCAATGTTTCCACTCCCCATAATTAATAGTATTAAGAATAATCGTTTTTTTATCCCTTTGAGGGTCTATGGAAGAAAAATTATATGACCAAAACAGGGACTTGAAAAACAGAGGAAAGTTTTGACCTTTAACCTTTGTTTTCATACTTAGATTATATCATTTCTGCCAATTTTAGCAATATTTTTTGATAAACTTGATATTTTTCTTGATAAACATCTTGATCCGCAGGTACAGGTTTAATTCTTTTGATTGGGGGATTTAATTTTCCAAGAGCATTTTCATAATTTTTGTAGATCCCTGCTCCCGTTCCTGCTAAAATACAGACTCCTAAACTTGCTATTTCCGTTGTTTTAAATACTTCCATTTCCTTCCCAGTTATATTAGAGATTATCTTTAACCATAAATTGCTTTTTGCTCCTCCCCCAAAGATTCTAATTTTTTCTACTTTTCCTGATAATTCTTCCATAACGCTTATGTTTCTTTTTATCTCAAAACCTATTCCTTCCATTACTACCCTGATTATATCATTCTTCTTTGTGGAAAGATTTAATCCCCAGAAACATGCTTTTGCTTTTGGCTGCCAATCTGGAGAAGAAATTCCTGCTAAATAGGGAAGGAAGAAGATTCCATTTGATCCGGGTAATGATTTTTGGGCTAATTCATTAAGGGATTGGTAAGAGCCTTTCATATTAAGTATTTCCTGAATCCATTTTAAAGCCTCCCCCGCAGTAGAGATTACTCCTTCTAAAACCCAGAAGCCCGGTATAAGAAAAGGAAAACAAGGGATTCTCATCTCTTCATCAATAATAGCTTTATTGGTAATTATTGTTATTGCTGAAGCTGTTCCTAAGGAAATAGTGGCCACTTTATGTTTTATTCCTGCCCCTAAGGCCGCACATTTTTGGTCCTGCCCTCCCACCACAATTAATGTCTTTTTATTTAAACCTGTTTCTTTTGCTGCGTCTGAGGAAATCTTACCAATGGGTGTTCCTGACCACTTTATTTCAGGTAGTTTTTCCTGGGAAATACAGAATCTATCAATGATTTCCTCTGACCAACATAGTTTATTCACATCATATAACAATGTTCCTGCGGCCAGAGAATGATCGGTAATAAACTTACCCGTAAACTTCATTATTAAATAATCTTCAGCCATTAAAAATTTATGAGTGTTTTTAAAGATTATCGGTTCATTTTCTCTTAGCCATAAGAGCTTGGGAAGGATATATCCTGGGTTTACCCTCTTACCCGTAAGATGAAACATTTCTTTTAAACTAAATTTTTTCAATATTTCTTTTGTTTGTTTAATTGCTCTTTTATCCAGCCAGCTAATAGCATTATATAAAGGGGTCCCTTCTTTATCTACAGGAACAAAAGAAATCCCCTGAGAACTAATGCTTAAACTAATTATCTCTTTCGGGTTTACCTTTGTCGCCGCTATTACCCTTTTTATTACTTCTTTAACTGCTTTCCACCACTCTTGAGGATCTTGCTCTATATAGTTTTCCCGGCGCTTTATAAGAGGATACTCAATACAGGATATCCCCAATATTTTACCGTCCTCTTCCAGGATAATAGCTTTGCAATTAGTAGTTCCTAAATCTATACCTAAAATTTTCCTTATCATCTATAAAATATCTCACCTTCCATTTTGAAATTAAATTAGTTGTATCAGGCTAAGAAGCTGGTGAAAAATGCCAATATTGTAGGGGTCCGGTTTATCGGACCTCTCTTCACTCTTGCTTTTTCACTAAAATCGTATAAATCCCATAAGGAGATATTTTTAGCTTTACTTTTTTCCCATCGCACTCTATCTCTTTTATCTTTCTCTCTAATAAATCTACTTCCCACGCCTTTTTTATGGGGAAAGAAAGATTAATATTAGCTAATCCTCTCTTTCCCTCTGCCTCAAATAAACGGATAATCCATCCCTCTTTATTATCTGCTTCTTTAACTGTGGTGATAACTATATTTGGCTCTTCTACAGATAATAAGCTAAATTCTTCGGGAAGAATTTCCCCTCCTTCTTTTGGTCTATAAAATAAACAAGTTCTTCTCTCGTCCACTATTAAAGGATTATTGTATTCCCAGCCAAGCCGATAGGTATGTTCTTTTTTCCAATCTCCTTGATGAGGAATGAAAGAGTGAGAAAAGGTATGTCTCCCCTGATTATAATACCAGTAAAACCTATCTCCACAACTAAAGGTGGTTCTAATTAAAACAGGATAAATAATAGAAGGAGAGGAAAGAGAATGGGAAGAGTTTTGAGTAGCCATAGTTATTCCATAATCTTTATTAGAGATATCTATCCACTTCTGGATATATCTTCCGCCTGTTCCTCTGTAAGTATGGGGTATCTCTTCATCAGGATAAGTTATAGAGCCATAAGGAATCTCATAGGTAATCTTTGCCCCGGGAATATTAAATGGATATGCTAATCTTACCTGAGTGCTTTTTCTTCCTTCCCAATTAATAGTAGTAGATAAATCTAAACGGGATATAGAGCTATAGAAAATAATTTCCTGAATTATTCTGGAGTTAAGAACTTTCCCTTCCCACCTGATTTTAGCTCTTAAGGGACCGTTTTCCACTATCCTTAAAGTAGATAAATCATAATAAGCTTTCCACTCCTTTCCGGTAAAATTTTCTCTAACATCATCAGCCGTATCTTCTAATACAAATATCTGTCCAAAATTATATTTATCTTTTAAAACAAATTCTCTCCCTTTATACTGAATATTCTTTACTCCTCTTAAAGAAAAAGTAATCTTAAAGGAATTATTTTCAAAACTTAGATTATTTAGGGTATGCAAAATGGGCCTCAGTTCTTTTTTTTCTCCCGGATAAACATAATAAGTTCTATAACCCAAAGGAGAAACTTTAGCTAAAAAAATAAACTTTAATTTAGTAGAAGAAGATATTATCTCTTTTTTTATAAGTTGAGAAGAGACACTTTCTCCATTTAAATCTTTCACTAATATTTCCTCAACTTCTTTTCCTTTAAAAATAACATCTGCTTTTACTATTTCTTCCCTTTCCCAGGATAAAGGATTAAAGACCACTACGGGAATTCCTTCTCTTTTATAAGCTATATTGCTGGCTATAGAATAAGTAACCTCTTCAATAAGAGAAGAAGCGATATCTAAAGATTCTCTTGCTTTATTTAACCTTACTCTATCATTAATTTTACCATGCATTCCCCCGGTATTATGATCCTGAGGAAAAGTTAAGTTTTCCCAGGCTTTATCCATTTCATTATGAGGGAAAGTTTCCTTTAAATTTAAGGTTTTCTTCAAGGTAGAGAATTTCTCTGCGGAGAGAAGTTTATTTTCTGCCTCTCGCGATATCTTAAAAATTTTGGGAAAACAAGCAGGAAGGGAATAAAATTCATAAGGGGCTTCCCCTCTAAATACGGGAAGTTTATCTTTTGAAGATAAAACTAATGATTCAATTTCTTTAAAGAATTCCTCTATAGTAAAGATTTTAAAGTTTATTTCTTTATTTTCTTTATTCCACTCTTTTATTATTTTACAAATTTCCGGCTTGCCCATTATTAAGTCACTTTCATCACCCATTAGAACTGGAAAGTGCCTTAATAAATTAGAAGAAAGGCGATATTTTGGCCAAACTTTCTCTATTTTTCTTAATTGTTCAGGCAATTCTTTCTCAATTCTTTTTATCCCTTCTCTTAATATAAATCCCCAGCCATATCCAGAACTGGGCCATCCTTTGCCAATTCCTTTATAAAGTCCTAAACTATGATTAACGGCGATTATTCTTGAACCATCTAATCCTTCCCAGAAATGCAAGGGGATAGGAGGGGAATATCTTGAATAAGCTAAATATTTTACTCCACACTTATTTAATATCTGGGCAAGTTGCGCCCCATGACCAGGACAATCGGTAAGTTGAGCTACTTTTAAATCTATATCTAAATTCTCTTTTGCCCATCTTTTAGCTAAGGTTATATTTCTTATTACACTCTCTCCATCAAGAACCTGATCCATCATCCCTGTCCAGGAAGCACCTAAGCTAATTTTATTCTCTTTAAGCAATTTTTTAACCTTATTAAGATAATTCGGATAACTATCCAGGAAATGTTTTAAAAAGAGAGTATACTCAATAGTAAATCTATAATCAGGAAAATCACCTGAGATGGCATCAATGGCTTCCTTTATAATCTCATCCCCTCTGGCTAAGGATTCTCCCGGTGTGCTTGTCCAGCCCAGGTCAAAATGCGAGCCTGGGATAACCTTTATTTTCCATTTATATTTTTCCATTATTAGCTCCTATTACCCAATCCAATTTATTTTAATTTCCTTTTCAAAGGGCTTAAACTCAGGGTCACCGGTTACAAGGACAGCGTTAAAATTTTTAGCCGTAGCAATGGCAAAGGCATCAGCAAAAGATATCCTCCCTTTGGATTTATAATCCCCTGCTAAAAGCCAGATTCTCTCGTCAAACTCTACAAGATTTATAGACCAGGCTTTAATAAGTGAGATAGTTTTAATGGCTTTTTCTTTTGATTCTTCTCTTTGCACTATATAATATATTTCCACTAAATTATTCCAGTTAAGGTAAATTTCATTGTCTTCTTTAAGTAGTTTTTTGACTTTTTCCCCGGATTCCTCACCAAAAAGAAGACTCAAGACAGCATAAGAATCAAGAACAATTTTACTTCTCAAGGCTTATTTCCTCTTTCCTTACTTCCCTCATTATCTCTCTCACTTTTTTTTCTGACTTAACAATACCAAAAGATGCTTCTACAGGATCAGAAGGTAAAGGAATAAGAATTATTTGACCATTTATTTCCCTGAACTCCACTCTTGTATTGGGTTCTAAGTTGAACTTTTTTCTAATTTCCTTTGGTATTACTACTTGTCCTTTGGAAGAAACCTTCATAATGGCCACTTTTGCACCTCCATTCTTACTATAATTATATAAGTAAAACATTTGTTTGTCAAAAAAAGCAGGAAATAAGCCCTTATACAACTCCATCCTTACCTATCAACTTATTTTTAAAAATGCTATCTTTTGGAATGCAGGGTTTAGAAACTTCAAGTAACAAAGCATTTCCCTTACCAGTAAAAGAATGGCCTGTATTCTGAGGCATAACCTGGATATCTCCTTCATTCATGATAGATTCTTTCCCATTTATATTCATAATAACATTGCCTTTTACCACAAAAAATGTTTCATGCTTAAAGATATGATGATGATAAGGGCAGGTCTGTCCATCAAAAACAAAGAGAAATTTACCGCAGTAGCCTTCTTCTATTTCATTAGCAACCCAATATTCAATTAATCCCTCTTTATAAAAATGACCAAGACCAAAATCAAGCACAAGAGGTTCTACTTCAGGCATTTTAAGAGCCCACTTTGCCAAAACTTCTTTAAATCTCCTGAGTATATTTTCTCGTTCTTTTCCCTCAACTTGAATATTCTTTATTTCAATATTAGCCATTTAATTATCTCCTCTATAATAAAATTCTTTTATAAACTCTGTATAATTTTTTAAAATCGCTTCCATTATCTTTTTACCTGTCTCTTTAGTAGCTACTGTGGGGTCCCCATATATTCCTGTCTTAGTTTTTTGAATTCCCCAGGTAGACCAAAATACTTTATTAGGATAAAATTGAGAACGATAAACCAATTTATCTTCAGAAGTAACTTTTTTCATATTTACTAATTCTGGACGAAGATAAAGCATCAAAGAAGTTTCATATTCCCCTCCATGAGTGCTTCCTCCAGGACCAGCTTTGCTAATTTTAGCAAATTCTTCCTTTGCCATAACAGATGGATAAGTTAAAGCAGTAAATATTTTGTATTCATCAGCTATTTTTCTTACTACTATGCGCAGCATCCCTGTATGATTTCCATGAGCACTAATAAGAATAATTTTCTTAAACCCCATCTCAATTAAGGAACTTAAAATATCAAATACCATCTCCATAAAAGTCTCTGGCTTTAGCCTTATAGTCCCTGGCCACTCAGCTACTTTTTTCATTGAATATCCCTGCCAGATAGTGGGCATAACTAAAACGGGTATTTCCTTCTTTATTTTCTCCGCTACCCTTTTAGTTACTTCCTCAGCAATAATAGCATCGGTTTTAACTGGTAAGTGCATTCCATGTTCTTCTGTTTGTCCAACAGGTAAGATGATTAGTGTATTTTTTTCTATAGCTTCTTTTAACTCGGGCCAACTTTTATCAGCAAATAATATGGACATTTTTCCCCCTTATTTTTCATTAATAATTAAAAATATTTTGGTCTTTTCCACTCGGTAGCCGTAAGGCTTGAGAGCCTGCATTTATACCACTATTCCTTCCTTTCTTCTTCAAATTTTAGTCTCATATGAATTACTATCCTCTCTTCTTTAAATCCTAATTTTTTATAAAGAGAATAAGCTCTTTCATTATCTTTATATACAGTTAATCTTAATCCCTTCTTTCCCATCTTTTTTGCTTCCTTTATCAGGTAATTCATAAATTTCTTTCCTAATCCTCTTCCCTGATAACCATCTCTTACACAAATTCCTATAGAAGGAAAATCATTCTCCGGGTCGGAGAAGAAAAAATAGCCTATAATCTTATTTCCTTCTAAAGCTACAAATCTTAATCCACCTAATTTGCCTTCACAAATTTTTTCTGCTGTCTCCCTATCAAATGAATGAGGATGAAAAGTATCTTTTGTCTTCTCCGAAAGAGCTTGAAAGTATTCCCAGAGTATTTCCTTATCATTTTTTGTTAGCT
>JAGGVN010000082.1 GCA_021158005.1 Candidatus Aerophobota bacterium | reverse complement strand
TTTTGAATAGACTTCTTCAATAAAGTAAAGCTTTCATTAACCTTTCGATAAAGAGGATTATGGAGATAATTATCCATCTATTTAGTTTTATTATAAATAATGCTCATTAAAATATTCTCTTATATTTTATCCAATTATGGTCTTTAGTCAACCTCGGATATTAAAGCAAAAAAATTAAAAGTTAATGCTGACTTAGGGAATCCTTAAAAAGAGAGATTTTTAATAAGGAAATGGATGGGAGGGGAAAATTTAAAAGGACAGGTAGATAAACAAAATTTTTGATGATTAATCTAAGAACTCCGGTATCTCTACGGGAGAAAAATGCTTTACTCCGAATAACTCGAGTGTCTTTACCGCCCCCGCGATGGCCGTATTTTTTAAAATATTTTCTTTCCTTGTTGTCCTTTTAATTCTGAATGTGCTTCCGGGGAAAATAGCTAAAATATTCACCCTTTTCCCCTTATAAATTTTCTCACCCTTAATAATGGCCAGCTTCTCTCTATATATTTTATCTCTATTTACATAGGTCCGGAAAAAATTCTCGCCATGCCTTCTTATGATTGATTCTAAAAAATGACGATCAATAATTTCTCTTGATTTAGAGGGACTATAATTTTTGGGTCTTGTTAAAACTACAAGGATGTCCGTACATCCTTCATCAATGGCTTCTGTAATAGGAATGGGGCAGGCTATTCCTCCATCCAGGTAATTAAGACCCCGGATGCTAACGGGAATATCATAGAGAAAAGGTAGGGCAGCAGTTGCTTTAAGAATTTTCAAGAGACAATCAGCATTTTCTTTACTTTTAAATACTACAGCTTTTCCTGTGTCGGTGCTGGTTAAGATAATGTTAAGGCAGGTAGGAGAGTCCATAAGTTTTTTAATATCAAGTGGTTTCTTCTTAACAATGACATTCATTAGAAAGTCTATATCTACCATCTTTTTAAGACGAAAGAAATTGATAAAGTCTCGGTTGTTAATATCCTGATAATAAATGGTGGTGCCATAGGATGCTTGCCCGGAAAGAAAATAAGCTCCATTTAAGGCTCCAGCAGAGACTCCATAAACCTCATCAAATCCCGTAGTATAGCCCAGTTTTTCCAGGGCGCAGCAGACACCTGCTCCGAATATACCCCGCATACCTCCTCCTTGCAAAACCAGAGCTGTTTTCAAATTAGACCTTTTCCCCTCTTTTCTCTCTTGACATCGCTTTTTAACATTTTCCAAAGCCCTATGGGGATTAACCCCTCCATAATCTATACTATTCATAGAAAAAAGTCCTTTTTCATTTGAGGAGGATCCTTGTTGAGCCGAGACTAATGAGAAAAGTATAATGATTATCTTCTCTTATTTGGATTCCAGGCTCTTTTAAACATATTTTTGCACGTTCTCCTGTAGCCTAAGTTAAAGATAAAGAGGGGGATAAGGTATTTTCCCCTTCCCCCGCTGAATATGCCGGTTATTCTGGTAAATATTGACCCTAAGTTATATGTTTTCTTATAAGCCCAGTTTAGGCCTGCCTGAAGCTCCTCAGGACTCATATTCTTTGGTTGATAAACAATATGACCACAATCATAATTTGACCAATCTCTGTCGATAAACCTTTTCTCATCCTCGATCTTCTTATAAAAGGCTGTACCAGGAAGAGGGGTAAGAATGGTGTACTGGATTCCATCGAGCTTCACCTTATTGGCAAATCTTACTGTTTTTTCAAAGACATCCTTTTTATCATGGTCAAAGCCAAAGATAAACGCCCCCTCTACAAATATTCCATAATGATGAAATCTCCTGATAGCTTCTTTATAAAAACTTATTTTATTTTGAGATTTACCTATCTCATTAAGTGACTCTTCTGATAGAGTCTCCAATCCAACAAAGAGTGCTTTACAACCACTTTTCCCGGCTAAATTCAAAAGCTCCTCATCATAGGCGGCATTTACTGAAGCCTGACTCATCCAGATTATCTTATAGGGGATTAAGGCCCTGAAAAGTTTTTTAGCATAATCACGATTAGCCATAATGTTATCATCTAAGAAGACAAAAAAGCGACTGCCCAAGGATTTACCAATATTCTTTTCGATGTAATCTACTACCTTGTCCACCGGCCTGTAGCGAATTTTCCTTCCAAAAAGCTGACTCACCGAGCAAAAGGAACAGTTATAGGGACACCCCCTGGTTACATGAAGCACCTTTTTTACAATGTAGCTATCCTTCTTAAGAAGGTCCCACCGAGGAAAAGGAATTTTTCCTAAGTCGGGCTTTTCCTTATTTTCATAGAATTTCTTAAGGCTTTCCCTCCCACCCTTTTTAAAATCCTCGATTAGCTTCTCCCAGGCTCCCTCAGCCTCTCCAATTACCACGCTATCAGCATGCTGAATTGCCTCATCACGCATAAAGCTGACATGAGGACCACCCAGAACCACAGGGATTTTCCTCTTTCTAAACTCAGTGGCAATTTCATAAGCCCTGGGAGCAGTTGAGGTCATCACTGTTATCCCCACTAAATCCACTGGTTTGTCAAAATCTATAACTTCAACATTTTCATCCGTTAAACTTACCTCCACATCAGAAGGAGTTACCGCGGCTACATTTAAAAGTCCCAAAGGTGGTATCTTAAAAACCTTTGCTCTTTTCGTCCTCACCCTTTGAGTTTTTTTTGTCCAGGTAGGAGCAATTAGTTCAACTTTCATTCTTTCTCCTTATCCGACCTTTAACTTCTGAGGAGGAAAAATTCTTGAGGCAAGGAAAAGCCCGTTTTCCTTTAAGAGATAAATAGCCCATTGGCTAGAGGACACACTTCTTTTCTGCTTTAGGGTCTTAAAATAATCAAAGGCCAACATCGTGCCCACGTGCACCACCCATTGAGCTACTAAAGGAAGACTTTTTCCTCCCCAGGAAGTAAATTTTCTTCCCCAGTAAGAGGTATGCTCAAAACAAGTTATATATAAATCCTTATAAATATCAGTAAGGGCCTTCTGAAGAAAGGTTTTATTATTTTTCATGCGTCCCATGGGAACGAAGAAAAGGGGCATAATCAGCGAGGGATACCTCTTTAGCTTCTTTACCAAATTTATGGTTTTTTGAACATCCTCCTCTGTTTCCTCGGGAAGGCCGGCTATCAAGGTAGCTAAGGGAAAAATGTGATTTTTGACCATAACTTCAAACCCCTTTTTAGCTACCTCTGGCCAATCATCAGCCTCATAAGGCAGGGCCTTCCCCTTCATATAAATCTTCATCAATCTTGGTGAGCCTGTCTCCAGGCCAACTTGAAAGCCGCTAAACCTCTCTGAAGTTAATCCTGCTGCCTTAGCATATTCCTTTACCACTTCAGGAGCACTGGCAGCAGAGCTTAAATTAGCATGGGTAGGGGATA
>JAGGVN010000061.1 GCA_021158005.1 Candidatus Aerophobota bacterium | reverse complement strand
GACTGGCACGTCCATACCCGGCGATCTTATTGCGGGAAAAGGAACGTTACTATTGAAGCATTAGTGGGATTAATGAGTAAAAAGAAAATCAGGCAATTTGCCGTGACTGACCATAGCACCCACTTTTACTTTGATGCTACGGATTCAATATGGAATCCTGACCTGGTATTAAATCCTCAGAGGCTTGAAGAAAAACAGGATAAGGCAACTAAAGCAATGAAAAAACATCTTTCTATGCTCCGGGCTTTCTCTAAAAAAGGCGTGCTTACAGGTATGGAAGTAGACATCACTTTCAAGGGCAATTTAGTTCTCCCTTCAGAAATTAAGGAGGAGTTAGATATAGTGATTGGGGCAGTGCACTGGTTGCCAGGTCTAAGTAGGGAGAATAAACCACCATTAAAGCAAATTGTGAAGGAATTTTTGGACTTAACACTAGCATTATTAGAAAAGAGAATTCACATACTGGCTCACCCCACCAGGGTTTTCAAAAGAAATGGTCTCGATGTTCCTACGGAGGTGGTGGACCCTATAATCAATGCCGCAATTACTAATAATGTTGCCCTGGAAATCAACAGTCACTCTAAGAATCCTGATGTTTTCTTTGTGAAACGATGTCTGGATAAAGGAGCAATGTTATCCATAGGTACAGACACCCACTCATTAGAAGAATTTGGAGATTTCTCGTATCACAGAAATATTCTGAATGAGTGCGGTATTAAAGGGGATGATTTAAAGAATATATTATTTATACCTGAGAAATGACTATCTTATGAGAATATTTTTCCCGGATAGATTCTATCCTTCCGGAGAAAACTTTTCTTTTACATAAATAAGCCTATCCTGGGAGTTACCTTAAAAAATCCATCAGAAAAAAGTTTTCTATAAGTTACCGGTTTTTCTCTCGTAAACAATTTCCCCATTAATTAATACTATCTCCACATGACTTTTGGTAACCTCTAAGGGATAAGCAGAAAGAATTATTATATCGGCATCTTTTCCTACATCCAAACTACCCACTCTATCTTCTATTCCTAAAATTTGTGCAGGATAAAGAGTAATAGCTTTTAAGGCTTCATTTTCATCCATCCCTTGTTCTACCGCCAGAGCAGCGTTTAGCAAAAGATATCTTACTGCGGACATCTCATCTGTCTGAAGAGCAACTTTTACTCCCGCTTTGGAGAGTAAGGCAGGATTCCGGGGCGTCATCCCCCTCAATTCATATTTACTGCGGGAAAAGAGAATAGGACCCACTATACAGGGAACTTCCTTCTTTGCTAAAATATCTGCAATTTTATACCCTTCAGTAGCATGAATAAGAACTAAATTTATATTAAATTCTTTAGCTATGCGCAAAGCAGTAAGAATGTCATCTGCTCTATGAGCATGGATATGCGCAGGAATTTTTCTCTCTAAAACCAGAGCAAGTTCTTCAAGACAAAGATTCTTCTCGGGAGGTTCGGGCCTTTTAATACCTTCTCTGCTCCCCTTATAACAGGATAGTTTTTCCTCATAGCGCTTCCATTTATTCTGATAATCACTGGCTTTCACTAACCATTCTCGAAGAATAGCAGCATTCCCCATTCTGGTAGAAGGAGTCTTTTTTTGTCCTCCATAAACTCTTTTAGGATTCTCACCAAGAGCCATCTTCATTCCTCCAGGAGCCCGAATAATCATCTCCTCGATTATCTTTCCATAAGTCTTTATCACTGCTGTTTGACCACCAATTACATTTCCGCTTCCTGGTCCTGTGTTAATAGTAGTAACACCACCTTCCCTTAAATCTTTAAAAGCCATATCCTCAGGGTTAATAGCATCAATTGCTCTAAGATGGGGCATCACAGGATTAGTCATTTCGTTTCCATCACTTTCTCCTCCACCTACCCCATCAGCAAAAACACCGGTGTGACAATGAGCATCAATCATCCCGGGCATCACTACTTTTCCAGAAGCATCTATCACCCGGCTATCAGAAGGAATATCTATATTTTTTCCTATTTTCACTATCTTCCTTTTATCAATAAGAATCGTTCCCTTCTCTATTATTCCCTTAGAAATAGTCAAAATTTTTCCGTTTTTTATAGCTAACATTTTTCCTCCTTTTTTAAAGTAATAGTAAAATATTTCCAGTTTTTAAACTTGAAATCCATAATCTTTCAATTTGAGACTCCTCTTATATAGTAAGTGTAAGACTTAGAACCGGTGTTACTTTTATTTACTCAATCTGAAGGTTACCGCTATCGTATTTTAAGATTGCTTAATTATAGCAGAAATTTTTAAAAAATTAAATCTTGAAAAATACTTTTTATATGCTATTATTAATCAAAAGTAAAAACAAAGGAAATAAGATGAAAAAAGGGTTTGCCATTGAAAGAAGAGGAGAGATTCTCCAATTTATTAATCGTAAAGGAAGAGTAACTGTAGAGGAGCTGGTAAAAAAATTTGGGGCGAGTGGGGCTACCATAAGAAGAGATTTAGAAACTCTGGAAAGAGAGGATTTAATCAAAAGGGCTCATGGAGGAGCTCTCAGTAAAAGCCGGGTTTCTTTTGAACCTGATTACTTTGAGGAAAAAGAAAAATTCGTCTCTGAGAAAGAGAGAATTGGAAAAGAAGCCAGTAAATTAGTAGAAGAGAAAGAGGTAATATTTTTAGAGGCGAGTACCACTGTCCTCCACTTAGCCAGGAATATAAAAGAGAAAAGGAATCTTACGGTAATTACTAATTCCTTAGACATTGCCCGGGAAATGGATAAAAGAGGAATAAATTTAATCCTCACTGGGGGAATATTAAGAAGAAAAACTCGAGCCTTAATTGGTCCTCTGGCAGAGATTAGTCTTGCGCAAATTCGGGTAGATAAAGCATTTGTAGGAATCAGTGCTATAGAAATCTCTCAGGGAATAACCGCACCTACCTTAGAAGAAGCGCAAACAAAGAGAAAAATTAACGAAATTGCTCACAAAATCGTAGCCCTCACTGACCATTCTAAATTTGGCAAGAGAAACTTTGCTTCTGTTGCCCCCATAAACTCTATAAATATCTTAATTACTGATAAAGGGGTACCGGAAGAAACAAAAAAAGAAATAGAAAAGATGGGAGTGGAAGTGAGAGTAGTATAAAAAGGAGATAAAAAATGGGTAAATCCAAAGTTTTGAATTATTCCGGAGGAAAAGTCAATTTTCCTAAAATATCTCCAGCACAAAGAATAACCAGTGGCCCAAAAGAGCATCTTCTTGCTAATTATTACGGAATAAATCCCTTTGACAGTAAAGAGCGTTATCTTATGGTTCTGGAAACTTCTATCCAGGATCATAATCCTAAAACCTCTGAGGCGGCAACACTGGGGATAGTAGACTTAAAAGATAATAATAAATTTATTCCCCTAACAAAAACTTACTCCTGGAATTTTCAACAAGGTTGTATGCTGCATTGGCTAAGTGATGAGCTAATTATTTACAATGACCGCCGAAGTGGAAAATTTGTTTCCATTATTCGTAATATCTTCGCTGAGGAAGAAAAGATAATTCCCTATCCTATTAGCGCAGTCACTCCTGATAGAAAATTTGCTATAAGCATAAATTTTGCCCGGCTCCATATTACTCGACCCGGCTATGGATATGCTGGAGAAGGACAAAATGCCCGTTTGGATAAGGCCTTCCCAACTAACGATGGGCTTTTTCTCATTGACCTTAACAGTGGAAAATCTAAACTCATTCTCTCAATTGCTGAGGTGAAAAAATTGGTGCCTCCTCTACCTGAGAATAGTATTGAGTATTTCAATCATACTCTATTCAATAAAGATGGTAGCCGGATATTCTTCCTTGCTCGCTGTTCCCCTGGCCCACGAAATACGGTAGCCTTTACTATTAACCGAGAGGGAACAAATCTTTGCCCTGTATTTCCAGAGGGCTGGGGAGGTTCGCACTTTGATTGGCTTACCTCTAAAAAGTTAATGATTACCTGTAAATTTCAGGGAAAGAAATGGACGCATGTGCTTTTTACTGATGGCAAGAAAGATTATCAAATCCTGGGAGGAGGAATGCTCTCTGATGGACACGGGACATTTTCTCCAAATAAAAAATGGATGGTAACTGATACTGATCCTGACGAGTTAAGAATGCAGACACTCATATTAATGGATATGACAACGAATGCTCTTCTTCCTCTGGGAAGATTTTATGAACCACCCAAATTTAAAGATTCCTGGAGATGTGATCTTCATCCCCATTGGAGTCCCAAAAGTGATATGATTGCTTTCAATTCAACTCACGAAGGTACCAGACAAGTATATGTAATTTCGCTTGAGGAAGGCAATTCTCCCCTTTAATCCTGACTCAAATTCATGATGCTCTTTCATACTATTATAAGCACAAATCTACAATTAGAAATATCCTTGGTAATAAAAGGTAATCAATAATATGCATATCTTATGATATTATCTTTTGCTCGCTCTCCCTTAAAATTTTCTGAAGCCTACCATATAATCTACTTCTATACAAGAATCTTTATTTACTGAAACTTACAAGGAAAATTATTGCGTTTGATAATTCTTTGAGGTGATATAATATAATCACAAATGAAAGAAAATAGGATCAAGTTTTATTCTTAATATAATCTCTGTAGTCTTCAGTTTCTCTATCTGTCTTTCCTAATTTTTATAGCCAAATTTTTTTAAGACTTGACATTTTTTTAAAATATGATAAAATATAATCAAAATTGAAAATAAAAAGTAGCGTTGGAGTTTATCTCCACCAAAGTAGCGTCAAGGTTCATCCTCGACAAATAGAGAAAAAAATGAACCGCCTCAATACGAAAAAGCAAAGAAAAAATAAGAAATGAATCCAAAAGAAGCATTATTAGCGAAGAAAACTAAATTACCTCAAATAATAGTTGACCCCCCAGGACCAAAATCAAAGAAACTTCACTCAAAAGCTACTAAATATATGAAGGGATACTCTTCTCAGGTAAGACTATTTCCCGTAGTCTTTGAGAAAGGTAAAGGCTATACCTTAACTGATGTAGATGGTAATACCTACATAGATTTTTCTTCAGGAATATATGTAACTGGCTGTGGGCACTCTCATCCTAAAATTACCAAGGCTATCCAAAAACAAGTAGGAAAACTAATGAATTGCCATGATTTTACTACCCGAGTAAAACTTGAGTTTTTAGAAAAATTAGCCGAGATTACCCCCGGTGACTTAAATGGCATCCAGCTTTATTCGGATGGGACATCAGCTGTAGAAGCGGGGTTAAGAGCTTGTAGAGCGGCTACCAATAATTTTGAATTTATCTCTTTCTGGCATGACTTTCATGGGAAAAGTTTAGGTTCAGTAAGCTTAGCTTATATGACTCCTGATAAAGGAATAAGAGCACCGGGCTTTTTCCTTGCTCCTCGTCCTAATTGTTATCGCTGTCCCTTTAAATTAAATTATCCAGAATGCGGGATTTATTGCATTGATTTTTTAAAAAAACAAATTGAAGAGGAAACTACGGGTAGAGTAGCGGCTATTGTCCTTGAGCCTATCCAAGGATGGGGCGGCTCTATATTCTTACCCGATGAATTCTTACCTCTTTTAAGAAAATATTGTGATGAAAAAAATATTCTTCTCTTTGCCGATGAAATTTTAACAGGAATGGGAAGAACAGGAAAGTGGTTTGCCGTAGATCATTATGGTGTCATCCCTGATGTTCTCACTATTGGTAAGGGTTTAGGAAATGGTTATCCAGTAACAGCCGTGGTAGTAAGAGAAAAATATAAAGATACCTTAGAAAAGATTAGTGCTTCTTCAAGTTATGGAGGAAATCCTGTAGCTTGTGCCGCTGGCTTAGCTACCATTAAGGTAATAGAGGAAGAAGGACTTTTAGAAAATGCTCAAAGAATTGAAAAAGTAGTAATGAAAAGACTTTATGAGATGAAAGATAAGTATGAAATTATTGGAGATGTTCGGGGAAAGGGCTGCTTATTTGGAGTAGAATTAGTTAAGGATAAATTAAGTAAACAGCCTTTTGAGGAAGCCGGAAAATTAGTCTATCAAAAAGCGTTTAAAAAGGGACTCGCCTGGATTCCTGCGGGTCATATTTTGAGAATGTCTCCTCCTTTAATTATGCCTGAGGGGATAGCTAAGAAAGCTATGGATATAATTGAGGAAGCTATCTGGGAGACGGAGAAAGAAATAGGATAATAAGGTCCTGCTTAGAAAGGCTAGAGTTTCCGGCTAATTTTGAAAAATATTAGATGTGTGATTTCTTTGGCAGCAAGAAATTGAAGATTAAATAAGAAAACCCAAGAGGATCTAAATGAAAAGAAGAAAGATAGAATAAATGGCCGAAAAGGAGGTGAGAAAGATAGATAGGCCAATCTATCTTGGGGAAAGGAAAGCTTTCTAAAAAAGAGAAGTGTTGAGAAATTAATTTCTTTTTTAGGAGTTTTCCGTAGAAAAATGAACCAAGTCGGACAAACATATTAAAAAGGAGGTAAAAAATGATGCGTAAATTAATAGTGATGTTAATGGTTGGAGCGATATCCCTTTTAGGAATAGCTCCAGCGATAGCCCAGGAAGTATATGAGCTAAACAACTATGAAAAGCTTGTTGGGAAAAAATTGACATTTAAGGAAGCTCCTATGCTCAGGGTGAAAGTAGCCGCGGGAGAACTTCCTCCAGTGGAAGAGAGACTTCCCGAAGAACCTTTAGTAGTAAAGCCAACAGAAGAAATTGGTCAGTATGGTGGTACCTGGCATAGAGCAAACTTAGGAGTTCTCTCTTTTCAGGTTTATTGTGAGAGAGAAGAACACCTTTTTTCTTATGATGAATACTGCACTAAAATATTGCCCAATATAGTTAAAGGGTGGAAAATAAGTGAGGATGGAAAAACAGTAACTTTTTTCTTAAGAAAGGGAATGAAATGGAGTGATGGAGCACCATTTACTGCTGATGACTTTGTATTCTGCTGGAATGATATACTGCTCAATAAGGATCTTACCCCTGTGGTACCTGCAAAGTTAACCATTGAAGGAGAGCCGGGAACTATAAAAAAGATAGATGATTATGCCTTTAGCTTAAGCTTTGCAGCTCCTTATAGTATGGTTGTAGAGATGTTTGCTAATGCCTACCCTCCTATGATATTTGCTCCTAAACATTATCTAAAACAGTTTCACCCCAAATATACATCTATGGAAAAGATAGAAAAGATGATGAAAAAAGAAGGTTTTGCAAGTTGGCAAGACTATTTCAAGACTAAGAATGACACTAATGGAGGAAATCCCGAGCGTCCTGTCATAGGTGCTTGGTATCCCATAGATGAAAGAGGCTCAGCTATACAAAGATTCCTACGTAATCCCTACTACTTTAAGATTGACACCGAGGGGAATCAACTTCCCTATATTGATAAGATAGAGGAAAGTCTTATGGCTGATGCTGAAGCGATATTACTTAGAGCTCTTGCCGGTGAATTAGATTATCAAGCATTAAGGATTTCCTCTGTTGCTAATTATCCAGTTTGCAAACAAAATGAGGAAAAGGGTGATTATCGGGTTATCCCTCAGGTTCCCATGGGTGCTGGAATTAATCTCTGTACCCTTTACTTTAACTTCTTTCATAAAGATCCCATTCTGCGTGATCTCTTTCGCAACAAAAAGTTTCGTATAGCTTTATCAGTGGCCATAAATAGAGAAGAGATAAGCAAGCTTCTCTTTAAGGGATTAGCTAATCCTTCTCAAGTAGCTCCTTCTGAGAAAACACCCTGGTATGTAGAAGAATACGCCAAGCAGTACACTGAGTATGATCCCAAGACAGCGAATAAAATTTTAGATGAACTGGGACTTGTGTGGGATAAAAATCACCAGTATCGGCTACGTCCTGACGGTAAACAATTGAGATTTGTAATAAGTGCATTTACACCCTACCCACCGGAAAATGTAGAGGCATCAGAGCTTATAAAAGGATACTGGGAAGATATAGGGATAAAGGTTGTGGTTAAACCCGTGGATAGACAGCTTTGGGAAACCCAGGTAACCGCAGCTAAATTTGAAGTAGCAAGCTATGCAGCAGCAGGAGGGAGTTATGGAGAGCCTCCAGTAGGCTCAGGATATGTATTCCCCACCTCTGCATATACTTACTGGGCACCAATGTGGGGTCTTTGGTTTGCTACTAATGGTAAATCAGGCGAAGAGCCTCCTATAGATGTAAAACGTTTATATGAGATTTATAAGGAAATTCCTAAGCTTAGTTCTAAAGAAAAAAGGATTGAACTGACTAAGGAAGCATTTAAAATCCATGCCAAGAACCTGTGGATGATAGGTATTGTGACCAGACCCGGGATAGGAGATTTCTTTATAGTTAAGAATAATGTTGGAAATGGAGTTCAAAAGGATGGATATGCATCATACCGAACAGCGAGTATAAAATTCCCCAACAATTGGTGTACATTCTTCTTTAAAAAGTAGGACTAAGTTTATAGTATTATGTTACTTACCGGGGGGAATGGGAGAAGAATATTCACTTATCATCTCTCATTTCTCCCCTGT
>JAGGVN010000062.1 GCA_021158005.1 Candidatus Aerophobota bacterium | reverse complement strand
TGGATAAGTTTCTTTCTCCCCGGGGCTCTTTGAAAGCGGAAGATAATATCCTCACTGTGAGAGATAATAACTGGGTGATTGAGAGAATATCTAAGGAGTTGGAAAAACTGGATACTTTTGAGTCCCAGAAGGGAACAAGGTCCTATTTTTTAAAGTATACCGAGGCCAAAGAACTTCTTTCTTCAGAGAAATTCAAGGAAAAAGTTTTTCCCTTTCTCTCACCAGAAGCTACTATTAAATTAAATGAGGAGGAGAATGCCCTCGAAATCACTGCTTTAAAGTGGCGTTTTGAAGAGCTGGATAAGTTAATGGAAAGTCTGGATGTTTTTTATCCTCAAAAGTTAAGTTACAAGTTAAAATATGCTCTGGCCTCTTCTCTAAGCGAAAGACTCTCTCCTCTTCTTTCTGATAAGGGTAAGATAGAGATGGACGAGGAAAGAAACTCCCTTTCTATAATTGACTCTCCCTATCGTTTGAAGTTAATTAAACTGAAACTCATAGAACTAGATACTTTTGAAAAAGAGAAGAAAAAAGAAAAAATTTACTTAAAATATATTTCCCTTTCTCAAGCTCTAAAGATTGTTGAAAAGGTAAAGTCTCCTTTAGGTAGAATAATAGAAGTAGACCAAAAGAAGAATACATTAGTTATAGAGGAAGCTTCTTATCCTTTAAGAAAAATTAGAGAGAGACTCTCACTCGAGGATACTTTTGATAAACAAAAAGTAGTAAGAACTTATTTTTTAAGATACGCTGATCCCTCCAGGATATCTCCTCTTCTTAAATCGTGCTTTTTATCCGATAAGGGCGAGATTACTTATAGGGGAAATAAAATAATAGTGATTGATGCTCTTCGTTACCAGATAGAATTAGAAAAAATTATTCCTTTACTCGATTTACCAAAGAAAAGTTAAGTTTTTAGGACATCCCCAGAAAAAGAATGCCGAGAGATCTATTTAATAAGGGAGAGAGTAAAATGGTTAGAAAGTTAAGATTCGGTTTTCCTAAAGGAAGCCTTGAAGAGATGACTCTGGAACTATTCAAACGAGCAGGTTTTAGAATTGAAAGAAGAGAAAGATCCTATAATCTCTTTATTGATGATGAAGAATTAGAAGTTTTATTAATACGCACTCAAGAAATTCCCCTTTATGTGGAAAAAGGAGTTCTTGATGCCGGTTTAGCCGGGAATGATTGGATATTAGAAAGAGGAGTACAGGTAGAGAGAATAAAAGAGTTGGCTTACGCTAAAAGAGGATTGGGTTCGGTAAGGTGGGTGCTGGCTGTTCCGGTAAATTCTCTTATAAATAGAGCAGAAGACTTAGAAGGAAAGAGAATTGCTACAGAATTAGTAGAAGTAACCAAGGCATATCTAAAGGAAAAAGGGGTAAGAGCAGAAGTAGAGTTTTCTTGGGGAGCTACAGAAATAAAACCTCCCTCTCTGGTAGATGCTATTGTGGAACTTACGGAAACAGGGAGGTCTCTGGAAGCTAACAACCTTCGGATAGTAGATACTGTTTTAAAATCCACAACCTGGCTTATTGCTAATAAATCTTCCTGGGAAGATTCATGGAAAAGAGAAAAAATAGAGGCTTTAACTATACTCTTAGAAGGAGCCGTAAATGGGATGGGAAAAGTGGGTTTAAAATTGAATGTTTCTCGGGAAAATTTGAAAAGAGTGATGAGCATTCTCCCCGCCCTGAAGAAGCCCACTATTTCTTCCTTAAGCGAGGAAGGATGGTATGCCTTAGAGATAGTTCTGGATGAGAGGAAAGCGCGGGAGCTAATTCCTCAAATTAAGAAAGCAGGTGGGGAGGGGATTGTTGAATATCCTTTAAATAAAGTAGTATATTAGGGGATGGAGAATAAATGCACAAAGTTACTTTAATTCCTGGGGATGGAGTTGGTCCGGAAATAACGGAAGTTGCCCGAAGGTGTGTAGAAGCAACAGGGGTAAAGATAGAGTGGGAAATAGTAGAAGCCGGGGAGAAGACGATTAAAAAATATAAGACTCCCCTTCCTTCTTCAGTTATTGATTCTATAAGAAGAAATAAAGTGGCCTGGAAAGGTCCTATTACTACTCCCATAGGAGAAGGGTTTCGGAGTGTCAATGTAAGTCTAAGAAAAGAATTAGATCTCTATATTTGTCTTCGTCCTTATAAATATTACCAGGGAGTAAGAACACGATTTAAAGATGTAAATTTAGTAGTGGTGCGGGAAAATACAGAGGACCTTTATGCCGGGATTGAATTTGAAAAAGGAGAAAAAGATACTCTTGAGCTTATTAATTTTGTAAAAAGGATAAGAGGAAAGAAGATAAGAGAGGATTCTGGAATAAGTATTAAGCCCATATCTGTGTTTGCTTCCAGGAGGATAGCTGAAGCTTGTTTCCGATATGCTCTTGAAAATAGGAGGAAGAAAGTAACCGTAGTGCACAAAGCTAATATAATGAAATTTAGCGACGGACTTTTTCTAAAAGTAGTTAGAGAAGTAGCAAAAAAATATGAAGGGAGAGTAGAGTTTGAAGAGAGATTAGTAGATAATATGTGTATGCAATTAGTTCAGAAACCGCAGAATTACGATGTTTTGTTATTACCTAATCTCTACGGAGATATTCTTTCTGACTTATGCGCAGGGATGGTAGGAGGGTTAGGGATAGCTCCGGGGGCAAATATAGGGGATACCTATGCGGTATTTGAACCTACTCACGGGAGTGCTCCTAAGTATAAGGGAATGAATAAGGTAAATCCGACAGGAATGATTCTTTCCGGGGTAATGATGCTTAAGTTCTTAGGGGAAGAAGAAGCTGCTTTCAAGTTGGAAGAAGCGGTAGCTCAGACTATTCAGGAAGGAAAAAGAGTTACTTACGATTTATTACCCCCTGCTAAAGAGAAAGAAGCTGTTGGAACAAAAGAAATGGGTGAGGAAATTATAAGAAAATTACTTCTTTAACCGGAATAAAAAACCAGGTTTTATTTGCGTTTTTTTATTTTTGAGGTAAAATACAAAAATGAATAATGAAGTGAAGAATAAAAAGGATAATAAAAAGGATAATAAAAAGTTTGGGGTAAGCCTCTTTCTCTTTTTCATAATATTTATAGTGATTATTTCTTTTTTAAATTTTTTTCGCCTGAGCTCTTCTCAAGTGAAAGAGATAGAAATTTCTTATACAGAATTTCTGGAAATGGTGGAAGAGAATCGAGTAGATAAAGTAGCTATGAAAGGTTCTTCTATTTCAGGGATCTTGAGTAATGGAGGTCGGTTTAGAACTTATGCTCCTAATGATCCTGATTTAATTAGGATTTTGAGAGAGAAGAAGGTAGAGATTGAGGTTCATCCAGAGGGTTCCTCCTGGGTTATTAGTTTCTTAGGGGGTTTTCTTCCTTTTTTGGTGATTATCGGCATCTGGATCTATTTAGCCAGGAAAATGAGTGTAGGAGGTAGTAAAGCTTTCTCTTTTGGAAAAAGTCGGGCCAGACTTGTTTCTAAGGAAAAAATGCGGGTAACTTTTAATGATGTGGCCGGGGCAAGAGAAGCTAAGGAAGAACTCAGAGAAATAATT
>JAGGVN010000085.1 GCA_021158005.1 Candidatus Aerophobota bacterium | reverse complement strand
GGTTATCCAGTTAATTTTAAAGGCTGATGGACTACCTGTTTTTGCTCATCCTTATCTTTCTAAAAGAGATGACCTTATTCCCGAAATGGTAAAAAGAGGACTTATGGGAATAGAAGTTTATCATAGTGCTCATAATATGGAGATTGTAGCTCATTATCGGCGGATAGCTAAAAAGCATCATCTTCTTATTACGGGGGGGTCAGACTGTCATGGGGAAGGAAAAGGTGAAGTATTAATGGGGAAAGTAGAAGTTTCAGCTTCACTTTTGGAAGAGTTAAAGAAGGCTCGAAGGGAGGGTGTGAGAACTTCTTGAAATTACCTTAAGGTCCTTTGTAATGATATTTAAGTATTTAGCTCACCAATAAAAGACGATAAATGGTTAATTTGAAAGCTTATATCCAGACTTATGGCTGTCAGATGAATGAGTATGATTCCGAGATAATCTCTGGCTTATTTAAAGAAAGGGGATATTCTCTATCTTCGCACCCCGAAGAAGCCAACCTTATTATTCTTAATACCTGCTATGTTCGTAATAAAGTTAAACATAAAATTTATAGTAAACTTGGAGAGATTGGGAAACTAAAGAAAAAAAACCCCGAGCTTCTTTTAGGAGTATGCGGTTGTCTTGCTCAAAAAGAAGCGGAAGAGATTGTTGCCCAGGCCCCGTACATAGACTTTGTTGTGGGGACTTTTAATTTTCATCGTTTACCTCAAATAGTAGAGAAAGTGCAGAAGAACCAGCAAAGAATAGTAGAAATAGATAAGGAAGGAATCTTTCCTGAAGGACTACCTAAATTAAGAAAAAGGAAGTTTTCAGCTTATATTCCTATAATGCGCGGTTGTAATAATTTCTGCACTTACTGTATTGTTCCTTTTGTTCGAGGAAGAGAGAGAAGCAGGTTGTGTGAAGATATCCTCAAAGAGATAGAAGAACTCTCCCAGGAGGGATATAAAGAAGTAATTCTTTTGGGACAGAATGTTAATTCTTACTTGAGCGAAGGAAAAGATTTTGCTGATTTGCTTACAGAAGTTAATAATGTAGAGGGAATAGAAAGAATAAGGTTTACTACTTCTCATCCCAAGGATTTAAGTGAAAAGTTAATTGAAAGAATGAAACTAAAGAAAGTCTGCGAACATCTCCATCTTCCTTTACAGGCAGGGTCTAATAGAGTTCTTCAGCGAATGGGAAGGGGATATACCCGAGAAAGATATGAAGAGATAGTAAAAAAGGTGAGAGAGGCCATTCCCGAGATAAGTCTTACTACTGATTTGATTGTAGGGTTTCCTGGAGAGAAAGAAGAGGATTTCGAAGAGACTTTAGAGGTAATAGAGAGGATAAAATTTGACGGTGCCTTTACTTTTTGCTATTCTCCTGTAAAAGGGACAGAAGCGGCTGAATTTGAGGACCAAGTTCCCGATGAGGTGAAGAAAGAGAGACTACGAAGGTTAATAAAAGTTCAGCAAAGGATCACTGAGGAAAAAAACGAGCTTCTGGTGGGCCAGAAATTAGAAGTTTTAGTAGAGAAAGTATCTAAGAAAAACCCTGAGGAACTTCAAGGAAGAACCCGCACGAATAAGATAGTAGTATTTAAAGGTAAGAAGGAACTTATAGGCACCCTTATCGGGGTAAAGATAGTAGCTTCTGGTTGTTGGGCCTTAAGAGGGAAAATTCTTTAGTAGTAAATGAAGATTTCTTTAAATGAGTTGATAAATAAGGCAAGAGAGGAGAAAAATAGTCAGAGTATTAAAGTATCCTCTTTTAGTGATTTTAGGACCGACAGCAGTAGGAAAGACAGAAGTAGCCTTAAATTTGCTAACCAAGATACGGGGGGAGATAATTTCGGCTGATTCGCGGCAAATTTATAGAGAGATGAACATAGGTACAGGTAAACCTTCTCTCAGAATACGAAAAGAGTTCCCCCATCATTTAGTAGATGTAATTTCTCCGGCACAAATTTTTAATGCTGCCGAATTTAAAAGACAGGCAGAAGAAATTATTGAAAAGTTGCAGAAAGAAGATAAACTTCCCTTAATAGTAGGAGGGACTGCACTTTACATAAAAGCATTAATAGATGGACTTTTTGTAGGACCAGGGGCAGACTGGAATTTACGAGCGAAGTTAAAACAAGAGGCGCAGAAGCGAGGAAAAGAAGTTTTATATGAGAAGTTAAAGAAGGTAGATCCCGAAACCGCTTCTTGGGTCCATCCAAATGATCAGAGAAGAATTATTCGTGCTCTGGAAGTTTATTATTTAAGCGGGCGGAAAATTTCTTCTTTTCAAAAAGATTCTCCTTCTTCTCTTTCCCCTATATTAATTATTGGATTGAGGAGGAGAAGGGAATCTCTTTATAAGTTAATAGATGAACGTGTAGATAAAATGATTAAAGAAGGACTAATTAAAGAAGTAGAAACTCTCCTAAGAAAGGGATATGATGAAAACTTACCTTCAATGCAAGGATTAGGATACAGAGAGATCTTAGGGTATCTTAAGGGGAGATATTCGAAAGAGGAAGCTATCCGTTTAGTTAAAAGAAATACCCGTAGATTTTCTAAGAGGCAGCTTAGCTGGTTTAGAAAGGATAAACGTATAATCTGGTTGGATATGGAAAATTATTCTGCTGATGAAGCAGGGGATAAAATAATAGAGATTTTAAAAGAAAAATTTCCCCGGCAGATAGAAAAACTATTATAAAGAGGCAAAATTTTTGAAAAAAATGCGAGAGAAAGAATAAATGAATCCTGAAGAACAAGTTTGTTTAATTAAAAAAAATGTGGTCAAAATAGTTAAAGAAGAAGAGCTTTTGGAGAAGATAAAGAAGAGAGGTTCTTTAAGAATAAAGCTGGGTGTAGATCCTACCGCGCCTGATATTCATCTGGGAACTGCCGTACCTCTTCTTAAATTAAGATGTTTTCAGGATCTTGGACATAAGGTTATTTTAGTTATCGGAGATTTTACGGCCAGGATAGGGGACCCGAGTGGAAAAATGAAAACGCGAAGACCATTAAGTTCGGAAGAAATAGCTTCTAATGCTCATACTTATCAGGAGCAAGTCTTTAAAATTTTAGATTCTAAAAAAACAGAGATAGTTTTTAATAGTAAGTGGCTTGCCTCTCTTAGTTTTTCCGAAGTTCTGGATCTTGCTTCCCGGTGCACCGTTGCCCGTATTCTTGAACGGGATGATTTTTATAAGCGTTATCATAATAATTCTCCCATTGGTTTACATGAATTTTTGTATCCTCTGATGCAGGCTTATGATTCTGTAGCTCTGAAAGCAGATGTAGAAATTGGAGGAACGGATCAGACATTTAACCTTTTAATGGGAAGAGAAATGCAGAAGTCTTACGGACAATCTCCACAGGTGATTATTACTTTACCTCTTCTTGAAGGAACAGATGGTAAGGAAAAGATGAGCAAAAGTCTGGGTAATTATATTGGAATAAATGAATCTCCCGAAGAGATGTATGGAAAGGTTATGTCTATTCCGGATGAGCTTACAGGAAAGTATTTTCGTTTACTTACCTTTTTAGACGAAGAAGAGATAAAGAATAAGGAGAAACTCCATCCTAAAAAGGCTAAGGAAGATTTAGCTATGGAGATAGTTAGTTTCTACTACGGAAAGTCTTCGGCAGAGAAGGCAAAAGATAAATTTAATCTTATCTTTAAGAAAAAGAAAGTTCCTGAGGATATCTCCATTTATAAAACAAAGGAAGATAAAATCTGGATAGTTAGGCTTCTTCAGATAGTAAATTTGGCTAGAAGTGGAGCTGAGGCTCGTCGCTTAATTCTCCAGGGAGGAGTAAAATGGGATGGAGAGAAGATAAGGGATATTGATTTAGAAATTTTGATAAATAATGAGCATATTCTCCAGGTAGGTAAGAGGAAATTTATGAAGATTGTGAAAGAGAGTTAAGAATGGTTAGTGAAGAAGTAAAGAAGAGAATAGAAAAACTCCGGGAAGAAATTCGCTATCATGATTATAAATATTATGTAGAAAATAATCCCGAGATTTCCGACTATGAATATGACCTACTGGTTAGGGAACTTAAGAGTTTAGAAGAAAGATATCCTTCCCTGAAGAGCCCTGATTCTCCTACTCAAAGAGTAGGAGGAGCTCCTGTAGAGGAATTTCCGGTAGTTGAGCATGAAATTCCTATGTTAAGTCTGGATAACACTTATTCTTCCGAAGAAGTAAAGGAATTTGAGGAAAGACTTTACCGCTACCTTCCCGGTGAAAAATTTGAATATGTTGCGGAGTTAAAGATAGACGGAGTGTCTATCTCTCTTATTTATGAAGATGGTTATCTAATAAGAGGCTCTACTCGGGGAGATGGAAGACGGGGGGATGATATTACGGGGAATCTGAGAACTATTAAAACTATCCCCTTGAAGCTTCTCAAAAAAGTAAGAGGAAGGATAGAAGTACGAGGAGAAGTTTATATGACTCGTTCAGGCTTTCGGGAAGTGAATAGAGAAAGGGAAGAAAAAGGAGAACCTCTTTTTGCCAATCCCCGTAATGCAGCAGCTGGTTCTCTGAAACTTTTAGACCCGAGACTTACGGCCAGAAGACCTCTCAATAATTTCATTTATAGCTTAACTATGGTCACTTCCTTTTCAATGCCCTCTACTCATTGGGAATGTTTAAAAATTTTGAGAGATTGGGGATTCAGGGTAAGTTCTAATATTAAACTATGTAAGGATATAAAAGAAGTGATTGATTATTGGAATTTCTGGGTAAAAAGGAGAGAAGAATTAGATTACGATGTGGATGGGGTTGTAATTAAAGTAAATTCTCTCTCTCAACAATCTCGATTGGGAGCTACCAGTAAGAGTCCTCGCTGGGCGACAGCCTATAAATTCCCGGCTACTGAAGCTACTACCCGGATAAGAAATATAATTGTTCAGGTAGGAAGAACAGGTGCCCTTACTCCGGTAGCTATTCTTGAGCCTACTCTTCTTTCAGGAACAGTCGTCAAAAGAGCTACTCTCCATAATGAAGATGAGATCAGGAGGAAAGATATTCGTATCGGAGATACAGTAATTATTGAAAAAGGGGGGGATATCATCCCTCAGGTGGTAAAAGTAGTGGAGAGTAAACGCACGGGCAAAGAGAAAAAATTTTCCATGCCCAAAAAGTGTCCTGTATGTGGAGCTAATGTTATGAGGTTAGAAGGTGAGGCAGTAGCTCGTTGTATAGGTTCAGCCTGTCCTGCGCAGTTGAAAGAGAGAATAGCTCATTATGCTCAAAGAACCGCTATGGATATAGAAGGGCTGGGAAATAAATTAATTGAACAATTGGTGGATAAAAAAATAGTAAAAGATATAACCGACCTTTACAGGTTAGACCTTTCCCTTCTTTCTTCCTTAGAGAGAATGGGGAAAAAATCTTCGCAAAATCTTCTTTCCCAGATTGAAGAAAGTAAGAAGCGTCCTTTATCCCGTCTTATCTTCGCCTTAGGTATTCGTTATGTAGGGAGAAGGGGAGCCCGCATTTTAAGTGAACATTTTTCTTCTATAGAAGAGTTATCTAAGGCTTCTTCCGAAGAATTAGAAGCTATCCCAGAAATTGGTCCGCGAACAGCTCGCTCTATAGTGCTTTTTTTTCAGGAAGAGAGAAACAGAAAACTTTTAAAGAAATTAAAAGAGTATGGAGTTAAAATGGGAGAAGAGAGGGGAAAGAAGAAGGTAGAGAAAACACTTCTGTCAGAAAAAAAGTTTGTTTTTACCGGAGCTTTAAAACATTATACTCGCGAGCAAGCTAAGGAGTTAGTAGAAAGTCTGGGGGGAAGAGTTGTAAGTAGTGTAAGTAAAAGAGTTGATTATGTAGTAGCCGGGAAAGACCCCGGCTCTAAATACGAAAAAGCTAAAAAATTAGGAGTGAAGATTTTAAGTGAGGAAGGATTTGAGAATTTAATAAAGAATGAATTTAAATATTAAACACATTCTTAATCCTGTGTTTCAGGATTATAAGTATATTGCCGCCGCGTATCTCTTTGGATCTTTAGCTCAAGGGAAAGCTGGAGTCTTAAGTGATGTAGATATTGCTATTCTTTTGAAAGATAATGCTCCTTCCGGAGTAAAATTATTAGATGAAGAGAATTTCTTAGAATACAAGATTAGCTCTTCTCTTGGATTTAAAAAAGTTGATTTAATTATTCTTAATCACCAGGGACTGGTTTTCCAACATAATGTATTAAGGACAGGAAAGTTAATTTATGAAAAAGATTCTGAGTTTCGTAAGAGATTTGAGATGAGGGTAATTATAAACTTTTGTGATTTTAAACCCACCTTAGATTTTATGGAAAAGTATCATATAAAGGGAAGATTAAGAAGGTGTGAAACTATATGAAACAAAGCGAAATTCAGACAAAATTAGATTTAATTCCTGAAAACCTGGAGAAGTTAAAAATACTTTGTTCAAAGAGCTATGAAGAATTTATTTCTGATTTCAGGAATGTAGATTCAGCTTTGCATCGTCTTCAAACATCAATTCAAGCTCTCCTGGATATAGGAAGTTATATTATAGCTTCATTAGGACTTAAAACACCTAATTCCAATTCAGAGATCGTAGAGATACTTCGTGATAATAGGTTTATAGATTCGCAGGAAGCTGTCTCTTACATCAAAATGGCTCAGTTTCGAAATAGAGTGGTTCATCTTTACAATCGTATAGATACTAAAGTGCTTTACCAAATTTTAATTAATGAGATTAAAGATATAAAAAACTTTTATAAAGTTCTTCTAAAAATTATAGAGCAACATCCTGATTGAAGGAGTAAAGTTTATGATTATTGGTTTAATGAGTGACTCACACGATAACCTGCCAAAAATTAAGCAAGCTGTAGAATTTTTTAATAAAAAAAAGGTAAAATTAGTGCTTCACGCGGGAGATTTCGTTGCTCCCTTTGTAGTAAGAGAATTAGAGAAACTTTCCTGTCCCCTAATAGGCGTTTTTGGGAATAATGATGGGGAGAGAGAAGGACTGAAAAAAGCTATAGAAAAGATAGGGGAGATTCACCCTGGTCCCTGGGAGTTAGAACAAGAAGGAAAGAAAATATTACTTCTCCATGACCCTTCAACTTTAAATTTAAAGAAGCTAAAAAAGAAAAGATACGATCTTATAATTTACGGTCATACTCATAAAGCGGAGATTAGAAAGGAACAAAATTTACTATTAATTAATCCTGGAGAGTGCGCTGGTTGGCTCACTCATCGACCCACTATAGCATGGATAAACCTTGAAGAGATAAAAGCTGAGATCGTGGAACTTTCTCCTTAACTCTTAGATAATTATTTGTAATAGTTAGTGGTTGAATAATACGAAAAATTTAAGAATAAATTTAACTTTAAGAAAGACAATATTACCCAAGCTCTCTATGGCAAGAATGAAATTTGCGACTTTGTCCAGTAGTTTAGTTATTAAGAAGATTGGGCATCTTGCAGAAAAAGATGAAAAAGAAATATTCAAGATAATAAGGAGAATGCTTGGTAGTTCAGTATGGAAACTGCTTGATTATCAATCCCTTTGAAGTAACAAAAATTTGACAATTTTTTATTTTGTTGTATAATTAAAAACAATTATAAAAAAGTAATACGATAAGGAGAAATGTATGATAGCGATAGTAAAACTAAGCAGTAGGCATCAAGTAGTTATTCCCAAAGAGGCAAGAAAAAAATTAGGTCTTCATGCGGGGGACCAACTTATAGTTGAGGTAGAAAAAGAAAAGGTAGTTATGCGTCCCCGGCCTAAAAATTACACTAACTATATGCTGGGCTTAGGTAAAAAAGTATGGCAAGGAATAGATGCAACTGATTATGTTAGGAAGGAGCGAGAGTCTTGGGGAGAATAGAGGCTAAGATTTTGGTACTATTAAGAAAATACTCTGTTGTGGGTATAGACACGATGGGATTTATTTACCATTTTGAGAAGAACGAAGATTATCTTCCCTTTACTAAAGTCCTTTTTAGCTCTATTGAAGCGGGGACTATAAAGGCAGTTACCTCAATGATAACTCTCCTGGAAATTTTAGTTAAACCAAAGAAAGAAAAGAATAAGCGTTTAGTGGAGGAGTATAAATTTCTTCTGCATACTTTTCCTAACCTTAAGATACTCCCTTTTGACGAAAGAATAGCTGATGTTGCCTCAAGCTTAAGAGCAGAGTATAATATTAAAACTCCCGATGCAATTCAGGTAACTTCCTCAATATTAGCCGGTGCTAAAGCCTTTATTACTAATGAGCCGTCTTTGAAAAGAATAAATGAGTTTGATATTATTGTAATGAAGGAGATGTTGGGAATATAGTGGTGCTTCAGGATTTAAAGACATTCTGAAAATTTAATAAAGTGAGTTTCTTTATAAATTACCTTTACCAAATTTGATAGATAAAGAATTTGATATAAACTAACTAATGCAAGCCAGGGGAAAATGGCTGAAGTTAAAGAAGAATAAGAGAGATTAGCTAAAATTGAAGGTTCTCAGTATGAACTCTCAGAGAATAGAGTCTTAACTACGAAATTTGACTAATTCACAGAGTTTCCTATAATAATATGTCAATAATTGAAGAGGCATATGAGTTTATCAAGAGAGGTAGATCTAAAGGAGAGGCTCTTTTTACAAAGGAAGCTAATATATAATATAAGAGAAGGAAACTATAAGCCGCTATATTTTTCTATTTATTAAATAAATCTTGACAAATTTTTTGACTTATGTTATAGATGAACTGAGGAAAGGGGGTGATGAGGAAGAGAAGAAAAAGAAATTTTTCCTAAAAAGAGAAAGAAGTAAAAAATAATAAATAGAAGGAGGATGAGTAATGAAGAAGAAATTAGTAGGTGTGTTGGTGGGAATTCTAACATTAGCCCTGAGTATGAGTGCTTTTGCGACAATGGAATTCGATAAGGTAAAATTTTCCGGAGATGTAACTTTTTCTGTTTCTTCAGAAACTCCTGCAGGACTCTTAACGGGAAGTAGTAAATCTGAGTTGAAAGTAGAAGTATTAAGTAAGAGTGGAGATTCTTGGAGTGCCAGTAGTGACGGCTGGATTAAATACGCAGCAGATTCTTTTGCATTCGAGCTGAATAAGGCGTTGGATTACAAGTTATATGATCTGGATGCTAACATTCCCAAGAATCCAGGGGTAAAACTCGCAGCTGGTCCGGTGAGTTTGGTAGTAAATAATCAGGAATATCCTACGGGTAGTGTAGCTTATAGTTATGGGGGAGGATTGTCCTTCAGTACTGATGGTTTAACTCTTGGAGTAATGGCTAATAGCACCCCGGTAGCTACAGAAGCTTATTACGGAACTTCCTATGGAGCCAAGATTAGCGGTAGTTTTTCTCCTTTCACCTTGACTGCTGAGGTAGGAAGCTATTCTCCTGGTGGTGGGGGAGCAAGTCAGTTAGCTTACTATCTTAAAGGTGCGTATCCTATAGGGGGAGGTTCTCTGGAAGCTTATTACAAGAAGGCATTCAGTGATACTGTTACTATCGATGGCAGAATAAAAGATTATCCCATTATGGAAAACACCAAATTTACGGTATGGGTTACCAATGAAACTCCTGCTGGTGGAACACCTACGACTACTTACGGAGCTAAGACAGTCATCACCATAGCTAGTTTGATGAATTTAACCTTAGAAGTAAAGAGCGCATCCCCTGTAGTAGCTAAAGCAACTTTGAAAGTAAGCTTCTAAGAGGAATAAGGAGAAAATTAATTAATTTTTTTCTCTAATAAAGTGAGGAGAGGATTATTTTTCCCTCCTCACTTTATTTAGCTATAATGAAGACAATTACATTAATAGATGGGTATAATATTATTCATTCCTCTCGCTTCTTAAAGAAGTTATTGAAAGAAGATGTTCGTAAGGCTCAAGAGGAATTAATTCGGTTAGTTGATAGTTATTCTTTTCTGAAGAAGCAGAAAACTTTTCTTGTCTTTGATGCTTACAGGAACTCTTTTCTCAATAAAGAGGAGAAAGTAAGTTCTTACCTGCGAGTTATCCTCACCGGCGAGAAGGAGACAGCCGATTCCTATATTGAAAGGTTTGTTTCTCAAAATAGAAGTTATTATGATTATATTTATGTAGTTACTTCTGATTATGTTGAGGGGATGACAGTAATGGATGAGAGGGTTATTCTTCTCTCTCCTCGGATTTTTCTAAAGAGACTACAAACATCTAAACATAATTTAGAGAATAATTATTTATCTATCTCCCCCAATTCCTCCCTTAAATTCTTTCATTATCTAAAGAAGAGGGTAAAAGAAGAGTTAAAAAATAATGAGAGATAAATTTAATGGAGAGGTAGTAAAGGGAGTAATTTTTGATCTTGACGGAACGCTCATTAAGTCTCCTCTAAATTTTAAAAAAATTAAAGAGAAGATACAATGTCCTTCCGAAGAGTCTATTCTGGAATATATTAATTCTTTAAAAGAGGAGAAGAGGAGAAAGGCTTTAAGAGTTTTAATTTCTTCGGAAGTAAATGCCGCTAGAGATTCTAAGTTATATCCGGGGGTAAAGGAAGTAATGAATTATTTAAAGAAAAGAAAGATTAAAATAGCTATAGTAACTAGAAATTCAAGAAAAGCAGTAGATATAGTCCTAAATAAGCATCGACTATCTTTTGATGCCCTCATAACCCGAGAAGATGCTTCTCCCAAGCCCTCAGCAAAACCTTTAATAGTGGCCAGCGAACTCTTGGGAATAAATAGAAAGAATCTTATCTCGGTAGGTGATTATAAGTATGACCTTATCGCCAGTAGAAAAGCGGGAATAAAGAGTATTTTAGTAACCTATGAAGGTAATCAAGAGTATCAAAATTTAGCTGACTGGAGAGTTAGTTCTTTGAGGGAAATTATAAAAATCCTTACTCCTGCCCCGGGTTAAGTTGCATTTATCTATAGATATTATATAATATAATATATAGTCCTGAAGGTTTGGTTTTTATTGAGGAAGGGAAAAGGAGGGTAATAAAAATGAGAAAAAAAGAGTGGTGCACTTTAGTGGTAGTTCCCAATGGAGGCGATAAGAGAGTAAGAAGGGTAGTCATCTCTAAATTTGCTTTTTTTAGTGGTATAATATTAATAGGTATGCTTTTAGCTATGCTTGCCTTTTTTATTACAGATTATAGAGAGATAAGAGCGAAGGTAACTGTCCTTGAAGAATTAAAGCGAGTAAATAAACAGCAACAGGAGAAAATTGTTTCTTTAGCTAAAAAAGTGCAAGATTTTGATGAGACTTTACAAAAATTGAAGGAATTAGAAAGTAGATTAAGGAATTTAGCGGGGATGAGTAAAGCAGTGAGTGTTGTTGAGAGAGAAGAATTAGGGAAAGGAGGCCCGGAGGATTATTCCTTAGAGAGAGGATTAGAAGAGAAGGACCCTTTTATTCTTACCGATCAGATGGAGGAGAGTTTTCCTCTTTTAGAAAAAGAGGCCCAGAAGCGGATAGAAGGGTTTCAACAGGTGGAAAAGATTATTCTCCAGAAAAAAGAATTATTTGCCTCTACCCCCAATATTTTTCCTGTGCAGGGGTGGCTAACCTCAAAATTTGGCTGGCGAAAGGACCCCTTCACCGGGAAGAGAGAATTCCATAAGGCCATTGATATTTCTGCCCCCTGGGGGACTTCGGTAAGAGCATCGGCTCAAGGAAAAGTTATCTTCACTGGATGGAAGGATGGTTTCGGTTTAATGATTGAGATAAATCACGGATATGGATATTCTACTGTTTACGCTCATCTTTCTAAGATTCTGGTAAAAAAAGGTACCTGGGTAAGTAAAGGAGATATTATAGGTAGAGTAGGAAGCACAGGGCGGAGCACAGGACCTCACCTGCATTTTGAAGTTCATCGAAATAAAAAAGCTGTTGATCCTTTAAGTTTAATGGTAGAGCCCTTAGGGTGAGTTTTATTTTTTTAGGGGGGAAAATGTTTAAAAAAAGAAAAAGAGAAGAGACCAGTACTATCGTAGGAAGGAGCACAGAACTTAAGGGGACATTAAAAGATAAGGAAAGTGTGCGACTCGATGGGAAGTTTGAAGGAGAAATTGAAATAGAGGGAGATTTATTTATTGGAGAGGAAGCAGTTATTCGGGCAAATATTAAGGCTAAGTCAGTGAGTATTGCGGGAAAAGTTTTTGGCGATATTAATTGTGAGGAAAAAGTAGAGCTTCTTTCTTCGGGTAGTCTGGAAGGAAAAGTAAGAGCTTCTGATTTGACTATTGCCGAAGGAGCTTTCTTTAACGGAGAATGTAAAATGAATCCTCAGGGAGGAATAGAGACGAGTGTCTCTGAGGATTAGTATTTGAAAAGGAAGTTATTTTGCATTTTCCAGAAAGTATTCTTTATGTGTTTTTAGAGGAATAGATAGGTTTTTCTAAAATTGCCATATTTATCTTGAGAGAGCTCCATAAGGATAAAAGAGTAATCTTTAGAAAATTTAAATCATTACGAAATTTTGAAGGACGGAATTTAATGGAATCGAAAGTTAAATTTGATGGCGGCATAGCCAAGAGGTAAGGCAGAGGACTGCAAATCCTTTATTCCCCGGTTCGAATCCGGGTGCCGCCTTTTGCCCAGTTAGCTCAGTGGTAAGAGTGCTTGCTTGACATGCAAGAGGTCGCTGGTTCAAATCCAGCACTGGGCATTAAAGAAGATAATTTTTAAGTTGGGTAAAGAAAGCAGATAGAGAGTAGAAGTTTGTATAATGTTAGAGAGGAGGTTTGTATTAAAAGAGAAATAAAAATTAGGGTAAATGAGGAAATTAGGGCGAACCAAGTAAGATTAGTCGATGTTGAAGGAAAACACAGAGGGATTTTTACGAAAGAGGAAGCTCTAAAAATAGCTCGGGAGAAAAAGATGGATTTAGTAGAGGTAGCTCCCGAGGCAAATCCTCCAGTATGTCGAATTATGGATTATGAGAAGTTTAGGTACGAGCAAGAAAAACAGAAGAAAAAGAGTAAGAAAAAACAAACCGGGAATGTTTTAAAAGAGATAAGATTAAGATATACAATAGGTGAACATGACTTTAAAGTAAAGGTAAGGAATATATGTAAATTTTTGGAGGAGGGATATCATGTAAAAGTCTCTTTGGAGTTTAGAGGAAGGGAAATGATTTATAGAAATAGAGGAAGAAAAATTTTAGAAAGAGTAATTGAAGAGGTACAGGAGATAGGAAAAGTAGAAGTGCCTCCCAGAATGAACGGGAGGAATATGGAGTTATATTTAGTTTCTCGGCGAAATAAAGCCCGTTAAGTGAAGGAGAACTTATGCCTAAAATCAAAACTCATCGAGGAGCAAGGAAACGATTTAAAAAGACTAAGAAAGGTAAAATTAAGAGATCCCAGGCCTGCGCCGGTCATTTAAAGAGAAAAAAAACGTCTAAAAAAAAGAGAAATTTAAGAGAGAGTATTTTGTTGAATAAAACAGACAGGAAAAGAATTAAACGATTAATATCATTATAAAATTTTGAGAGAAAGACTATGAGTAGAATAAAAAGAGGGGTTATTCATTCCAAAAAGAGAAAAAAAGTCTTAAGATTGGCTAAAGGATATAGAGGGGGGAGAAGTAAGCTTTATGTTTTAGCAAAGGAAGCTCTTGGAAAGGCGTTTTTTGCCAGTTATAAAGATAGAAAAAGAAAAAAAAGAGATTTCAGAAGATTATGGATCTCAAGAATTAATATTGCCGCAAGAGCGAGAGGTCTTCCTTATAGTGCATTTATGAAGAGTCTAAAAGAGAAAAGTATTAAGTTAAATAGAAAGGTTCTCGCAGATCTGGCGGTTAATAATCCGGGGGAGTTTTCAAAATTAGTAGAAGTGCTCAAAGAAGAGTCGAAGGAGTAAAGCTATCCGGTGTGGTTAAAGTCTTTATTAAAGGGAGCACTAATAATAATTTGTTTGTGGGGATTAGCCATAGGAGTATTTGTCCTTACTTTGAGGATATTGGTCCCTGTAGAAAAGATAGAAGTTCCTTCTATTACCGGAAAAGATGTGAAAGAAGCAGCTATACTTTTGGGAGAACGAGATTTAGCACTTAAAGTTGTGGGAAGAAGATACTCTTCTGAAATTCCCCGTGATATGGTGATCTCTCAGGTTCCCTTTCCGGGGATAAAGGTTAGTAAGAATAGAGTGGTAGAAGTAGTAATAAGTGAGGGGAGTAAGGTAGTAGCTATTCCTTCTCTAAAGGGAAAAGAGTTACGAGAAGCAGAAATTTATCTTTCTCAAAAGGGATTAGAGATAAGAGATATAGGTTATGTATATGTAGATTATCCTCCGGGTAAGGTTTTTTCCCAGAACCCTCCCCCTTTAACGGAAGTCGACAGAAAAGAGGGGGTAGGTCTTTTAGTGAGTTTAGGGAAAAAAGAACCAGCATTTTATCTACCGGATTTTCAAGGAAAAAGAGTAGAAGAAGTAAGGAATTTCTTTGAAAAATTACCTCTGAAGATAGGGAGAATAAAGGAATCTCCATTGAAAGGGGAAGAGGGAATAGTTATCTCTCAATTTCCTCCTCCAGGATCAAAAGTAGATAGGGAGAGTTTTATTGAACTTACCGTGAGTTCTTTTTATGAGGAAAAGAAGATCAGGCCTTTAAAGAATAAATTATTTTTAAGTTTTGCCAGAGTTCCCTTAGGTTTTGAAAAAAGAGAGATTAAGGTAGTGATTGAAGATTCTAAAGGAAAAAGAACAATAAGTTATGGGAAAAGAGAACCGGGAGAGAGAGTAGGGATAATTACGGAAGTAAAAGGAGAAGGAGAAATCAGAATTTATGCAGGGGACGAACTGGTGAAAATGGAGAAGATCGATCAATAATGATCAAAATAGCTCCTTCAATATTAGCAGCGGATAAGTCTTGCTTGTTAAAAGAAATAAAAAAGGTAGAAAGAAGCGCGGATCTTTTACATTTTGATATAATGGATGGCCATTTTGTCCCTAATATAACTTTTGGTCCCCAATTTGTTGCTGATTTGAGAAAAAAGGTAAAATTACCTTTTGAAGTTCATTTAATGGTAGAAGAGCCGGAGAAGTGGATTGTTCCATTTGTAGAAGCCGGTAGTGATCTCCTTATTCCTCATGTTGAGGCAACTTCTCACCTTTTGCGGCTCATTACTTTTATTAAAAAAAGAGGGGTTAAAGTTGGTGTAGCTCTAAATCCCGCTACTCCTCTTTGTTCGTTAGATTATATATTATCAGAAATAGATATGGTTCTTCTAATGACGGTTGATCCTGGTTTTGGTGGGCAAGAGTTTCTCCCGGAGGTTCTCCCAAAGATTAAAAAATTGCGTAAAATAGCGAAGAGAAAGGGAACTTTTCTGGACATTGGAGTAGATGGAGGAATCAACGGTAAAACTATTAAGGAAGTGATAGCCAGGGGCGCTAATGTAATAGTAGCAGGAACATCAATTTTTAGCAATTCTAACCCTGAAAGAGTAATACTTAATTGGAAGGAGCTCTAATGAGTACAAGGATTAGGTTAAGAAGAGAAGGAGCTAAGAAGGTTCCTTTTTATCGGATAGTGGTGGTAGATTCTCATGTTTCTCCCAAAGGTAAGTTCATTGAGAAATTAGGATGGTATAATCCCCGGAGTAAGGAAATTCAAGTGGACAAAGAAAAGACTCTGAAATGGATGAAAAGAGGAGCAAAACTCTCTAATTCTTTAAGAAAAATAGTGTTAAGCTTATCTATCTTTTCCCGAGAAGAGTTAATAAGTGGGTAGGTTCGTTCTCAATAGTAAACAAAGATAAGGAGGTTAAGATGCGTGAATTTGTGGAAAGTATTATCAAACAGATTGTAGATGCTCCTAATGAGGTGGAGGTCCAGGAAGTAAAGGCTGAGAGAGTAATCTTACTGGAGATTCGGGTAGCTAAGAAGGATATGGGGAAAGTGATAGGCAAAGGAGGGAGAGTAGCTAATGCCTTGCGGACTATTGTGGGAGCGGCGGCTGCTAAACAGAAGAAGAGAGTGATGGTAGAAATTCTGGAGGATTAATTAAAGGAGAATATGCGTGTAGATATTATCACTCTGTTTCCCCTGATGTTTAAGGGGCCCTTTGAAGAGAGTATAATTAGAAGAGCAAGAGAAAAAGGGATTCTCGAAATTTATCTCCATGATTTACGAATGTTTACCCATGATAAACATCGGACAGTTGATGATGCTCCATTTGGAGGGGGAGGAGGAATGGTTATGAAGCCTGAACCTCTTTTTGAAGCTGTGGAAAAAATCCGGGAGAGATTAGAACCTCCTCCCTGGGTAATTCTTTTATCTCCTCAGGGGGTCCCCTTTAATCAAGGGAAAGCAAAAGAACTGGCAGGGAAAAGAAATATTATCCTTATATGCGGCCGTTATGAAGGAGTTGACGAAAGAGTAAGAGAACATTTAGTAGACGAGGAAATTTCTATTGGAGATTATGTTCTTACAGGAGGAGAACTGGCAGCGATGGTATTAGTGGATGTAGTGATTCGTATGCTTCCCGGTGTTTTAGGATGTGAAGATTCGGCAAGAAAGGATTCTTTTTTTCATGGAGGTCTTCTGGATTATCCTCAATACACCCGACCAGCCTCTTTTAGGGGGTGGAAAGTGCCGGCGGTCCTTCTCTCGGGGAATCATCAGGAAATTGAGAGATGGCGGAGAAGAAAGATGTTGGAGAATACTCTTAAGAAACGTCCGGATCTTTTGGAAAGGATAAATCTTTCTCGGAGGGAAAGAAAATTCTTAGAAGAGGTTATTGATGAATACAAAGTTGAAAAAGGTAGAAAATAGATATATAAAAAGAAAAGATTTAGATTTTCGTCCCGGGGATACAGTGGCAGTTCATCTTCGTATCCAGGAGGGAGGAAAACACCGAACTCAAGTTTTTGAGGGGGTAGTGATTAAAAGGAGAGGGGGAGGTGTTCGGGAGACTTTTGTAGTGAGAAAACTTTCTTTTGGCGTAGGAGTAGAAAGAATTTTTCCTTTAAATTCTCCTTCTATTGAGAAGATAGAAGTGGTGAAGAGAGGAGAAAATAAGCGAGCCAATCTTTCATATTTGAGGAATAAAGCGAAAAGATGAAAAAAAAAATTATATCTACACTGAAGGAAACAGTAGAAACTATCGTAATTGCTTTTGTGCTCGCTTTTTTTATAAGAACTTTTGTAGCTGAGAGTTTCTGGATTCCTACAGGATCAATGAAACCCACTCTCCATATAAAAGACAGGATTATGGCTTATAAGTTTTGTTACGGGTTGAAGAATGTTGATCGAGGAGACATATTGGTTTTTAAATATCCTCTTAATCCCAAGCAAAATTTTGTTAAAAGAGTAATCGGATTGCCTGGTGATGAGATTTTAATAAAGGATAAGAAGCTCTATGTAAATGGGAAGCTTATAAACGAACCTTATGTTATTCATGAAGATGATTACTTGAGAGGATTTCCTCGAGATGAATATGGACCAGTAAAAGTACCTTTAGATTCTGTTTTTGTAATGGGTGATAATCGAGATAATAGTGCTGATAGTCGTTATTGGGGATTTGTTCCTCAGCAAAATTTAGTAGGGGAAGCTTTTCTGCTTTACTGGCCATTGTGGCGAGCGAAGATTATAAAAAGACCCCAGGTTTGGAAGAAAGAGGAAGAGTTATTAAAAGAAAAGAGTTAGGAAGAAAAGGAGAGGAAGTAGCTGTAGCTTTTTTAAAGAATCAGGGGTATAAAATTATAGAAAGAAATTATCGTTGTCAAAGAGGTGAGATAGATATAGTAGCCCGTGACAAAGAAGGAATAGCATTTATAGAGGTAAAAACGCGGAAATCTTTAAAATACGGATTGCCAGAAGAAGCTATTTCTTTTTATAAAAGGAAGCACCTCGTTAAAGCTGGATTGAATTATCTTCACCGTTACAGATTAAGAGAAATTAATGCTCGTTTTGATGTAGTAAGTATTTTAATGGAAAGAGAAAAAGTTAAAGAGATTCAACTCATTAAGAACGCATTCAAAGTAATAGGTTAGGATTTTTATAAAAATATTTGTCATTGCCCGGTGAAGCTGAAGCAATCTCCTGACAGACTCGGAGAGATGCTGCAATCTTAAAACCATTTGAAGGTAGGTTTAAATAGCGAATGAAGAAAGTGGATGTGGGAAAACTGGACCCTACTTTCTTAGAAGCACTTATTCTCTCTTTTCCCCGAGATAAAAGAGTTATTTTAGGACCGGGAGTAGGGAAAGATGCCGCAGTTATTGATTTTGGAAAGTTCTGCTTAGCCATAAAGACTGACCCTATAACTTTTACCTCCCGTAATCTTGGCTGGTATGTGGTAAATATTAATGCCAATGATGTTGCCTGTGTAGGAGCAACTCCCCGCTGGTTCCTTCTTACTTTACTTCTTCCCGAAAAAAAGACTTCTGATTCTCTTGTAGAGAATATTTTTAAAGAAGTAATTTCTGCCTGTAAGAAATTAGGTATCTTCTTGATAGGAGGGCATACAGAAATTACTCATAATTTAGATCGTCCCATAGCTATTGGGCAGATGATAGGGGAGGTCAAAAAAGAGAAAGTGGTGAGGAATTCAGGAGCACGAGAGGGAGATATAATTATTCTTACTAAGGGAATTGCTATAGAGGGAACTTACTTAATTTACCGGGAGAGAGAACGGGAGTTAAAGGGAAAAGTCCCTTCGCAAATACTTGAACGAATAAGAAATTTTCTTTATAATCCGGGAATAGGAGTAGTTAAAGAAGCTCTTCTAGCAAGTAATAATGTCAAAGTTCATTCCATGCACGATCCTACGGAAGGGGGATTGATGACAGGATTATGGGAGCTTGCTTACGCTTCGAGAGTAGGTATGAGAATAGATAAAGAAAAAATTCCTATTTTAGAAGAGACTAAAGTAATATGCAAAATATACAGACTGGACCCTTTGAAATTGCTTGCTTCGGGAGCATTAATTTTAACACTCAGTTCCCAGGAAGGAGAAAAACTTTGTCAGATTTACGAGCGGGAAAATATAAGTTATAAGGTTATTGGAAAAGTAGTCTCTCCCAAAGAGGGAGTGAGGATGGTAGAAAATGGAAAAGAATTTATTATTTCAGGTAATCATAAAGATGAGATAGCTAAGTTGTGGTAGCCGCAGGCTTTAGCTGGCGAAAATATGTGCACCCTTCAGGTTGCGTAAAACATTTATCTCTTTGTTGGAGATGGACTCCAACGCAGGCGTGTTATTTGTAGCGCGGGGACTTGTCCCCCGCCCAACTTTAGATCGCCCAATAGGGAAATATTCTTCGGCAGGGTTATAAAATTTCTATATTTAAAAAAAAGGAGTAGATATGCTCATAGAGTATATAAATAAAGCTATGGCTAGCGCAATATATGATAAATTAGAAGACGGGACATACTTTGGCAAGATTCCTAAGTGTGAGGGTGTCATCGCTTTTGGGAAGACGCTTTATGAGTGCCAAAATAGTCTAAGATCGGTTCTGGAAGGTTGGTTGATGGTTAAAATAAGACACGGAGATTCACTACCGATAATAGATAGCCTTGACCTAAACAAGGGGATACCTTCCCTTAAAGAAGCTGTAAGCCGTGGTTAGATGGATACCCTGTAAGCGCAGAGTTTTAGTTTTCATAAGGAAATTAAGAAAATTGGGGTTCGACCAGCCTGAGCCAGGTGGACGTTATTTTTACATGCGATATGGAACTCATACCCTGGCCATCCCTAACAATTCTGAGTATTCCGTACCTCAGCTTAAAATGTTGATCAGGGAGGTAGAACGTATTTTAAAGAGGAGAATTTCTCTGAAGGAATGGGAAAGTCTGTAACATTCAGGAGGTAATTATGATAGGAATAATTTATTATTCTCGGAGCGGAAATACAGAGAAAATGGCTAAATTTGTATTAGAAGGAATTAAGGAAGAAGGGGAAGAAGGAATTATAAAAAGGGTAGAAGATACATCTTTAAGTGACCTTCTTCAGTGGGAAGGAATAATTGTAGGTTCTCCCACTTATTATGGATTATTAGCTGGACCCCTGAAAGACTTTTTTGATAAGTCTGTGAAATTTCATGGAAAGTTGGAAGGAAAAGTTGGGGGAGCTTTTACTTCTTCAGCTAATATTGGAGGAGGGAATGAGACTACTATCCTTTCTATTTTGAAAATAATGCTTATTCATGGAATGATAATTCAAGGAACCTCTGAAGGAGACCATTATGGGCCGGTAAGTATTGGAGAGCCTGATAAAAGGGTAGAGTCTCAATGTAAGGCATTGGGTAGACGAGTGGCTAAACTGGTAAAAAAGTTATGCTGATTATTCCCGCTATTGATTTAAAAGAAGGAAAATGTGTGAGGTTATGGCAGGGAGAAAAAGATAAAGAAGTTGTTTATTCTCTTGATCCTGTTGCTGTAGCTAAAATGTGGGTAAAAAAAGGAGCTAAGCGTCTCCATATTGTTGATCTGGACGGTGCCTGGAGGGGGGAACCTCAACATTTAAAGATAGTAGAAAGAATAGCTAAGGAAGTAGATGTGCCTCTTGAATTTGGTGGAGGTATTAGAAGTTTTTTTATCTTAAAGGAAGTTTTAAAGAGAGGGATAAAATATGCTATTTTAGGAAGTAAAGCTCTTTCCCCGGAGTTTGTGAAAAAAGCTTGCAAAAAATTTAGGGAAAGAATTATTGTCTCTCTTGATGTTAGAGAAGGAAAGGTAGCTACCGAAGGATGGGAAAAACAGACTTTTATTTCAGCCGAAGATTTGTGTAAGGAGCTTACCAAAATAGGGATTAGTACTATAATTTTCACAGATATTTCCCGGGATGGGACACTAAGAGGAGTAAATACTGAAGAAATAAGAAAATTTATGGAAGAGTGCAGAAATGTAGACTTAATTATTTCCGGAGGTATTTCTTCTTTAGAGGATATTAAAAAAATTGGGAGTCTATCAACTCTCCGGATAATCGGAATAATTATCGGTAAAGCTTTATATGATAAGAAAATTAGATTAGAGGAAGCTATATCTTTAGGGAAAGAATATTAATTATCATAAATATTTTTAATCATTATTAATCTAAATATTGTGGATTTAAATGAGTTCTAAAAAATTTAGATGAGTTTCTGCAAAGTTGGTTGCCAAGATTTTATACAGAAGGGGACAAAGTGGAATAGAATATATTAAAAGTATGGAAATTGTTTGCACAACCTTCTATAAAATTTTGGAGATTCATTGGTTATTGATAAAATGAACTTGGGCGACTACACTTTACTCAAACTCTTTTGCTACCTCAATAAAAGCAAAAATATTCTCTTTTGGTACACCTCTACAGAGTTCAGTCATTATCTCTGGAGCACCATCTGCTACTATTTTTCGATATTTTTCCTTTATTGT
>JAGGVN010000133.1 GCA_021158005.1 Candidatus Aerophobota bacterium | reverse complement strand
GTATATAGGTAAAAAACACAAAGCCGCTGAGGTAATTGTCAATACAGGAAGAATACCTGATGAACGGAGTGATAAACTGAAAAAAATTTCCTCAGTAAGTAAAACTCAAGGAAGCTCAAAGAAAATACTCGGAATGGAAAAGGGAACAAAGACCAAAGAAACAAAAAAATTTTATTAAGTGAGCTTCAAAAAACCATCATCTCTGGGAAGAGAAAGATGGGGAAGAAATCATAATTTAAACCCGAATGTCGTTTCCTTCGGAAAAGCCAGCCCCCAGATCTCCTGATAAGCAGTTTTTCAGAGTTCTTATTCTTTAATTTATTTTTCTTCTAAGAACCTAAAACTATCACTAACTTTTAATTTTTCGGAAAAACTTTTTTTGGACTCTTGACAAAGTTTTAAATTTTTATATAATATTGAGATTGCAAATTCTTCGGAAGAGGGAAATTGAATAATTTAAGAGGAAACTTAATTTGGTCAGCGGATAAATTGGTGTAAATGCTTGACACCGTGTTACCGAAGAAAGACGAGATCTTAATTTTATTTCAAAATTACCGAGTCTATTCCTCGGATGGATATGTCTTTCTTTAAAAAAGAGACTCATGGTGATAATAGTATACAGACATTAGGGGGATAGAATGAATAATAAATTCTGGTATGTGGGGGCAGGACATGAGGTTCTTGCTTACTTAGCCAATATTAAATTGAGAGATTTTTATCTTGACCCTTCATCTTGTGCTCAATCTTTTCGAATAGGTAGAAAAAGAATCAGGGAAATTTTTGGAGAGGAAGTAACTCTTCCTCGAGTCTCCGGACCAGCTCTTTCTTATGGACATATTGCCTGTTTAGGAGCAAAAATAGATTTTCCTGAAGATTCTGCTCCTGGAGTAAAACCCATCTATTCAAGTATTGAGGAGGGAATTCGATTTTTAAAGAAAAAAATTGAATTTGAGAAAAATAGCCTTTTCCAGCACTATTTTAAAGTATGTAATCATCTTCAAAAAGAATTTCCTGAAGAAAAAGTAAGTTTTAGTGGATTTGGTTGGGAGGGGCCAATTACCTCCGCTGTCCTCTTAAGAGGACAGGATTTTTACATTGATATATATGACTATCCTCAAAAAGTTAAAGAATTTCTCAAACTATTAACCGAAAGTATTATTGATTTTATCCACTTTACCCGAAAGATAAATAAAGAACCCCGGATAAATCCAGAGGGAAGTGGTCTCTGTGATGATTTTTCCAGCCTTATTTCTCCTTCTCTGTGGCCTGAGTTCGTAATCCCTTACTGGAAAAAATATTATAAGGGTATTACTACCGGCCCGAGAAGAATCCACTGTGAAAATTTAAACCCTGGTCACCTGAAGTATCTTAAAATGGTTTCTATAGTTCATTATGACCCTTCTGTATCTTTAAAATTGAATCCCAGAGTTATTCGGAAAAATATTGATATTCCCTTTACCTGGCGACTACTCTCATTCCAATATTCAGAAATGTCAAAAGAGGATGTTAGAAAGTGGGTATATAATTCTTTAAAAGAAGGAGCAGCCAGAGTATCTACTATCATAGAGAATATTATGTGCGAAGATGATAATCCTGAAAAAGTGCGCACTTTTATCGAGGCGGGGAGCTCACTTTCTCATTAACTCTCCAGGAGGTAACAAGAGACAAAAATAAGAGGAGAAAACTTCTAATGGATAGAGAAAGAGGCAGTCTGGAATTAATGAAACAGATAAATAAGTCAATTATTCTGGATACTGTTAAGCTTTATGGTCCCATTTCTCGGGCAGAGATTTCCCAGAGAACTAATCTTAGCCCCACCACTGTCTCTACTTTAACAGGGGATTTAATAAGAGAAGAGTATATTAAAGAAATAGGAGAAGGAAAGTCTCGGGGGGGGCGAAGACCCATACTTCTCAAGTTCAACTCTAATGCTCACTTTATTATGGGAGTAAAATTAGATGCAAAAGAAATAACCCTTGCTTTGGTAAATTTGAAATTATCTATAATAAATAAAAAAAATGAAGTCTTAAAAAATAGGGATAAAACGCGAGTAATTAAACAGGTGAGCAACCTTATCCTTAAAGAAATTCAGGAATCAGGAGTAAAACTTGAGAAGATAATCGGGATAGGAATAGGCACAATCGGATTAGTGGATACAGAAAAAGGAATAGTAGAAGAAGCAGTTAATATAGGGTGGAGAAATGTTCCTTTAAGAGATTTAATAAAAGAAAGATTTAATGATATTCCCGTTTATATTGATAATGTAGCCAACTTATCTGCTTTGGGTGAGAAACAAGCAGGAATAGCCAGGAAAGCAAAGAATTTAATATATCTTCATCTCGGGATGGGTATTGGTGCAGGGATTGTTCTTAATGGAAAGATTTATGAAGGAAGTAACGGAAGTGCCGGAGAAGTTGGCCATACTACTGTTGAACCTGATGGGCCTCAGTGTAAGTGTGGGAATAGAGGCTGCCTGGAAATTTTTGCCTCAGAAGGAGCAATTGCTTCCCGGGCTATTTCCGGATTATTAGCCAGAAGGAAGACCTTAATGAAAAAAATGAGTGGAGGGTCAATTGATAAAGTGACCGTAAGATTGGTAGCCAAAGCAGCAGAGAAGGGAGATAAATTTGCTCTGGAGATATGGAAAGAGACGGCGAAATATTTAGGCATTACTATCGCTAATTTAATAAATGTATATAATCCGGAAATGGTTATTTTGGGAGGGGGGATAGTACGAGCAGGTAAATTCTTATTTGAACCCCTAAAAAGAGTGGTTAGAGAAAGAGCTCTCCCCCGAGCAGCCAAAATAGTCAGGATTGTTCCCTCGCAATTAAAAGATGATGCCAGCCTCATTGGAGCAGCAGCGCTGGCCCTGGAAAAGACAAAAGCATTCAAAAAAATTTAGTTAAAAGACTAATAATTTTGACAAAATAAGAAAAAGAGATGAGGTGAAATAATGAAGAAAAATGAATTTCCGGTAAGTAAAGTCAGAGAAACTTTCTCTGAAAGAGGAGTAGAGCGAAGAAAATATGAAGAAGGAAAATTAAAGAGTTCACTTTCGGTAAAATTTGAAGAGGGTTTAAGAAATCTTCAATTTTCCGAAATTTCCTTTGAAAAAGAAGCTACTCTTAAAGAGCAGGAGAGTGTAATTTTTCTAAGAGAAAAAATTAAGGAAGCTTTTAAAATTCTCACAAGATACGAAAATAAAGAACCTTTCAACGAAATAATCTCAAAAGTAGTAAAGAACTTTCCCCTAATTTCCCTCAATTTTTTAAGCAACCATCACCATCTTTTAAGTGGTCTCCTACTTAATAAGAAGGAGGTCATCTTTCAATTCGATCTTGATATAGGCACCGAAGCAAGAAAAGACTCCGAGGGTCTTTCGCTTCTTTATGCTTTGGGAATATTCTATGAGTTCTCTTCTTTAATAAATAGCGAAGAAAAAGAGAATCTCCTTAAAATTCTCTCTTTTTATGAGGTCTTAAAGGATAAAGAAAGAAGAGCAATAGAGAAGGTTCTCTCTTTACCAGAGTTAGATACTGGGGGAGTCTTCTTAACCTTTCTTAAAGAAGGAGAAGGTAAAGACGCCTTAGAAAAACAAAGAATAACCACCTGGCTGAGAGCAAGGAACCTATTCCCCCTTCCCTACAATCGAGAAGCAGTAAGAAAGGTAATAGATGAAGAAAAAGAAGACCTTGCTTCTTTAAGAAAGGGAATATATGAGAAGATAAGAGATAGTTATATAGAAGAAATTGATACAGAACTTGCTAATAGAATCAGTGATAGAGCTCTGGAAGAGGGAAGACGTCTTGTGTGTGGACGTTTCAGCAGGGCATTTTATATTGACGCTCTTCTGATGGCCAATGCTAAGATGATAAATCTGGAATATTTAGAAAAAGAAATCCTGGGGCTTGAGGAAATAGTCAAAGAAAAGGAGCTCCTTTTAAAAAATCAAGAACTTGACGGAGAAAAAATAAACTGCAAGAACATTAGGGGAGAATTACAGGCTATTGTTAATCTTTTAGCTTGGAAAGAAGTCTCTTTATCCTCAATTGAGGGAGTCCTGGAGAAATTCAGGAAAGCATTGAGAGAGTTAGAGGGGGATTTCCTGGGTAAAATTGATGAGTTTCAGAGAAGAAAGAGAGTATTAATTGCTCGCCAGATTGAGGAAAAGGGAAAGAGTGAGATAAGCACGAGAATTTCTTCCTTAAGGAAAAAACTCTTACAAGAAACAGAAGAAATTAGAGAAAAATTGGATAAGATAGAGTTAACTTTATCCTCTCTTCCTCAAAGAGATCCTGTATTTATGATTTTCTTCCAGAGACTCTTTGAAATCGATGCTATCTATATGGGACTTTTAAATGAATTAAAAGACCCTTTCTTTGGAGAAGATGAAGAAATACAAAAGCTCCTTTTAGGAGGAGGACATAACATTTATGTTACTCCTAATATGAAAGGATGGCTCCGAAAGTGCGATGACTGGATTGAAGCTCTCCCTGCTTATGCTTCCTATCAAATCATTCCTCAGGATGGAAGCTATAAATTCCGAGCCTGGGTCCAAAGGTCGATTTTAGAAGAGATGTATAGAAGATGCGCTGATGACTGGGCTCTCAATATTGAAGAGGTAATGAATTTAGAACACATTACCCTGGCACGGGAGATAGTAGCTAAGGAATTTGGTCTTTTAAGAGAAAGAAAGTCCGAAGAAGAGATAAGAAGACTCATTAATAAGAAAGGACTCTTTTTTGAGACTTCGGGAATAGCCGCTATAATAGAAAAGACCTATCTCGATTTTTGTGATAAAGTTGCTCAAATAGTAGAAAAAGAGGAAATTTCCAGATTTCTGGCTTTAAAGAGAGTAATAGAGGAAGAAGAGGGGAATTTAGTAAAAAAGTTTTTAAATAAAGAAAAAACAAAAGGGAATCTATTTAAAGATAATCTCCAGGATTTTTTAAAAGATAAAGGTTTAGAAAAAAGAGCTAAGGAACTATTGCCTCTTTGCAGTAAGCCTCGTCGTCCTCTTCCCAATGTCCATGTGCTTACCACCCTTGGTCCGGGAGAGTCAGAATTTAATGTTAAAAACTGGCTCGAGGAAGCGATGCTCCTCTTTAATGTCTGTCGAGCTTACAATCTGGAAGAAAAAGTCAGGGAAAAGACAATAATCCGACGGAAATGGATAATGAAAGTAGGAGAGAAAGTAATCTCGGAATTGGACCTCAAAGGAGAACTCTACAAAATAATAGAGGAAGATAAACATAAGACTCTAAAACCTACTGCTTCCAATGATGCCGAAGAATCTAAAGAAAAAGCTATTTTCAAGATTCTTCTCTCTTATCCAGAAGTATCCCGGGAAGTAGCCAAAGTTGCCCTTTTATTGGAAAAAGAAGGTAAAGGAGTTAGTTCTTCGCCTGATAAAGCTACTGAGCCTGAAGAGGTTTTAAAGTATATTTCTCTCCATCCAGAAATAACGAAAGAGATAGAAAAAAAGATTGCCCGGGAGAATAATCTAAGAGAGGAAAAGGCAAGGGTTCTCATAGAAAAAAATCCTGATTTAAAAGGTCAAAGAAAGGTTCTCATTCTCTCTCGAGCAAGGGAAGAACTCATAAAAAAGTTAGGTTTAGAAAAAGAGGTAAAAGGATATTTAAAGTCTTTTCTTGATCCTTCCTTAAGTAAACTACTTACCAGAAGAGAGGTTATTGTAGAGGAAGGTCTTCTAAAGGCACTTAACGATGCCCGCTTTCGCTACGAGGCTACGGGTCCCTTTAAGAAATATAATCTTCTTTACACCCCCAGTCGTGTAGATTTAGGAGCAAAAGAAGTAGATTCGGTAAAAAATGTGCCCAAATGGGTAGGAGGAATTGACAATGTAGCGGCCAATGCCGGGCTCTCTCTTTATAGCCTTTATAATGTTGGTGGTCCCACCGCGGTGAATTCTACCCGTCTTGCTGAATTCCTGAAAGTAGGAGAAAATTTCTTCTCTCGGGGAGGAGTCTATTATCTTTCTTTAACAGCAGGAATTAACCTCGACACTCTCCGTATAGGAGATTTTGAATTCTTCCGTGAACAGTGGAATATGAGAGGAGATAGAATAGTATTACCTTCAGGGGAGACTTACGGAGGATTCTGTGTCCCTAAGGAGTTTTCTCTCCTTTACGCCATCATTATTGGTTGCGTAGAAAAGAGCACTTCTCATCAAATTCTCACCTCTTTTGGGATCCCTAAAGAGATTCACCCCCAGATACTCAAAGATTTAAGAAAAGTTCTCTCCTGGCGAGTCTCTTTTCACAGTCTCTTTGACTGGGAACAGGAAGCAATCCACTATCTTAATCAAAAGTATCCTGATTACTTTAAGATTACCAAAAAACCTTTTTATTTAAGCAGGCTCCCCCAGTTAGCACAAACATTAAATAAAATGGGAATAATTTCTCCGGACCAGGAAGAAAGAGACCTCTCTTTTAAATTCACTTATTGGGTGAATAAGAAAGCTCAAGGTCTTGAAGAAATTAATCGCACAGGTCCTTTTAGAAAAGTTCATCTCATCTATAGATTAATAAAAGAAGCTCGTCAAAAGAGAAAGGATATTGTTTCTGATGATAAAATAATTGGGGTAATGTGTGCTTCTTATAAGGAGGGAGAAAGAAAAAATAATCAGGAAATCCCTATTAGCGATGTTCGCTTCAGTGCAGGAGCAAGAAAACTGGAAATTTATGCCGGGGTAGCGGAAAATCATATTCTTTTAGACCTTGATCCTGAGGGTCGTAAAATTATCAAGGAAATGTTCAAGGGATTTATCCCTCCGGCAGATATTAGAATTGTAGGAACTTCTACGGGTTCAGATATTTTAAACCATGTTCCTAATTCTGGTCTGGAAGAAATAAAAGATGAAGTTAAGCAAAAACTTCAAGAGGCAGGTTTAGATGAAAATCTTATCAGAACAAATTGTTTGGTTTATGGAGGAGACTTAGAGAAATGGGTGGGTATAAGGAGTAAACCCCTCCGGGAAAGAGAGAAATTAGTGAAAGAACTCAAAGGAAAGATTCACCTTCTGGTTGTTGATGAACGCGGACCTTTTAGAAGATATGAAGAGGCTCTACAGGGAGTAGATTTTGTAGACTTGGGTATTCCCGATCCTGAACTTTTAGATTTAATAGATAATCTTCCCAGATTTCTTTATCTTATGAAGAGAGGTCGCCCTCAGAGCGCTCTTGTCTTCGCGGATGGAACTTCTGGAGCACGTCGCCCTACCTTTGCCTTCCGTTACCCCACTGCTAAAAGAAAAGTAAAAGAGCTTTTTGCCCTGGAAGAGAGGGCCGTTTATGGATGCTTAGGAATAGGTGAAGAAACTATAAAAAGCTGGCGAGAGGAAATGATTAAAGATAAAGAAGAAGCTAAGGCCCTTTTAGACAATCTTTTCCTGGGAAAATTTGAGGAAGCAAGGAAAGTATACACTTCCATAAGAGAAAGACTCATAAGAGAAAGAAGAGCAGAAGAAGCCGTCCTTAATGAAATTAGAGCTAAAAAGATGAATCTTCCTTCTTCCGGAGAGCGTTTTATATCCGAAGCTTATAGCCGGGTTATCCGGGGACTTAACTTATCCCAGCTTGACTTTGGCACCTGGCTTATTTTAGGAGGAATATATCTGGTAAACGGGAAAATAAGAAGAGAGGAACTTGAAGACTTAAGAAATAGATTTGAAGAAGCTGTAAAGAAGATACCTTCTCAAAAGAAAGAGGGAATTTATGGGTTTAATCAAAAAGAAGTTGAGCTTATCCTTAAAACTCTTTTTAGACCTTTATATCTTCCTTCTCTTCGGAAAAAATATAGAGAAATTTCTACTGGATTAGCTGGATCCCTGAAAGCAGTGGAAGAGAAAGTCTCCCGCTTAGAAAAATGGGAAGCTCGGCGTCGAGAAACAGCACGCATCTTTTCTTTAAGGCAAAGAAAAAGAGCTTTCTTAACCGGTAAAAGGAGAGAAGAGAGAAGTCTTACTCATCTCTTCTCCCTGGCTAAAAAAGAATTAGGTAAAGGAGATTCTAAGATAAGCGAAGAATCTTTTGGAAGATTTTTAGCTCTTTCTCGAGATGCTCTTTATCTTCTCTATAAAAAAATTCTTAAGAGTGGTGCTTCTAAAGAGGGAGAGGTTCTTATAGAAAAGGTCTTCTCTGGTGGAGAAATTGCTACAGAAGATTATCTCCGGCTATCCCGGTACTTTACCAAAGAAGCAGAGCTCCTCAGAGGAAAAAGAGAATTCTTAGAAGAAATAGCCAGGGGACTGGAACTTTTAGATATCTCTCTTCTCTTAGAAAAAACGAGTAATCCTCAGAATGAAGAGGAAATGAATACCGAAATTGCTCGCTTCTTTGACCTTACCATTAATAGTCACATTTTTGATTACCTGCCTTATCATTATCATCGGGAGAGAGGAGCAGCTTTTGAAAGCTTTTCTCGAAGAGAAAAATTTCTCTTAGCTGAAAAACACCATCGCTGGCTTTATACTTATATTAGATATCTGTTAATTACCTATACTCCTCTTTCAAGAATGGACAAAGAATATCAGGATGAATGGCTAGGTAACGCCGATAAAGACCTCCCTGGTTTTGGAATAAGAGTGGATGAGCCGGTAGAGAGATTCTGGTTTAATTATGCTCGCCTGCGAGACACCGCTGTCTTAAGACATGAAGGATATCCTTTCCCGGAAATCCTCCAGGATGTAGATCCCTACCTTTTGTATGCTAAGGAGAGAGTGAATATAGTTATAGTCTATCCTGTAGGAAATACTACCGTTCCGGTAGCCTTAGAGCAGGGTCCTTATCTCGCTAAGGAAGATAAAATAAATCTTTTCCTTTCCAGTTTTCCAGAAATCGTAGAAAAGAAAGATAAAAAATTCCTTTACCTGTATGACGGGATTATTTATTTAGGAGAAGAAGATTATCAAAGAATCTTTGGGAAAAGCTGCTCACAAAATAAGGTCTTTTGTGCCTTAAGTTTTAAACAACCCCTTTTAGCCCATGGTGTCTTCTTCCACTTTACCCATCCTCTCCGTCCAGAGATTGATAAAGTAAAAGTTCCCTTAATTCAACCTCTCGTCTGGGAAGCGGCTACTCACTTAAAATGCGAGCTTCCTCGAATGCTTGAAGGTAGTGGAGTGGGAACTCCGGACCAGCGCAACTGGTATCTTGAAGATACTAAAAAAATGCCCGAAGAAGAAGCAAAAGAAAAAATTGAGAAAGAAATTACAGATTTAGCTCAAAAATATCCTAACCTTATCGTTAAACCCGAAAAAGAATCCGGAGGAAGAAAAGCAGAAATTCTTCCAGTTAAAGAGGGCGAAAAATTACTCCCTGAAAATATTAAACGCTTAAGAGATTTAGTTTATGAGATCTCCCAGACAGATAATGTAGTAATCCAGGAAGTCTTAGAATCCTATGTAAGGAGACTTTATACCCGAGAATTCCTTGAAGAGATGGTAGAACGTTTCGCTCGCATTGGTATCCCCGTTCTTCTGGATAGAGACCCCCAAACTCCTCTTTTCTCCTACTTCCGTCAAATACTGGTAGCAGGGAAAGAAGGATATAAGATTTCTCACCATATTACAGTAATAAGCACCCAGGGAATTGCTAATGTGGGCCAGGGAGGCCTTCTTTATGAATATAAAGATGAAATTATCAATCCCAAATATAGAGAAGACCTTCGCCGGGAAATTACCCGGGCAGCCTTTAATAGCCTTCAAGCCCAGAAGAATTACCTTAAAGCTAATTGGAAGTATGTTCTTCAAGAATATCTAAAGATTTATCCTGAATTCTCTCAAAAAATAGAATTTAGAGAAATGGGAAATCCGGATGATATTCCCTACGAAATGGGAGATTATATGCCCGTTTTTCTGGTAGATGAAGAGGATAATCTTATCTTTCTTTTTGATAGAGAAAAAAGGAGACTCCTTCCTCTCTTTACTGAAAAGGGTGAACCTACCAAAATAAAGATATTTGACGAAGAGGGGAAACCTCTTCCCCGAAAGGATTCAAAAGGAAAAGTCTTAACTATTCCTATGTTTGATAAAGAGGGAAAGAGAATCCGTAGATTCACTGAAAAAGGTGAAGAAATTAGCACCTTGGTAGTATTCAAAATAGAAGCAAATCCCGGGGCAGGTCTGTGGCGACCACATAATGACCAGCTTCCTCCTGAAAGGAAAGGAGAAGGAGTTTCTATAATCTTTAGATCCTTAGGAGAAAGAGCAAAAATCTATCGGGAAAAACTCCTGGGAAAAGGAGATTCTCCTCATTACTATCAGAGTGATTAAGATATCTCAAAATTTTATCGAGGAGATGAAAAAGATAAATCTTTCTCTTATCTTTGGAGCTGAAAGAGACTATCTTATCCAGACACTCTCTTTTTTAAAAGCCGATGCTCTTTCTTATTCTGAAAGATTAAAGATAAATCTTTATGGAGTCCACTATAAAGAGATAGACAAAAGAGGATTTCTCCGGGGTCTTTTGCTTAAAGAAAATCTGGAAATAAAAGAAAAAAAATTTATTCCCTCCTTAATTCCCGATGCTATCTGGATACTGCATTTACCAAGAGATGAAGAGAGATTTCTCCACCAAAATATCTCTCTCTTCTTCAAAAAATTTCCTCTTCTTCAAATCAATCCTTATCTTTCCACAAAAAGAGCTGAAGATAAATTCCGGACTTTAAACCTCTGGCTATCCCGGGGACTTTCTACACCCGGGGGAATTATTATTAGAAAGAAAGAGCAAAAAGAAAAAGAAGATAAATTGAAAAGGTTCCTGAAGAAAGTAAATCGCCCTCTCTATCTTCAGCCAAATAAAGGCACAGAAGGAAGAGATACTTTTAGAGTAGAATGCGCTAAAAAAAGAGAAATTATTTCTCTAATCGATTATCTTCTTCTGGAAGATGATGTGCTTATTCGGGAAGAAAGAGGAAATCTTTTTTATTTTAAAGAAAAAGAGAGGGGAATGCGCAGAGTTGTCTTTCGGATAAATGTAGGATATAATGGTAAAAAATTTATAGCTGACTCTGGATTTGCAGAAGTTTGTTTAGAGGAGAAGTCTTTTATTACCTCGCCAGAAAGAGGAGGAGAAATTAAAAGTATTAATGAAGTTTTAGCCAATCTTTATTTTATTCAGAGAGGAAGAAAATATCGTTTTATTCCTCATCCTTTGGAAATAGAAAAAATAAAAGAGACAGCAGAAACATCCCTTTTAGCTTTAAACTGGGGATTAAACGAAGAGGAATTTTTAAAATTTGCCGGGGTGGACCTTCTCCTGGAGGTCAATGGAAAAGGGAAACTTAATCCTCTTCCTCTGGAGATAAACCCCCGACCGGCAGGATTAAATCACTCTGAAGAAATAAAAGGAATTTCTCAAGATTTACCCCGAAGAAAAATTACATCTTCTCTCTTCGAATTATTACAAGGAAATGTGGGGAATTATCCTCAACTAACGGAGAAAAAATCTCCGCGCTACAGCTACAAGTAGTGTTGGAGTTATCTTTCAACATTGTCCGGTAACCTTCAGGTTGGACAAAATACAACGAAACCGGGGATTAACTTGCCTTACAAGGGAAGAAATCCCGAAGTAATCTCAAACCAGGAGGTAAAAATGTTAAAGAAGATAGAGTGTTTTCTTAACCCCTCCAGATTAGATAGAATAAAAGATGAATTAGTAAAGGTGGGTATAGAAGGAATGAGCGTGGGAGAGGTAAAAGGTTTTGGAAGACAGAGAGGCTACTTAGAAGGAGAAAAAATAAATAAAGCGGTTAAGTTTCTCCCTAAAATAAAGGTAGAGATAGTAGTAGACGAGGGAATGGTAGAGAAAGTAATCGATACCATCAAAGAACTCTGTGCAACAAAGACCATCGGAGCAGGAAAGATATTCATTCTTCCGGTAGAGGATGCTGTCCGCATAAGAACAGCTGAAGTAGGAAAAAGTGCTATTTATTAAAGGAGTGGAGAATGAGGGAATTTAATCCCTGGTATATGGCCTTAAAACATCTGGATGAAGTAGCTGAAAAAATAAATTTAGACCCAAATATACATAATATTTTAAAAAAACCCAAGAGAATTCTTACAGTTTCCATTCCCATTCGGATGGATGATGGAAGAATAGAGGTATTCACCGGTTTCAGAGTCCAGCATAATATAACTCGAGGACCAGCTAAAGGTGGTATTCGTTATCATCCTCAAGTTACCTTAGATGAAATAAAAGCCTTAGCAATGTTAATGACCTGGAAGTGTGCTGTGGTAGGAATACCTTATGGGGGAGCTAAAGGAGGAATAATTTGTGACCCTAAAAGACTCTCCTCAGGAGAAATAGAAAGGTTAACCCGAAGATATATCAGTGAAATTATTTCTATTATTGGTCCGGAGAAGGATATCCCCGCCCCGGATATTAATACCAATCCCCAAATTATGGCCTGGATTATGGATACCTATAGTATGGATAAAGGCTATTCAGTTCCGGGAGTAGTGACCGGAAAACCTATAAGTATCGGAGGATCCTTGGGGAGAAATACTGCTACTGCCAGAGGAGTAATGTTCGCTCTGATGAATACCATCAAAAAACTAAATCTTAATTTTTCCCAGCAAAAAATTGCTATTCAGGGCTTTGGAAACGTAGGAGGAAATCTTGCCCGAATTCTTCAAAAAGAAAACTGCAAAATTATTGCTGTAAGTGATATAAAAGGAGGAATTTATAATCCTAAGGGGTTAGATTGCTTTAAAGTAAGTGAAGCCTTAGAGAAAACGGGTTCAGTTACAGGATTTAATAATGGTGAACAGATTACCAATAAAGAACTCCTTTCTCTAAACTGTGATATTTTAGTGCCCGCTGCCATAGAAAATCAAATAACCAAAGAAAATGCGGATAAAGTAAGGGCAAAGATAATCATAGAGGCGGCTAATGCTCCTATTACTCCCGAAGCAGATAAAATTTTAAATGAAAAAGGAATATTTATTGTTCCCGATATTCTTGCTAATGCTGGAGGTGTTACTGTCTCTTATTTTGAGTGGGTCCAGGGATTACAATCATATTTCTGGACAGAAAGGGAAGTTAATCTTAAACTAAGAGATATTATGGAGAAAGCTTTTGAAAATGTCTGGAGAATCAGTCAGGAAAGAAAAGTCGATATGCGGATGGCCGCTTATATATTAGCTGTCTCAAGGGTAGCAGAGGCGACGAGAATCAGGGGATTATATCCTTAAATTAGTCTTTAATCCCTGAGTAAAAAGTATTCACTTTCCCCGGTGCCAAAAAGGAGAAAAATTTTGGAGAAACTAAAGGAAGGCATTTCTGATTCTTAGCTAAAATTGGATAAACTTGATGAGCATAGAAAAACTAATTAAAGAATATACAGAAAAAAGAGAAACTTCAAAGAGACTATTTAAAAGAGCAAAAAGAGTAATTCCCGGAGGAATTTCTCACAACATAAGGTACTTTCCTCCCTATCCATTTTATGTAAAGAAGGCCAAAGGAGCGAAAATCTGGGATGTAGACGGTAATGAATATGTGGATTTATGGATGGGACATTACGCTCATATTCTGGGTCACAGTCCCGAAATAATAGTAAATAAAATAAAAAATGAAATAGAAGGAAGAATTCACTGGGGTCTGGTAAATGAATATGAAGTAGAATTGGCCGAGATATTATGTGAAATTCTTCCTTCGGCGGAAAAAGTCCGTTTTTGTTGCTCAGGAACTGAAGCTACAATGTATGCTGTAAGATTAGCCCGGGCCTTCACCGGAAAAAATCTTATTTTGAAAGCAGAAGGAGGATGGCATGGAGGAGGAACAGATCTTTGCGTGGGAATCCATAAACCTTATGAGGAAAGTGAAAGTAGTGGATTAGTCCCCGAAATAAAAAAATATACCCGAACGATCCCTTTTAATGAGACGGAAAAAGCAGTAAGAATAATCCGGGAAAATACCCGAGAACTTGCCGGTATAATTGTAGAACCCGTAGCGGGGGCAGCTTTTATTCCTGCTGAGCTCGAATTTCTCAAAGTTTTAAGAGAGGAGACTAAAAAGTGGGGTGCTCTCTTAATATTTGACGAAGTGATTACAGGTTTTCGCATAGCTCTGGGAGGAGCTCAGAAAAAATTTGGAATTACTCCTGACCTTTCTACCTTAGGAAAAATCCTGGGAGGAGGAATAGGAATAGGAGCAGTAGCCGGAAGGAAAGATATAATGGATTTATGTGACCCTACGAAAAAAGGAGAAAAATGGGTCTTAACAGGAGGAGGAACTTTTTCTTGTAATCCTTTAAGTATGTTTACTGCCCTTACCATAATTAAATATTTGAAAGAAAACGAGGAGAAAATTTACCCTCAACTGGATAAGAAAGGAAAGAGAGTAAGAGAGTCTCTGGAGAATATATTCAAAGAAAGTAAAATTCCCGTAAAATGTACGGGGTGCGGTTCTCTTTTTAAAATTAATTTTCCTTTTCAAAGGGGAGTTTCCCTTAAAAATCCCCATGATGTAGATTATTTAACTGATACAGATAAAAGAGATAAAGAGTTTAGATTAAGAATGATCATAAAAGGAGTCCATATTTATAGAGGAGGAGGAGCGCTCTCTACTGCCCATACCAGCGAGGATATAAAGAAAATAATCTCCTGTTCAAAAGAAGCTATCGGGGAGATGGAAAGAAGTAATATTATGTAGCAAAAATATTTTTTACAAATTATAAAGGAGAGGAGAAAAAATGTCTTTAAAATGGGGAGTAATAGGAGCTTGCGGAATTGCTCAAAGAAGGACTATTCCTGAGGGAATCATCCCTGCTAAAAACGCTAAATTAGTGGCAATAATGGATATAGATAGAAATGGGGTTAAAGAATTAGCCAAGAAATACGAAGTAAAATATTACACTGATGAAGAGAGTATCCTTAAAGATAATGAAGTAGAAGTAGTCTATATTGCCACCCCTACCTATCTTCATTATCGGCAGACTCTTATGGCTGCAAGAATGGGAAAACATATTTTGTGTGAGAAACCAATGGCGATGAACTTAAAAGAAGCCGAGGAGATGATTGATACCTGTCAGAAAGCAGGGGTAAAGTTAACCTTCGGTTATATGATGAGGTATCATATCTATCATCAAAAAGCAAAAGAGATGATAGATAAGGGAATGCTGGGAAAATTAGTAATGGGAAGAGCCCAACTTACTTGCTGGTATCCTCCTATTCCGGGAGCCTGGAGGCAAGTTCCCCATCTGGGAGGAGGAGGCTCTTTAATAGATATGGGAAGTCACTGTATAGATTTATTGGAAATGCTCATCGGCAGAGTAGTCCAGGTAAGCTGTTTTACAGAGTCTTTAGTTCAGAAGTATTCCGTAGAGGATACAGCAGAGGTTATATTGAAATTTCAAAATGGAGCATTGGGAATTGTAGACAGTTGTTTTAATATTCCTGACGCTTCTTCAGAAAATAGATTAGAGCTATACGGAAGTAAAGGGAGTCTTTTAGCTTGGGGCACTATTGGACAAAGTTCTGCCGGAAAGATGATTGCCAGAATAGAGAAAAAAGAAAAAGAGTACGAGGCTGAGCAAAAACGGGAAGAATTAAAAGAAGAAGAGATTGTTTTAGAACCGGTAAATATCTATCAAGCAGAAATAGAAGATTTTACCCGGTGCATCCTTGAGAATAAAGAACCTTCTTTTACTCCCGAGCAAGGACTTCACAACCTTAAAGTTATCCTGGCCTGTTATCAATCAGCAAAGAAAGGTAATGTAATTCGCGTATAAAAATAGTCATTGTTGAAACTTGCTCCTCTATTGCGTGTAGGGACAACTTAAGAGCGATAACATTTACTCTCAGAGTAGAGGCACAATGATTTTATAAGGCGGGGTTATTTTTCTAATGAAACAATCAGTTCTCTTCCTATGCCTTTTTTTCTTGCCTTACTCAATACAACCAAACAAGGAATTACTAATAAATTCTCTCTAATTGAACCCAGGGACATATTTCTATAGGTAGTAGATGAATAAATCCTACGGGGTTATGATTTATCCGGGCAACTTTTCTTCTTACTCTTTTAGGATATAAGCTTTGAAGCCAGGCAATCCTTCTTTTAGCTGAATAATTTATTTCCCATCTTGAAAGACACTCTGGAGTATCGTTAACATGGGTACAGGTGCCGACAAAATATTTATCACCATCCTTCATATCACTTATGGTCAACAATGCCAATACACTCCTATTCTTTCCAAGTTACTTGATAGAACCTGAGCTTTCAAAAGCTAAAATTCGCTTTTCCGAACCTCTCAAACCATTTTCTAATAAAGGGCCAGGCACCTTGCTTGTAATAACGATGCCCCCCTTCTCCCACATAAAGTTCACAGCGTTCAGGAACACCGGCTACTCCATAAATATGCCTAAGCTTATTAAAAGCATATTTCACGCCTTTTAAAGGAAAGATGGGATCATCCTTACCGGCAATAGCGCAAAAGGGCCGAGGAGCAATTAAACCAGCTACATCAAACATTTCTCCCAGCTCCAGAATACCGGGAATATAATTACATTCACAATGGTGGATTATCCCGATACTATCCTCAAAAGTGCAAAAATAACAACTGGGAACTGCTACTGTAATCCGTTCATCACAAGCGGAAGCAAAGAGGGAAATTGTCCCTCCTCCAGAATTTCCCGTAATAGCTATGCGCCTTTTATCTACATTTAAATGAATGAGTGCCCAATCAATTAATCGCGAGATATCCCAAATCCGCTCACCAATAGGAGTTCGCCCTACAAGCAGATTATGCACAAGTTCTGTGCGACAAGAACTAATCTTTCCCTTATTGTGCTCAAACTCAAACTTCGTCTCCCCAAAAGCTCGCGATGTAGGAGCAATAACAATATAACCTTCTTTTACCGCCTGAACAGCAATATCGCGCTCACCTTCCACCATCCTTTTTTTCTCCTGGTCATTATGGGCTATTCCCACATAAAGATCGGGATGATTGTGCCCATGGGGAGTAAGAACCAAAGGTAATCGGCCGGATTTATTTTTAGGCAGGAGAAGCCAAAAGGGTAAAGGCACAGTAGGCTCTACCGTAAGATACCATTTTTCTCTAACATAATCTCCTAAATCTTTTGAACTAACTTGTTTAGCTGAAGGCTGATAATAATAAAGTTTATCCTTCATAAGGGATATACCGAGTGCCTCCAGTAAGCGCGACCGAAAGGATAGTTTCCACTTCTCAAACTCATCAAAAGATTTTGCGGAAAATTCAAATTGACGAGATGCTGATTTATAAAGAGCTTTAATATGTTTTTGATAATCAAATGTATCCATTTTTTAAATCTCCACTGCCTTCATTAAATTCTTAACAAGCTCTCCCTTTTTATCCTTAAACTTAAGAGCATAATCTTCAAACTCTTTTAAGGTAACCGGTTTCATCCCTTTAATTTGTGAAAGATAAGCCGCTCCCACTAAAGCTGTAGAAGTTGCTCCAATCTTCTCATTACAAAAAGGTTGAAAATTATTTAAGATACACTTGCACATATTCTTAATTTCTCCAGCGAAGCTACTCATTTCCGGCCGATAATTTATAGTCTTATTTATATTTATCTTCCGCACATTTCCCCAGGGATCCTCAATTTTCAAAATAGTTTCTCCTTCTACTTTCTCAAAACTTATACTTCCATTACTCCCAATAATAATTGTATCCCGGGAATCTCTTTCTGACCAGGAACCCTCAATATGAGCGGTAACCCAGGATTTTGCATCTAAGGGTTCATATTCGATAATAATATGAGCATCGTCTTCTACCTTCACATCCTGGAAACACCCCTCTAAAATTCTCTTCTTCATACGAGTAGTTAAACCGTGAGGAGATACTGTTTTTACTCGCCAGGGTCTTCTCTCAAAACCTGCCAGGTACCAGGAAGTAGTTATGGCATGAATTCCATTATCGAGCAATGCCCCTCCTCCAGAGATTACAGGCTCCCAGAACCATTTTCTCCACTCGGGCCCCCCATGAGCAGTAGCTAAGAAAATTAAAAGTAATTCTCCAATAGCTCCTGCATCAATAAACTTCTTAGCAGTATACCAGGAAGGGTCATAAAGCCAGTTCTCGTTATGCTGATAAAATTTCCCTGTCTCCTTTACCACTTCTATTACTTCCAGACAATCCAGATAAGAGATAGCCATTGGCTTCTCACACATCACATTGATTCCTCTCCTTAGTGCCTTAATAGCCAAATCTGCATGAACAGCTGGAGGAGTGCAAATATCCACCAAATCTAATTTTTCTTTAGCTAACATCTCCTCGGCACTATCATATAATTTAACCTGTTTTAAATCCTCCCTCCATTGTCTGGCTTCTTCTACTCTTCCCCTCTTTTCTTCCTCTTCACTTCTGGCTTCAAAAGACGCTTTAAGAGTTTGCATAGCATTCAAAAGGGAATCTTTATTAATATCCTGCATAGCCACAATCTGAGCTTCAGGAACTTGAAGATAGCCACGCAAATGTGCTCCTCTAAATATACCGCCTGTCCCCAAAATTCCAACCTTTACTCGTCTCACTTTTTCCTCCTTCTATGTGTAGGCGTTTATTCTCCAATTATCTTTGTAGCTTGTTCTCTCATTATAAAGCTAATTTTATACTACTTCATTCCCACCAGACTCCCCAATTATAACCTCTCAAGTATTTCCTTCTCTTCGCCAGATCCTTAAATCCCCTTTGCCTGGCTTTACTAACGAGTATGAAGTAATCACTACCTGGTGCGCCTGGCAGGATTTGAACCTGCGACTTTCGGCTCCGGAGGCCGACGTTCTATCCACTGAACTACAGGCGCCATCCTTCGTTAACAAGCGTCTTCTAATTCTCATTTTTACCTGTTTTTTATCCTTCCTGAAATGGTCAAATTCCGTATTTTTGATATACTCTCCAATCAATTCAATAGACTCTAAGACATCTTACCTTTTATTTCCTCAAGTGTCCTCATCTTCATCCCGACCATTAATTTCTTTTACTCATTCCTTTTTCCTCGTAAAAACTTTAATTTCATTCTCCTTAAAATTAAAACCAAACTTTGCAATTTACCATATTCTATGTTCATTGCAGGATAAGTCAAATTTTCGCGGTAAGTATATATTTTTAACCTTCATTTAATACCAGCTTTCCTTAAAGTTTACAGGTTTAAAGGGTATTCCCCATATTTCTTAGTAGTTTCAATCATAGTCACAATATTTTTCCTCTTTGACTTTTTTTAAAGACATCCCCGCCGTTACCTCGATAGGGTTTAAACCGTCAATCCCTGTTGCTACTAAGTGGGGAAGAATCTCCATTAGAAGTAAATATTCTGGGATATCTTTTTAACAGGCTCCTTTCAATCTCTTTTGGGATTTACTTGATCTGGCGAGATATTTTACCGGAATAAATCATTTTGTCCAATTTTAGGGGTCTACTCCACTTTTTCCCATTCGTATATTTCCTCGTAAAAATTTTGCATAGCCGCTCTCCTCCTTTTCTATCTTCAGGTTATGGATACTGGCTATTTTAATAAATTTCTTTATACCCTGGAAGAGGTCACCGGGTAAAGATGCCCTCACGCATTTACTAAACACCATTTTGACAAGAGACTAAACTGAGCTACACTTAAACTAAATAGTCTAGCTAAGGGATACATTTCCAAGGCATACTGATGTGATTAATAACAAAAAGTGACCCCCATCAGATAAGAGGGTATACCCGTGCTTTCGGCACTCTGCCTGAATCCAGCCAGAAGGCTGAATTCAGGAGACACTCGGGATGTTAAGCAAAATGAGAATACTCCACACAGCAGATATCCATTTAAGGGAATATGAAGACGATAGATGGAAAACACTTAAAAAATTAATTGAAATTGGGCAGGAGAAAGAAGTTGAAATTTTCATAGTGAGTGGGGATCTCTTCGATAAGGGGATCGATTCTGAAACCTTAAGGCCCCGGATACGGGAAATTTTCTCCAACAATGGCTTTAAAATAATCTTAATTCCGGGAAATCACGATAGGGAATCATATAAAAGCGGTATGTATTTTGGTGAAGATACCATTATCTTGAGAGATTTAAATGAGCCTTTTGAATATAAAGATCTAATGATATGGGGATTACCTTTTGAACCTATAGAAGGAGAGAAAATTCCCAATAAGCTCCGCTCATTAGCAAATAATTTAACTACCGATAAGAAAAATATCCTCCTCTATCATGGAGAATTGCTTGATGCATTCTTTTCAAGGAAAGACTTTGGAGAAGAAGGAGAAGGAAGATATATGCCCGTCAAACTTTCTTATTTCAAGGACTTAAATGTTGACTATGTTCTTGCCGGACATTTCCATTCAAAATTTGATATGTGGAAGTTAGAAAAGGGAGGATACTTTGTTTATCCGGGCTCACCTATTTCAATAACTAAAAGAGAAATAGGGCAGAGAAAAGTGAATATCTTTGAAGTGGGAAAGCCACCTGAGGAATACACTCTTAATACCCCTCATTTTGAAGAAGTGGTTATAGAGTTTGATCCTTTTGGGGAGGAAAATCCGGTAGAGATAGTAAAGGAACATCTCCAGGGAGTACATCCTAAAGCAAGCATTATCTTGACAATTAAAGGATATATTAACAGCGAGAAGATTAAAATGAGCGAATCCGGCCTTGTAAGACAAATAAGAGAAATTACCAGAAGGAAATCTGTAGAAGAACATCTCGAATTCAGAGATATCCATACAATACTTGAAGATGACCTGTTTAAAAGCTTCATAAAGAAACTCGAACAAAGCGATTATGATGAGGAAAAGAAGAAGCAAATGCGTGATATAGCAATTAGAGCAATGATGAGGGCAAGATCATGAAAATAAAGGAATTCTCAATAATGCATTATGGCCCTTTACCAAACACAGGTAGAATCTCACTACATAATTTCAACCTATTTTGGGGTAAAAACGAAGAAGGAAAAACTCTTACAATAGACGCTCTTGTAAAGTTGTTATTAGGGCGAGAGATTAAAGATTTTGAACATATAAATCGGGTAGAGGAAAATCCAGAGGGTTATGTAATTATAGAAGATGAGGAGGGTAAAGAAATCAAACTCCCGGAAAAAGGGAACTTAACAAAAGTGGCTGGTTTAACTCCCTCAGAATGCCGCAATATTTTTGTAATAAGGAATAGTGATCTCTCTATTGCTCGTGAAAGTGAGTTTTATACTAATGTAACAGATCGACTTACAGGTTTAAGAACTGAAGACATCTCAAAGATAAAAGAGATTCTGAGGGAGATAAGTAAAATAACACCAGGCGGTATGTTTAGAGACATTAAAGACGAAAAATTAAAAACAAGAGTAGAAAACGCAAAGAAGCTTATAGCGAAGATTGAAAGTTTGAGTAAAGAGATTAAAGAAAAGGGATTTGATGAGTTTGAAGAAGAATCTGTAAAGCAAAGAGAAAGGATAGAAAGGATTGAACAAGAAATAAAAAGCCTCGAAGATGCTAGAAAAAGAGAGAAATACGAAAAAGGGAAAGAAGCTCTGGATAAACTCAGCTATGCTTTAAAAGAAATTAAGAATCTTAAGATTTACAATGAGGATGATGAGCAATTATGGAGAGATTGCGAAAAAGAAGTCAAAACCTACACTAAACAAAAAGAAAACTTACTTACAGAGCTCAAGGAAAATGAAAAAGAACTCAAGGAGAGAAGCAAAAAGTTAAGAGAGATAGAAAGAGATTTTCGGGTTTTTGATGAGAGAAAGAAAAAATTGGATGATGAAATTAGACCGGATTTAAAAACTTATGAGATTAAGAGGGGAGAGTTAGCACAACAAGAGGGGAAAAATAAATTTTTTACTTCCTTGGAAATAATTTCTGTAACTTTATTGGGGATATCTTTACTGGGGGTTATCTTCAGTCCATCTTTGTTATTTTACATTTTAGCAGTATTATTTTCAATTTCAGCAGTAATTTCGGGGATATTTAAGTTTCAATTTGTAAAAGAGAGGGCCTGGCTTGCCGGAGTGTTTGAGAGGAATAAATTAACCCTTTCAAAATTTGAATTAGATGCAGAGAATATTGAAGGAATCCTTTTAAATATTCAGAAGTTTGATGAGAACTACCAGAAAAAATCTGAGGAGCTACAAGAGATAAAGAGGAAAAAAGAAAACTTAGAAGAAAAAATTAAGGATTTGCGAGATAAAAGAATTCCGGATATAAAAGATAAGATTAAGGATACCCAAGAGAAGATAGAAGGAATAAAAATAAAGTCAAGAGAAGAATCTTTGGAAGAATACACCAGAAAGCTCAAATCAAAACAGAAGCTCGAAAGGTCAATAGACGAGCAGGGAAGCGTTTTGGAGAGCCTCTTTGGGAGAAAGAGCAAAAGATTAGAAGAAAATATTTTGCACTGGAATAACGAGATTAAAAATCTTGGAGAGTATAGGGATAAAGCCAGGGATATAAAGTATAGTGAGACCGCAGCATCAGAATTAGAGAAGAAAAAGCAGAGTGTTGAAGACAAACTGAAAGAGATAAATAATAGGGGGGTATCTCTCCAAAAGGAAATGGAGGAGGTGGAACGGAAGGTGAACGAAATTCTGCGATTAGAAGAGGAATACCTATATTGTAAGACCTCAGGGGATTTAGAGATAATCAAAGACAAACTACAAGGATTTATAAATGAGAATGAAACTAACAGAGACAATGCATTAGAAGTTATAAAGATTTTTGAAGAAATAGAAGCAGACGAGAAAGAAAAAGTTTCCAAGCTTTTCGGTAAGGAAAGTCCCATTTCAAAGTGTTTTAATAAAATAACAAATAGACTTTATGAAGAAGTTACCTTTAATCAAGAAACAGGAAAGATAGAAGTCAAATGTCCGGATGGAAAGAGATTGGGGGCGGAAAAGCTATCCGGAGGTGCTTACGACCAATTATATTTTTCTATTCGCCTCGCCCTCGGAGAAAAACTCTTAAAAGGTAGGAAGGGATTTTTTATTATGGATGATCCTTTCGTAAAAGCCGATCCCGATAGATTACAAAGACAGATAGAAACGCTAAGGAAAATTTCTGAATTAGGGTGGCAAGTGATGTATTTCAGCGCAAAGGGAGAAATCAACGATGTTTTAAAAAGAAGTATAGAACGGGGCACTATTAACTATATCGAACTTCAGGGCAGAGTCTCCTGAAAATACAAGGCAACTGTGCACAATGGCTCTTTTCTGATTTTATTAAATGGAAACTTATTGGGGTATATCGCAAAAATAGAACTTAACTTACAGT
>JAGGVN010000124.1 GCA_021158005.1 Candidatus Aerophobota bacterium | reverse complement strand
TTAGGATGGAGATGGGCTTTTTTCATTCCCGCAATTATCCTTTTATTTACAGGAATATATTTCTTTAGCCGGGTAAGAAATAATCCCAGGCAAATAGACTTAGCTATTCCCCGGGAAAACTCTTCCCTCAATAAACAAAAAGTAAAATCTATCTTCAGGCAAAGTATCGGGAATCCCCGCATCTTAAAGGTAGCTATCTCTTTCTTTTTTCTTTCCATAACCAGCTATAGTTTATTATTCTGGCTTCCTTCATATTTAGTCTCTTCAGAAAAGGTCTCTGTATCTTTAGCTGCTTATCGCTCTTTAGTTTTACCTCTTTCAGGTGCAGTGAGTGGGTTATTTACTGGTTGGATGACTGACCGTCTATTTTCTTCCAGAAGAGCACCTCTGGCCATTATTATGTTGACTATCTCTTTACCTTTAGTTCTTATTTTTCCTTATATACCTTCTATTACAGGAAAGCTGGTATCTCTTTTCCTCCTGGGACTTCTTATTTATGGCCCACATATGTTAATGGTAGGAACAATGCCTATGGATTATGCTACCGAAAAAGCGGCCTCTTCAGCCGCAGGATTTATTGATTCTCTCGGATATTTAGGAGCAACGGTGGGGGGAATAGGAACAGGGCTAATTATTGACTATTTTTCCTGGGATAAGGTATTTATCTTTTATGGAATATCTATCTTCCTTTCTCTACTTTGCCTTTTTTCTCAGGAAAAAACATCTAAAGAAAGAGCATAAGAATAAATAAAATTGCCTGTTGAGATTCATCGCTACTATTTCCCCGTACCTAAGAAGGTAGTTATAAAATTTTTCAGGAGGTAAAAATGGTCAATGGCAAAGAGAATACAAACTATGTTTTAAATTGCTTTACTTGTGGTGAAAAATATAATGATCTCCAGAAGCCTATGCGTAGATGCAAGAAATGTGGGGGAAATCTTAGAATTATTTACAATTATGATAAAATAGCCCGGAAGATAAATAGGAGAGTCTTAGAATCAAGAAAACCGGGAGTATGGAAATATAAAGAACTCTTACCTTTAAAGAATGCTTCTAAAATTATTAACCTGGGGGAGGGAGGAACTAAACTCCACAAATGCGAAAAATTAGCTAAAATCTTAGGCGTTAAGGAGCTTTATGCTAAAGACGAAACCAGAAATCCTACAGGAACATTTAAGGATAGACCGGCAACAGTAGGGATATTGAAAGCCTTAGAATTTAATATTAAGGCAGTGGTTATTGCTTCCGATGGAAATGCTGGGCCGGCTACCGCTGCTTATGCAGCTAAAGCAGGGCTGAAATGCTATGTATTTATGCCTGTGATTACTCCCTGGGAGAGAATTATTCAGGTGGAGATGTTTGGAGGGAAAGTTATTAGGGTTGAGGGAACGATTAGTGAGTGTATTGACCTTCTTACTAAAGCTCAAGAACAATATGGTTGGTATCAACTTACCACCGCTATCCCTTGTAATCCTTACCAGGCAGAGGGACCAAAGACAATAGCTTATGAAATTTGTGAAGACCTGAAATGGGAGACTCCTGACTGGGTAGTTATACCTGTAGGTGGGGGAGGATTATTGACGGCGAATTGGAAGGGATTTAGAGAATTCTTTAGACTCGGATTTATTAAAAAGCTTCCTAAGATAGCCGCTGTGCAAGCAGAAGGCTGTGCTCCTTTGGTTAAAGCTTATAATGAGAGAAAAAAGGGGGAGGAGATTGAGAATTGGGGAATACCTGAGAGTTTAGCCATAAGTATCGGAGTCCCCTTTCCTCTGGATGGAGCTTCAGCCTTAGAAGCTGTTAAAGAATCAAAAGGATACGCCGTAGCAGTTTCTGACAAAGAAATCTTAAAAATGGAAAAGTTATTGGGGGAGACTGAAGGGGTTTTTGCAGAACCAGCAGGAATAGCCTCTCTTGCTGGAGTTAAAAAGTTAATAAAAGAAGGGGTGATTAAGAAGGAAGAAAAAATAGTCTTTGAAGTTACCGGAAGCGGACTTAAGGATTTTCAATCAGCTAAGAAGATGTGTGAAAAACCTCCCCGTATTAAAGTTAATCTTGAAGAAATAGAAAGTGCCCTTAAATACTGGGAAAATAAAAGGTAAGGTATGGATGATATTATTATTAAAAATGGATATATAGTTGATGGCTCAGGTAATCCCTGGTTTAAAAAAGATATCGGGATAAAGGACAAAATAATAGAAAAAATTGGTAATTTAAATTCTGTGAAGGCAAAACTCGTTATTAATGCCAGAGGCCTCATTGTATCCCCAGGTTTTATTGATGTTCATTCTCACTCTGATCTCTGGTTATTAATGAAGGATAATTTAGCCAAAAGTAAAGTGATGCAAGGAGTAACTACCGAAATTGTGGGTAATTGTGGTTACTCGGTTGCTCCTGTAGAGGAAGAAAATAAAGATTTGCTTAAAGAATATATTACCCCTTTGATGGGTATTGAAAATATAGAAATAGAGTGGACAACTATAAAAGACTACTTACTCTCATTAAAAAACAGGGGCATAGGAATAAATGTTGCTTCTCTGGTTGGTCAGGGAACAATAAGAATAGCGGTGATGGGCTTTGATAATCGAAAACCAAATGGAAAAGAATTAGAAAAAATGAGAATGCTCGCTGCCCAGGCAATGAGAGATGGGGCATTGGGTATTTCTACCGGTTTAATTTATCCCCCGGGCTCTTATGCGGATATAAGAGAATTGATATCGATTTGCCAGATAATCTCTCAATATGGAGGTATTTATGCTTCTCATATTAGGAGTGAAGGAGAAACATTAGTGGAAGCGGTAAAAGAAGCTATAAAAATTGGAGAAGAGGCAAATCTCCCGGTAGAAATATCTCATCATAAAGCTAACAATAAGAGTAGCTGGGGAAAGGTTAAAGAGACTCTAAAAATTATGGATGAGGCAAGAAAAAGAGGAATTGATGTAACCTGTGATCAATATCCCTATACTGAGGGATGTGGATTATTAACTCAGGTGCTTCCTCCCTGGATCCAGGAGGGAGGAGTTAAGAAGCTAATTACCCGACTAAAGAATCAAGAAATTAGAAAGAGGTTAAAAAAAGAATTCAAAGAGGATATTCCCGGATGGGACAATTATGTAAAAGTTATGGGATGGGATAAGATTATGATAACCTCTGTGAGCTCTCTGAAAAATAAATATTGTGAGGGGAAAACAGTTAAAGAAATTTCCCAAGAACAAAAAAAGGACCCTTTAGATTTTGTTTTTGATTTATTAATAGAAGAAGAATGTAAGGTAATCGTGATAAATTTTATTATGTGTGAAGAAGATGTATGCACCGTGATGAAATATCCAGGAACAATGATTGGCACAGATGGAGTGCATATAGAAAAGGGGAGAGCTCATCCCAGGCTTTACGGAACTTTTCCCCGTATCTTAGGGAAATATGTGCGAGAGGAAAAGATTCTAAGATTAGAAGAGGCTGTAAGAAAAATGACCTCTTTACCTGCTCAAAGATTGGGATTAAAATACAGAGGATTAATAAAAGAGGGAATGTGCGCTGATATAACTATTTTTGATCCTGATAGAATTATAGACAAAGCCACCTATATGCATTCAGAGTATCCAGAGGGAATAAAATATGTAATTATCAACGGTAAATTAGTAGTGGAAGAGGGTATACATAATAGAATTTTGGCTGGGAGGGTGTTGTCACACAATGGATAGAAATATATCCCCATTTTACTTATTTTAAGGTGAGAAAAATTAAACTAAGATATCTACGAGGAAATCTATGAAGATACGAATAGTTACTTATAATGTGTATAGCTTTAGAGGATGGCCCAAAGAAGTGGGAGTAACCTTTGAAAAGATAATACCATCTTTTGTAAGAGCCAGGTATCTATCAGAATGTCGAGTTCTTTCTGAGCCGCCATTCCGAGTCGATCCCCAGGCTAAGAAATTATGGTCTTTAAGCGATCATCTTCCGGTAATGGCCACTTTTAAGTAAAAGGAGAGTATAATGGCTTCTGGTTCGGTATTTAAATTACCTACAGGTGAGTATAGATTTACTGGTGAGAATATATCTATTAATAGCGGTAAAGAGGTCTATATAGACCCCTCTATCTGGTGTATTCATGGGGAGTATGAAACATTCGAGAAGCATATCCTGACAAAGTCCAATGTAACTGCTCATCTTGCTCAAATTCATCCTTTCACCTTAGGTTGGATAGCTGACCTTCACATACCTTCCAGTATGACTGAGGTGGCTATCAGACAGATAGATAGATTAGCTTTATGTAATCCCACCCTTACTATCATAGGAGGGGATATAGTTTTTGGCCCCCGCGAAGAATATGTTCAGGCATTTGAAAAGGTATGGGATTATGTGAAGAGTAGATTATCAAATAATCTCTGGCTTAAAGGAAACCACGATGTTAGTGCTGATTTTTCTTACTATTACGATTGGTTTGAGAGAATATGGATTCTAAGGTTAGGTAATTTCAAGTTTATAGGATTTGATACTTATAATGAGCAGAATATTATTCCTGAGTCCTGCTGGCCGGGTTTGTCACTACCTGATGTAATCTGGCTTAAGAAAAAGTTAACCGAAGATGAATTAAATAAGGTAATTCTGGCTCATCATCCTTTAAATCAATGGTCTCAATACGCGCCTTTGGCATTTAAAGAGGGATTAAATATTAAGTATGTTCTCAGTGGTCATGACCCTAAGGTAATGCAAGGAAAAATTAGGGATACAGTTATGTACGTTAACGGAACTTGCACGAGAGGAGTTGAATGGCAAGTAGCTACTATAAATACTTTTATGAAAGATGGGACTTCCCGGAGTATTCTCATAGATGATGAGATAATAGTGGCCGATGACTCGGATACTATTAAAATAACTACTCCCAGAGCTATGAGTTGGGAAAAAAAGACTATTAAGGCAAAGATTCCCATTAGATTAGTAAAGTTTATCCAGGGACATTGCCTCAATTTTATTATGTTTTGTCCTTCTCAAAGTACTAAACATATCCAGATTACTGAAAAAAAGAACCAGAACATAGAAGTAGCAAGCGATGTAGAAACTTATATTATAGGAAAAGAAGTCTATTCAAAAGATGCACCTTATGATTTCTGGAGATGCTCTTGCGGTAAGATATGGAACTCTTATTATGCTAACGTGGGGAAATCTCTTAAAATAGAATTCAAGAATTAAGCTGAACAAAAGAAAACAAGTAAGTATCAGTAAAATGAGGGCTTAAATTGATAGACTTATTCTCAGGAAAGAAAAGGATTGTTTTAACTTAGGGAAACATTATGGATAAAGATAAAGTCTTTGAGAAGTCTGAATCAAAAGCTGTACCTTATGAGTATATCAGGGATTTTTTTGTAATCTGTCATCCCGGGTTTTTCCCTGTGTATCAGGAACTGGGAGTCCACTGGTGTCAGTCTGATTTTACCTGGGATAGGATTGAATCCTCTCCAGGAAAAATAGACTTTCAGTGGATAGATGATATGATTGAAGAGGCCAGAAAGTATGATGTTTCTATACTACCTATCCTGGATTACTGTG
>JAGGVN010000075.1 GCA_021158005.1 Candidatus Aerophobota bacterium | reverse complement strand
GATGAAGAGAAAGTTTGCAGGATAGAGTTTCATCTTATTCCTTACCTGCATTAGAATAAGACTATCTCTACTTTCTTACGCCTTCTCTACTCCGTAGAGAAGAGAATAGAGAGACGTTGCCTTCTTTTAGTTGAGGCAAATAGGAGCCATTGGCATGGCGTTTATTTTTTCGCTGGATGGATTAACAAGGTACCCAGCAACCTTGGTATGCAGTTTCTTTCTCTCTATCCCTGTCGAATCCACATCGCCCCCTTTTATTTATTGAATAATTTTAAGACTCTTTTTGTTTCTTCTTCTGCTGATTTTTCTCGAAGTTTTCTTCTTTTATCGAACAGTCGCCTTCCTTTTGCTAACCCTATTTCTATTTTAATCTTTCCCTTTTTACAGTATATACTTAATGGAATTAATGTCAAGCCTCTTTGGGTTAATTTTCCGATCAAACTTTTAATTTCTTTTCGGTGAAGGAGTAACTTTCTTTCTCTTTTTGGCTCGTAGTCAGACTTATTGCCTTTGGAATAGGGTGATATATGGAAATTGCAGAGAAATACCTCTTCTCTTTTTATGCGAATAAAGCTGTTAGTGAAGTTTATCTTTCCCTCGCGAATAGATTTAACTTCTATCCCTTTAAGGGAAATTCCTGCCTCCCATCTTTCTAGAATCTTATATTCATACTCTGCTTTTTTATTTATATATCTTTTCATAAATTCTCTACACTTTTCTTCTGACTTTCTTCTTTAACTAATTCTCTTCTCTACCTTTAAATCCATTTTCTTCCTCGCTCAGCAGTATCGTTTCTTTTCCTAAAAGTTCTTCTACCCGGGAAATTAAAGAATTTGAAAAGTCTATTCTGAGACTCCGGGATCTTATCACTGTTCTCTTTCCCCGGGAATCAAGAAGATGTAAATAAAGATAGTGGTTTCCTTTGTGAGAAGAGAGGATTTCTTTGAGTTTTTTTAAAATTTTTTCTTCCCAATGAACCTCTTTCAGCTTTATATTAAGGTAGTAATTGAGTTTTTTTATTTTAGAAAAAGAGAGTATTTCCTCAGCAATTACTTTTAAAGAGCGAGCACTTTGCTCTAATTTCCCTTTTACGATCACCAGTTTATCTCTTTCCAGAGTATCCCTGCATTTTTCATAGAGAGAAGAAAAGACAATTATTTCTATTTCTGCTTCTAAATCTTCTAGAGTAAAGAAGACCATCGTTTTCCCTCTTCTATCTTTTTGAAAAGTGAGATTGTTTATCGTTCCCATTATTTTAATTTTGCCGTCCCTTTTCTTCTCTTTTATTTTTTTAATAGAATCGATAGCAAAGTGAGTAATTATAGGAACAAACTTCTGCAGAGGATGCCCGCTCATATATATTCCCAGGAGTTCTTTTTCCCATAATAGTTCTCTTGATTTTGGAGTTTTTTCAATCTGGGGAAATTTCTCTATCACTGAGTCATTTTCTTTTGTTTCTAATGTTTCCAGAAACGATAATTGCCCCTTATCTCTATCCTGTTGGATTTGAGAGGCTTCTTCTATTGCTCTATCTATAACTGCTAAGTTTTGAGAACGGTACCCAGGAAGAGAATCAAAAGCTCCACACTTAATCAGGCTCTCTATTACTCTTTTGTTTATTACTTTTAAGTCTACGCGTCTACAAAAGTCGAATATGGAAGTAAATCTTCCTCCTTTTTCTCTTGCTTCCAGAAGGGAGGAAATCGCCGCCTCCCCTACATTTTTTATAGCTGAAAGTCCAAATCTTATTTTATTATCTTTGGTAATAGTAAAGTGAGAGAAGGAAGAATTTATATCCGGAGGAAGTATTTCTATTCCCATTCGTTTGCACTCATTGAAGTAAAGAATAAGTTTATCAGTATTTTCTTTTTCTGAGGTGAGTAAAGCTGCCATAAACTCTAAGGGGTAGTGTGCTTTAAGATAAGCTGTTTGATAACAAATAATGGCATATCCTGCTGAATGAGATTTATTAAAACCATATCCAGCAAAATGAGCCATTAACTCAAATATTCTTTTGGCTACCGAAGGGTTAATTCCCCTTTTTTTTGCTCCTTGAATAAATTTTTCCCTCTGCTCATCCATTAATTGGGGGTCTTTTTTACCCATAGCCCTGCGAAGAATATCGGCTTCTCCTAAAGTAAAACCCGCCAGTAAATTAGCAATACGCATTACTTGCTCTTGGTAAAGAATTACTCCGTATGTTTCCTGTAAAATAGATTTTAACCCGGGATGAAGATACTCTACTTTATTTTTCCCCTTTTTTCTATTAATGAAATCGTCTATCATTTTGCTATGTAAGGGTCCAGGTCTATAGAGAGCCAGAAGGGCAATAATTTCCTCAAATTTTTCAGGGTGTAATTTTTTCACTAACTCTTGCATTCCTGGGCTTTCTATTTGAAAAACACCTATAGTTTCTCCCCGGCAAAGGAGCTCATAGGTTTTTTTATCATCAAAAGGAATTTTCTCCAGGTTAATTTTTTTCTTTTTTTCTTTTTCCACCGTCTGGAGAATATCCTGAATAACATTTAATGTTTTGAGCCCCAGGAAATCCATTTTAAGTAAACCAATAGCTTCCAGGGAATGCATTTCGTATTGAGTAGTTATCTCATTCTTATTAGTGCGATATAAGGGAGTATATCGGGTGAGTTTTCCCGGAGCAATTACTATCCCGGCAGCATGGGTAGAGGCATGACGCGTAAGACCTTCTATTTTCTGAGCAATTTTGAAAAGAGTCTTTGTCTTTTCCTCACTATTTATGAGGATTCTTAATTCTTCATTTTCTTCTACTGCTATTTTTAGTTTTGCATTGAAACGAATAAGCTTGGCAATCCTGTCTACTTTTGCATAAGGAATTCCCAAGACTCTTCCTACATCGCGAACAACAGCTCGAGCGGCCATAGTTCCGAAAGTGATAATTTGAGCTACGTTTTCTTTCCCGTATTTTTCTCTTACATAGGTAATGACTTCCCCCCGTCGATTATCTTGAATATCTATGTCAATGTCGGGCATAGCTGTTCTTTCAGGATTCAAGAACCGTTCAAAGAGAAGTCCGTAAGCAAGAGGGTCTACATTAGTAATTCCTAAAAGATAAGCTACTATACTCCCGGCTACAGAACCTCTGCCCGGACCTACAAGAATCCCTTTTTCTTTAGCATATCGAATGAGATCCCAGATGATAAGAAAATATCCAGAATAACCCATCCGGAAAATCACCCTTAATTCCTCATCTAACCTCTCTTTTACCTCCCTGGAAATTTGGGGGTAACGCTTGGGAAGGTTCTCTTCACAAAGTTTTTTTAAGTAATTATCGAGATTATATCCAGAAGGAGCTTTATATAAAGGAAGATAGACCTTTTTTCCTAAGCTTAACTCTAAATTACATTTATCACTTATTATCTTGGTATTGGAAAGAGCTTCCGGAATATAGGAAAAGAGTTTTTCCATTTCTTCGGAAGAAGTGAAATAAAATTTTGAAGAAGAGAAACGTAGACGCTCTTTATCTTCAATAGTCTTTCCTGTCTGAATACAGAGAAGAGCATCATGGGCGGGGGCATCCTCTTCGTAGAGATAATGAACATCATTAGTAGCTACTACCGGAATAGATAGATTTTGAGATAATTCTATGAGAGTCTCATTTATTTTTTTCTGCTCATCCAATCCTTCATCCTGGAGCTCTAAATAGAAATCATCTTTAAATAAATCTCGATAAAAGGAAGCTACTTTCTTTGCCTCTTCAAATTTTCCTTCTTTAAGTAAAGAGGGAATTTCTCCTTTTAAACATCCGGAAAGAGCTATTAATCCTTTGCTTTTGCGGGAAAGTATCTCTTTATCGATGCGGGGGTTATAATAAAAACCTTCCAAAAATCCACAAGTTACCAGTTCTATAAGATTCTGGTATCCTTCTTTATTCTTAGCTAAAAGAGTAAGATGAAAGGAGCTCTCTCTCCTTCCCTCTTTTCTCTTTTTAAATCGGGATTGGGGAGCAATATAAACCTCACATCCAATGATAGGTTTTATTCCTCTTTTTTTTGCTTTTTGATAAAACTCTATAGCTCCAAAGAGATTTCCATGGTCAGTTAGACTCAGAGCAGGCATATTAAATTTATAAGCCTGATTCACTAGCTGAGAAATAGAACAGGCTCCGTCTAAAAGGCTATAATCACTGTGAGTATGAAGATGAATAAATTTACTCATTTTTCTCTATTTTATGAAATTAAATCTTTTCTGTCAATTTGACAAAAAGGATTTGTTAAATAAAATAAGCGTGAAGATAGAAGTTATATTTTTAGAGTGTATATAGACACAGGCTATAAGAACTATATGAGGAGGGAAAAATGAGAAGAATAGTAAAGGGAGTAGTATTTTGTATTTTAATTTTCTTATGTCTTTCTCCTGCAAGAGCTGTTGAAAAGTTGAGTGAAGCGGAGAAGCAATTCATTTTTGCTCAGGGTTTATTTGAGGAGAATAAATTTAGCTTGGCCAGCGAACAATTTCAAGTTTTTCTTGATAAATATCCTGAGGATGAGAATTGCGATAAAGCTTATTTTTTAATGGGGTTAAGTTTCTGGTATTTAGAGGAATATGAAAAAGCAATTTCCAGTTTTAATACTTTACTCAGAAATTATCCTGTGAGTAATTTGATAGATAGAGCTCTCTACTGGATGGGAGAGTGTCACCTTCAAGTAAAAGATTACCCTAATGCAATTTCTTCTTATCGAAGATTAATTGAAAAATATCCTCAGTCTCAGCGTCTTCCCTTTGCTCTTTATTCTCTGGGATATGCTTTTTTTTATTCTCAGAATTATAAAGAGGCTCTAAAATCTTTTAGAAGGTTAAAAGACAACTTTCCTGATTTTGAAGATATATCTGGAGTTCAGTATAATATTGCTCGGATTCTCTATTTAGATAAGAATTATTCAGAGGCCGCAAAAGAGTATTCTGAGTTTATTCAGAAATTCCCGGATTCTAAAAATTTGAAGAAAGCTTATTTAGAAAGAGGATTTTGTTATTATTATCTGAAAGATTTTGAGAGAGCTAAAGAAAGTTTTCTTAAGGCCGGTGTATATTATTGGGAAGGAGAAGCTTTATATGCTTTAGGAAGATATGAAGAAGCAAGAAAAGCTTATAAGAAATCTTTAAGTAATCCTGAAGAAAAGGAATATCGTTGTGAGGCAAATTATGGTATTGCTTATATGTATTTTAGAGAGAGAAATTACGAGAAAGCAGAGAAATTTTTTCGGGATTACATCAGTTTTTCCCCAGAGTGTTTAAAGATATCCGAAGCTTGGGTTCATCTGGGAGACTCTCTCTACTTCCAGAACAAGTTTGAACAAGCAAGAGAGTGTTATGAGAAGGTAATTAATGATTACCCTGAGAGCGAGTCTGTAGATGACGCATTATATGGGATGGGTTGTGCCTATTTTGATGAAGATAAATCGAATGAGGCATTAAATTACTATCTTAAGCTTCTTCAGAAATTTCCTTCCTCAGAATATATTCCCTCAACTATTTTTTATATAGGAAGGTGTTATTTTAATCTTTCTTATTTTAAAGAAGCTCTTGAATATTTTGAGAAAATTATCAATGAATTCCCCAAGGACCCTTTAGCCTCCCGAGCTCAATATGAAAGAGGGTGGTGTTATCTTAAACAAAAGGAGTATGAGAAAGCATTGGAGGAATTTAGCAAAGTTATCCAGGAATATCCGGATTCAGAATGGGTGGATAATTCTCTCTTGCAAAAGGGAAATTCTCTTTTTAATTTAAAGAGGTTCGATGAAGCTATTGAGGTTTATTCAAAAATAGATTCTTCTTCTGATCTTTTTCCTACAGCTCTTTATCAAATTGCCGGTTCTTATTATAAATTAGGAAAATATTCAGAAGCCAGGGATGGATATAGAAGGTTTCTTTCTTCTTATCCTCAAGATCCTAATGCCCCCTCAGCTCAGTATGCGATAGCTTGGACCTACTCTTTACAAGATAAATTTTCCGAAGCTATAAAGGCTTTTCAGAAGGTGGTAAAAGAGTATCCAGAAGAAGAGGAATTGGTCCTTAATGCTCGTTACCAGATAGGAAATTGCTGGTATAATCAAAAGGATTATCTAAAAGCCCTTCAGGCCTTTCAAAACCTTGTCTTGGAATATTCTGAGAGTAGCTTAGCTCCTCTTTTTCTTTATCGGATAGCTGAATGTTATCAACGGTTAGAGAAAGAGGATGATTATTTGAAGACTTTTAAGCAACTAATAGAGAAATATCCTGTTTCTGAAGAGGCAGAGAAAGCGCATTTGAAAATAGCTTATCATTTTTTACAAAAAGGTAATTATCAGAGAGCAATAGATGAATTTGAGAAATTAATAGAGGATTTTCCCCGGAGCTCAGAACTCCCTTCTGCTTATTACTGGATAGGTTATTCTTTTTATAAATTGAAAGACTTTTCCAATGCTGCTTCATTTTATGCCCAATTTATTAAAAAATTCCCTTATGATTCTTTAAGGGGAGAAGTTTATTATCGGTGGGGGATGTCTCTTTTTAAGCAAGAAAAATTTCGGGAAGCTCTTTCCTGCTACGAAAAAGCACTCCAAACAGCGCAAACTAAGGATATTCTGGTTCGCTCACTTTATTATAAAGCTTCCTCTTGGGAGAATCTGAGAGAATGGAAAAAAGCGAGGGAATCTTTTACAGAATTTGTGGAAAAGTATCCTGAAGAGAGTGATTTTCTTCCTCTGGCTTATTTTGGGCTGGCTAATACTCTGTTTAAGGAGAGGGAATTCTCTCAGGCTCGAAAGTTCTACAATAAGGTAGTGGAGACCAGCGAAGATACCAAACTTTCTGTAGAGGCTTATTTTGGCATAGGAGATTCTTATTTCGAAGAGAAAGATTTTAAGAAGGCTTTAGTAGAATATTTAAGAATTCCTATTCTTTATCCTCAATATGGAGAGAAGAAGATAGAGGCATATCTGCGAGGAGGATTATGTTATGAAGCTCTGGGGAATGTAGAAGAGGCAAAAAAGATTTATCAAAAAATTCTTCAGGAGAAAGAAGTTAGTCAGGAGCAGAGAAGCGAAGTTGAGAAAAGGCTCGAGAAGTTAAAGGAGGTGACAAGATAAATGAAAAAGATAGTTTTGGGAGGAATACTTCTTTTTATTTTATCTACAAGTGGTTGGACTCAGGAGGAGCCTCTTCCTACAGAACTCCCTACTATAATAGTGAAGGGAAAAGATAAATCTTATCTGGAAATAATAAGAAAAAAGACTACAGGAATAGCCTCAAGAACATATTTACCTGAGAAAAAGTTAACTCTTCCTTCTCTTTCTCCTTCTTTAGGAGAGAAGACTCCTCCTCCTTTAGAGAAAGAGAAGATAGATTTAGTAGAGAAAGAGAAGAGACCTTTACCTTCTCTGAAAAGTAGAGCTCCTTCTCCTCTACCCCATATTTCTCCTCAAATTCCTTCTTTATCCTATAATTTTACCGGGGAAAGATTTATCTCTCTTCCCCAAAGAGAGGAAAAAGAGACTGTTTATCCTTCTCCTTCAGAGAAAAAGTTAAGTTTTCCTTCTCCTCAAGTTTCTCTGGGAGAGAAGATTTTCCCTGTTACAAAAGAAAAATCCTCTTTTCCTTATCTTCATCTCTATACTTATTTGGCTACTCAAGAAAGTTTCTCTTATCAGTTAAATTACGGAAGGAGTCTAAAAGAATTTAGTTATTTTCTTAGTTTCCATCGGGATTATCTTCCTTTTGAGATTAAGTATAGAGGAGAGATTTTAGATAAGGATACTGATGGAGTGGTCATTAACTCTTCCTGGAATCTTCCAAAGAAAAAGAAGAGCTACCTGGAGCTGGAAAAATCTCGGGAAAAAATCGGTTTATCTGAGCAAAAAGAGATAGATAAAGAAAAACTCAGGATAACAGGAGGACAAAAATTAGAAAATTTCCTTATAGAAGGAGAAATAGGAAACTTTCGGATAAGTTATCCTTATAAAGATGAGGAATGGGAAGGAAGTTTCTTAAGAACGAGCGCAAAGCTCAGGGTAAAAGGAACTTCTTTAAGCATTGGACTCAATTTTAATCGGGAAAGTTTGAATAGTAATTCTACGCAGACTCATTTCTGGTTAAGAGGCGATGGTCTTACTTTTAGCCAAAAAAAGAATTTAGTTTTAACTGTGCGCACAGGAGTAAAATGGGTAGAAGATGAAGAAGCTCAATTTTTACCTTATTTTAAAATACTTTATCTAATTAATCCCCAGATGCGGATTCAGATAACCGGAGAAAGGATGTATTTCTTGCCTGATTGCGAGAAACTTTATTTAGACAATGATTATACTCTTATCAATACAGAAGAGGAGTTTTTGCTCACTCCTCGAGACTTATGGGATTACAGGATAAGCTGGAATTATGAATTTTCTCCGCGTATGAATCTTTCCCTTGAGGGATTTTTAAGAGAAGGAAGGGATATTATCTGGAATGAAGAGGATTTTTTAATTAAACCCCTTGATAGAAAGATACTTTTGCAGGGTGGGAGAGCTAAATTCTGGCATTGTTTTAATGATAATTTTCAGCAAGAGATTATTTATACCTACCAGAAGATAAGGAATACTGAAGAGGGAGTGGGAATTCCCGAAAGAGTAGTTCCAGGATATCCTCAAACTAAGGGGGAACTCTGGTTAAGATGGGAAAATGATGATTGGAAGATTGAGGTTGGGGGAGAGACTATAGGGGAGAGGTATTACCGGGAAGATACTATGGAAGTTCTTCCTTCGGGCTGGAAAGAGAAATTAAGGATTTCGAAAAATTTAGGAAAAGATGTAAAATGTAGTATAGAATGGCAACGTAACAACTATGAGGTGTTGAAAGATTATCATCTCCCTCCAGAGAAATTTATCCTGGAGATAAAAGCACGACTTTTTTAAATGTAATTAAGAAGAAGCTTAGTTGAAAGGATTGACTTTAAGGAAGAGATTTATATAATAAGCATAGTCATAACCTTTATTATCGATATAAAAATGAGAGAAAGGAAGGGGGTGAAGGTTTTTTAAAATCAAATTTAAATTATAAGGAGGCTAAAAAGTGAAGAAGGGACTTATAACAGGAGTAATAGGGATATTGATGGTTGGTTTATCTTTTTTTGCTTTGGCAGGGGAAGTAAAAAATCCAGATACTTTTGTTGAGGCGACAATAGGGACAATAGATTCGCTTGACCCCGCCTGGGCTTATGATACCGCCAGTGGCGAAGCTATTCAAACTATATGTGAGACTCTTATTTTCTGGAAGGGAGAGAGAACGGATAGTTTTGTTCCTCTGTTAGCTACCCAAGTCCCCAGTGTAGAGAATGGATTAATTTCCCCGGATGGCTTAACTTATACTTTTCCTATAAGAAAAGGAGTAAAGTTTCATAATGGGGAACCTTTGACACCGGAAGATGTTGAATATTCTATTGAAAGAGCGATGGTTCAGGATAGAGATGGAGGGCCAGTATGGATGCTTTATGAACCCTTGCTGGGTATTTCTGGCTCCCGCGATGCGGAGGGTAATATTGTTATTAAATTTGAAGATATAGATAAAGCTGTAGAAGTTAAAGGTGATAGTGTTGTCTTCCATTTAAAGAAACCTTATCCTCCTTTCCTTTCCATTCTGGCAAATACCTGGGCTTCGGTGGTTAATAAAAAGTTTGTGGTGGAGAATGGAGGTTGGCCGGGAACAAAGGATACCTGGAAAGAATATAATAATCCTGCCCCCGGAAAGGAGACTCTTCATAAGATAGCTTGTGGAACAGGTCCGTTTAAACTGGAGAGATGGGATCCGGGAGTAGAAATAGTATTTGTGAGAAATGATGATTATTGGAGAGAACCGGCAAAGCTTAAAAGAGTAATTATAAAGATAGTGGATGAATGGACTACCCGAAAGCTTATGTTTCTGGCTGGAGATGCCGATACGATATATGTTCCCCGCCAGTATATAAAAGAGCTGGAAGGAGTAGAAGGAATAAGAGTTTATAAAGATCTTCCTTCTCTTTCTCAGGGTTCTGCTTTTTTTAACTTTAAGATAAATCCTGAGGGGAATCCTTATATTGGGAGTGGAAAGCTTGATGGAAAGGGAATTCCTCCTGATTTCTTCTCTGATAAAGATGTGCGCCTTGGCTTCGCTTATTCTTTTGACTATGAGACTTATCTTAAGGATGCCTGGATGGGAGAAGCTATCCAGCCTACAGGACCCATAATCAAAGGATTACCATTTTATAATCCTGAGCAGGAAGTTTATTATTACGATCCTAAGAAGGCTGAAGAACATTTCAAAAAAGCCTGGGGCGGAGAACTCTGGAAAAAAGGGTTTAAACTAACCATTCTTTATAATAGCGGAAATGTACAGAGACAAACAGCAGCCAGTATCTTTAGAGACAATATAGAAGCTCTTAATCCCAAATTCAGGATAGAAATAAGACCAGTAGAGTGGGCAGATTATGTGAGAGATATTGTTACCGGTAAATTAACCCTGTTTATTATTGGCTGGCTGGCAGATTATCCTGATCCTCATAACTTTGTTTATCCCTATATGCATAGTGAGGGAACTTTTTCTAAATGGCAAAGTTACCGTAATCCCATTGTGGATGGATTGATAAAGAGGGGAATAGAGGAAGTTAATCCCACCATAAGAAAAAGATACTACGATCAGCTCCAGATGATTTATTATATAGATGTTCCCGGAGTTGGTCTTCATCAGCCGCTTGGTCGCCACTATGAGAGAGATTGGGTAAAAGGATGGTACTATAATCCTATTCTTCCTAATGCAGGTTTAGGAGGATATTTCTATTCTCTTTCCAAGGGATAGATTTCTCGTTGTTAAGAAAGAGGAGGAAAAGTAGATGAGGCGGGACTAAGAGGCCCGCCTCATCTTAAAAGGTGTATATTTTAATCTTCTTAGAATAAGCGTAGAATGAGGAGATTAAAGTCTTCCTTTTTTTCAGAAAGAACAAAAAGAGAATAAATATTGCTTTAAGAGAGAAGTCCTTAAGATTTTGAAAGATGAAAAGTTATATTATTAGAAGAGTTTTATTAGTTATTCCGGTATTATTTGGAGTAAGTATTATTATCTTTGCGATTCTTTCTTTGTTCAGTCCTGAACAAAGAGCGGCTACTTTTATTACTGATGTTAGGCAATTGAGAGATATTCAGGGAGTAATTAGGAAGCATCACCTGGATGCTCCTATTTATATGCAGTACTTTTCCTGGATAAAAGAAGTTTTGAAAGGGAATCTGGGATGGTCAAAAACAGCTTCAAGACCGGTGCTGGAAGCCTTTTTTTATTTTCTTCCTAATACGGTGGAACTTAGTCTCTTCTCTGCTCCTTTTATTATTTTGATAGGCATCTATTTAGGAAGTACAGCGGCGGTACATCAGGATAAATCCGTTGACCATATTACCCGAGCAATAGCTATTATTGGCTGGTCCCTTCCTACTTTCTGGTTTGGACTATTACTTTTAATGATTTTTTATGGATATTTCAAAGGACTTTTTCCTCCTGAATCCCTGGGGCTAAATTCCAGTTTATATGTTAATTCCAAAGATTTTATGAGGTTTACCCGGATTAATACCATCGATGCTCTCTTAAATAGAGAATGGTGGATTTTTGTAGACGCTCTCAGACATTTAGTTCTCCCGGTAATTACTTTAACGGTGGTTCAATGCGCTTTAGTAATGAGAATTATGCGCTCAAGTATGTTAGAAGTTCTGGGTAGAGGTTATGTGATTACTGCCAGAGCAAAAGGAGCGGATGAGAAGACAGTTATTAAAAAACACGTCCGGAGAAACGCTATGATTCCGGTAATTACTGTTTCCGGTTACCTTTTTGCCGGTTTAATGAATGGGGTAGTTATTACTGAAACTATATTTAATCGTAAAGGACTGGGATGGTGGTGGTGGCGAGCAGCCGTTCAACTGGACATTCCTGCTATTTTAGGAGCGGTTCTTTTTAACGGAGTTCTTTTTGTTCTTACCAATCTTGTAATCGACCTTTTGTACGCTTATATTGATCCTCGGATAAGATTAGGGTAAAATTAATGAAAGTGAGTATTACTAATAGGAAAAGAAGTGAATTTAAAGAAGAGCTACTTCCTCGAATAAAAGAAATTAAATTTTCCTTTAATCGCTTTAAAAAAAGTCCCTTATCTTTGATGGGTTTAACTTTAATTATTTTTTTTCTGGGAATAGCTATATTTGCTCCTCAGCTTGCACCTCCAAAATATCCCCATAATCCTTATCGTATTCCCCGAGATGGATATAGCGCTATTCCTCGCCCACCTTCTCCAGAGCATCCTTTTGGAACTACTGAAGGTCAATATGATATCTATTATGGAGTAATCTGGGGAACACGCACAGCTTTTCGGGTAGGACTTACGGTAGTAGGAAGTATTTTAGTTATCGGAATAATTTTGGGGAGTATCTCTGGATATTACGGAGGAGTGGTCGATGAGGTAATTATGAGAATTGTAGATACTTTTATGTCTCTACCCACACTGGTTTTAGCTATGGCTTTAGTATCTGCCCTGGGACGCAGTTTAGATAATGTAATGAAGGCTTTAATTATTGTTGGATGGCCAAGTTACGCTCGGTTAGTGCGAGGAGATATTCTCTCTGTTCGAGAGGAAGATTATGTAGAGGCAGCAAGGGCGGTGGGATGTTCTAATTTAAGAATTATTTTCAGACATGTTCTTCCCAATGCCATTTATCCTCTTCTCATAATGGCTTCTCTGGATATAGGAGCAATGGTTCTTACGGCAGCAGCATTAAGTTTTCTGGGATTAGGCGCACCTGTAGGCTATGCAGACTGGGGACAGATGACCAGTTTTGCCAGAAACTGGATTGTAGGCCCTCCGGATAACCCTTTAGCCTATTGGTATACTATCACCATACCCGGACTTTTTATTCTCTTTTTTGTTTTGGGTTGGAATCTCCTGGGCGATGCTTTTAGAGATATTTTGGATCCGAGACTGAGGAGAAGATGAGAGAATTATTGAAAGTTCAAAATTTAAAGACAAACTTTTATACTTATGAGGGAATTGTGAGGGCCCTGGATGGAATAGACCTGGATGTTAAAGAAGGAAAAACATTGGGAATAGTAGGAGAAACAGGTTGCGGAAAGAGTGTCACTGCCCTTTCTATTTTAAGGCTTATTTTGCCTCCGGGAAAAATAGAGAGTGGAAAGGTTCTTTTCTGGTATAAAGGAGAATTATCTGTAGATCTTTTAAGTAAAGATGAGGTTTTCTTGAGAAGGGTGAGGGGAAATGAAATTTCTATGATTTTCCAGGAAGCGAGTTCAGCTTTAAATCCTGTTTATTCTGTAGGAGAACAGATTTCAGAAAGTTTTCTTCTTCATCAGAAAAGAGAGTTATATAAAGCGATTATTGAAGAAATTGAAAAAAATATGAGAGAGGATAACTTCTTTCTTAAGAATTTTGTTTATCGTTTTCATAAGAGAATTTATAAAAAAATGCTGGAAAATTCTAAGTCTCTGAGGATAAGATTTATCTCTCTTCTCCCTTTAATTAATAGATATAAGGTTTGGCTTAAAAAAGAAGTTTCCAGGAGAGTAGTTGATATTCTTACTAAGTTGGGAGTTCCTGATCCTCAAAGAATAATGGAAAGATATCCCCATGAACTTAGCGGAGGCATGCAACAGCGCATAGTAATTGCTATTGCTCTTGCCTGTAATCCTCGACTATTAATAGCTGATGAACCGACTTCTAATCTGGATGTAACTATTCAGGCTCAAATTTTAGACCTTATCCGGAGGTTAAAAGAAAATTTAGGGTTATCTATCCTTTTTATTACTCATGATTTGGGAGTAGTAGCCGAGTTGTGTGACTATGTAGCTGTAATGTATGCCGGGAATATTTGTGAATTAGCAGAAGTAAGAAAGATATTTAAGAACCCCTCTCATCCTTATACAAAGGCTCTAATGAATTCTGTTCCTACTTTGGAGGAGAAAAAATTGGAGAGTATAAGGGGGAATGTTCCTAATCTAATAAGTCCACCAGAAGGTTGTAGATTCCATCCCCGGTGTGACTATGCTACGGAAATTTGCGCACGGGTAAAACCAGATATGGTAGAAGTGGAAGATAATCATTGGGTAAGCTGTCATAATTTTCTAAGGGGTTAGTTCCTGATTCTTAGTTTTTGCTATGGGTTCATTCACTGTTTTTTTACTAAAAACTAGGAAGGTGAACTAATAACTCTGAGTATATAGAGGAATTTCAATAATTTCTTTGGATAAGCTATCAAATAAGGTGGCAGAAAAGGGGGAGTAGCTTTAGCGTTGATTGTCCCTCCTCAAATATCTCGAGGTAAAAATGGATACTTTGTTAGAAGTAAAAGGATTAAGGAAGTATTATCCTATTCTGGGGGGCGTTTTGAGAAAAAAAATAGGGGAAGTAAAGGCAGTAGATGGAGTAGATCTTAAAGTGAGGAAAAATGAATGTTTTGGCCTGGTGGGTGAATCCGGCTGTGGAAAAACGACCTTAGCCAAAGTTATCCTTCGGTTGTTAGAAATAACTTCAGGAAGTATTTATTTTGATATCCCCAAAAAAGTAAGAAAAAAAATGAAAGAAATGGATTCTCGTAAATTTGAAAGAGTTAAAAAAGAGTATGATCTTTCTACTTTTAAAGGAAGGAGGTTAAAGGATATAAGGAGAAGAATGCAAATAGTTTTCCAGGACCCTTCTTCATCATTGAATCCAAGAATGTTGATAAAGGATATCGTAGCCGAACCTATAAAAGTTCATAAACTTATGAGAGGAAGAGCTTTAAGAGATAGAGTGGAAGAGCTTTTGAGTTATGTGGGACTCACCAGAGATCATCTTTTTCGTTATCCTCACGAGTTTAGCGGGGGACAAAGACAAAGGGTTGCTATCGCCAGGGCCCTGGCTACAAATCCTGATTTTGTGATTCTTGATGAGCCTACTTCAGCTCTGGATGTTTCCGTGCAGGCTCAGATACTTAATTTGCTTAGCAATTTGCAGGATAATTTTAATTTAACCTATCTTTTTATTACCCATCATCTATTAGTAGTAAAACATATAAGTGAGCGTGTGGGGGTTATGTATTTAGGGAAGTTGGTGGAGGTAGCTTCAACTAAAGAATTATTTAAAAAGAGTCTTCATCCTTATACCCGGGCTCTTTTTTCTTCTATTCCTATTCCTGATCCAGAAATAAAGAAAAAAAGATTGATTCTTAAAGGAGAAGTTCCTTCACCGGCAAATCCTCCTTCGGGATGCCGGTTTCATCCGAGATGTCCTTACGCGATGAAGAAATGTCGAGAAGAAGAACCATCTTTAATAAATGTAGATGATAATCATTATGTAGCCTGTCATCTTTTTGATAAAAGAGGATAATGATGTTCCACATTTCTGATTTTCAAGATATTAAGGAAGGGAAGATTACCGATGTTTATTTTGAAAGAACGGAGAAGATTATTAAAGAAGAAGGTTTAGATAAACGAGTAGTGGCAGAGGTAAGAGCACGGGTTCTTCCCCAAGATTATAAATGGGCAGTATTGTCAGGAGTGGACGAAGTAGCCTATTTGTTGGAAGGATTAAAGATTGATGTTCAAAGTATGCCTGAGGGTACTTTTCTTCATCCTGAAGAACCGGTCTTGAGCATAGAAGGAAATTATGGTGAATTTGCCAGGTATGAGACTTCTCTTCTTGGTTTTCTTTGTCAGGCTTCAGGAATAGCTACGCGAGCAGCTCGTTGCAAGAAAGCAGCGGGTGATAGACTCGTTTATCATTTTGGAGCAAGGAGAATGCATCCCGGGATAACTCTTATGATAGACAGGGCTTCTTTTATAGGAGGATGTGATGGAGTGGCTGTAGGAAAGAGTGCTAAGGAGATGGGAGAAGAACCTGTAGGAACAATTCCTCATGCTTTAGTACTCTTAAGTGGAGATACCTTGAAAAGTGTAGAAATCTTTCATAAGATTATGGATGCAAAGATAAAAAGGGTAGCTTTGATAGATACCTTAGGGGATGAGAAGTTCGAAGCCCTGCGGGTAGCGAAAATCTTAGGGAAAAATCTTTTTGCTGTAAGATTAGATACTCCTTCTTCTCGTCGGGGTGATTTTCTGGAGATTTTAAAGGAAGTAAGGTGGGAACTCGATCTCCATGGATTTAAAGAGATAAAACTCTTTGTCTCTGGAGGGATGGATGAGGAGAATATTCGAAGGCTAAGTCCATTGAGTGATGCTTTTGGGGTAGGGACTTACATAAGTAATGCTCCTATTATAGACTTTTCCCTGGATATAGTAGAAATTGAGGGGAGGCCGTTTGCTAAGAGAGGAAAATGTGCAGGGAAAAAGCAAGTCTGGCGGTGTTTTTCCTGTGGTGCAACTTGCATTCTTCCTGAAGGAGAAAAGAAGGAAAAATGCATATGCGGAGGATATTTTGTTCCTTTGCTTGAACCTCTCATAAAGGGAGGAAAGATAGTAAGAACTCTTCCCTCACCTCAAGAAATCAGGAGTTATGTACTTAGACAATTAAGGAGGGAAAAAAGTTGTCTTTAGTGGTGCAAAAATATGGAGGAAGTTCTCTTTCTTCTCCTCAGAGAATTAAAGAGGTGACTAAAAGAATAATTCGTGCAAAAAAAAGGTGGGAAAAGTTAGTAGTTGTAGTTTCTGCTATGGGGAAGACTACTGATAAGTTATTAAAGCTCGCTCTTCAGTTGAACCCTAATCCTCCGGAAAGAGAATTGGACATGCTTTTATCCAGTGGAGAAGTTATCTCTTCAGCTCTATTGAGCATTTCCTTGTGTTCCTTAGGAGAGAAATCCATAGCTTTTACAGGTTCCCAGGTGGGGATTATTACGGATACACTCCATACTAAGGCTCATATTCAGAGAATTGAGGTTAAAAGAGTTTCCGAAGAACTTGACCGGGGAAAGATTGTGGTTATGGCTGGATTTCAGGGGGTGACTCCGGAAGATGCTATTACTACACTCGGAAGAGGAGGTTCAGATATTACCGCTGTAGCGGTAGCTGCTGCTTTAAAGGCAGACTTATGTGAAATTTATACAGATGTAAAAGGAGTATATACCGCAGACCCTTCCATAATTCCCGAGGCAAGGAAGCTTAAACATATCTCTTATGAAGAGATGTTAGAGTTAGCTGGTTCGGGCGCAAAAGTTATTCATTCCCGAGCAGTAGAGATAGCCAGTAAATATCGGATTCCTTTATATATTTGTTCAAGTTTTAGCGAAGAGGAGGGGACGAGAATTGGCTAAGAAAGAATTTATAGAAGAATTTGTAGCTTCAGGAGTGGTGCTTAATGAGAAAGAAGCAAAAATAGCTATCAGGGGAGTGAGGGATGAGCCAGGAGTAGCTGGATTTATTTTTACAAAGTTAGCTGAGGGAGGAATTAATGTAGATATGATTGTGCAAAGCAGTAGTATTCAGGGAGAGAGTAATATTTCTTTTACAGTGATGGAAGATGAATTAAAAAAAGTTGAGAAAATTATGGAAGAGGTAAAACATAGAATCAAAATTAAAGAAGTAATTTATGAGAGAGATATATCCAAGGTATCTTTAATCGGAGCAGGAATGCGTTCTCATCCCGGAGTTGCTGCAAGAATGTTTACCTGTTTGGGAAAAGAGAAGATAAACATTGATATGATTAGTACCTCCGAAATAAAGATTTCCTGTGTGGTAAAGAGAAGAGAGGGAAGAAAAGCGGCAAAAGCTATTCACCGGGAATTTCAATTAGATAAGGAGAGAGAGATTGAGTAGGGGATATAATGTAGCTATTGTGGGAGCAACAGGCGCTGTAGGAGAGGAAATGGTGAAGATACTGGCAGAAAGAGATTTTCCTGTGAGAAACCTGCGACTCTTAGCTTCAGAAAGGTCAGAAGGAAAAAAGTTAAGATTTAATGAGGAAGTATTGAAAGTGGAGAAATTAAGTTCTTCTTCATTTGAAGGGGTAGAAATATCCTTATTTTCAGCGGGTGCTTCTATTTCTCGAGAATTTTCTCCGGTAGCAGTAAGTAAAGGAGCAGTAGTAATAGATAATAGTAGTGCTTTTCGGATGGATGGAAATGTCCCTTTAGTAGTTCCTGAAGTAAATCCTGAAAGGTTAAAAACCCACAAGGGGATTATTGCTAATCCTAATTGTTCCACTATTCAACTCGTAGTAGTGCTTAATCCTCTCCATAAATTTACTCGAATTAAGCGGGTAATTGTTTCTACTTATCAAGCAGTTTCAGGAACAGGAAGGGAAGCTATAGAGGAATTAAAGAGGCAGGTTCATCAATGGATATCAGGAGAAAAGATTACCCGACAAGTTTATCCTTATCAAATAGCTTTTAATCTTCTTCCTCATATAGGAGAATTTTCTTCTTATGACTATACTGAAGAAGAGTGGAAATTAGTTAATGAGACCCGAAAAATTATGGAAGATGAAAGAATAAATATCTCAGCAACCTGTGTTCGTGTGCCTGTTTTTAATTCTCATTCGGAAGCAGTCACTCTGGAAACAGAGAAAAAGATAGAGATAGAGAAATTAAGAGAAATTCTTTCAAATTCTCCAGGAGTGGTAGTGAAGGATAATCCTGGGGATAATGTTTATCCTCTTCCTTTAATGTGCGCAGGAAGAGATGAGGTTTTCGTAGGTAGAATAAGGGAAGATATTTCTATAGATAGAGGGATAAACCTCTGGATTGTAGCTGATAATTTGCGGAAGGGAGCGGCTTTAAACGCTGTTCAAATTGCGGAGTTATTGGTTGAAAATGCATTAGTGTAAATGCTTTTCTTAAGTAAAGAGGGAGAAATATAATGGATTCCAAAGTAATAGAAGAGATAAAAAGACATTTTGATGTGGTAGTAGAGAGTTTAAGAAGCGATATTAAACTAATAGCCGAAGGTCATATTATATTAAATAGGAAAATAGATGAGCTTCACGAAGAGAATGAAAAAGCTCACCAACAGATGCGTGAAGAGATGTGGCGTGCTGTTAGAGATCTTAGCAGGGAGAATGAAAAGGCTCATCAACAGATGCGTGAAGAGAATGAAAAGGCTCATCAACAACTTTATCAGGAGATAAATAGTCTCCGCGAAGAGAATGAAAAAGCTCACCAACAGATGCGCGAAGAGAATGAAAAGGCTCATCAACAGATGCGCGAAGAGAATGAAAAAGCTCACCAACAGATGCGTGAAGAGAATGAAAAGGCTCATCAACAACTTTATCAGGAGATAAATGGTCTCCGTGAAGAGAATGAAAAGGCTCATCAAGAAATTCTTTCAGCTATAAAGTTTTCTTATGCAGAATTAGATCGTCGATTGACTATTTTAGAAAATAAATATATTAATCTGGAGAATCGTCTCAAAAAATTAGAAATTTCCGGGTAGAGATTCAGTTTTTTATAATTTAAGAAGGGACTAATTTTATGGACAAGAAATGGATGAAGTTAGCCTTAAAGATAGCTAAAAAAGGAGAAGGAAAAGTTTCTCCTAATCCTATGGTTGGAGCAGTACTCACCAATAATGGAGAAATGATTGCTCAAGGTTTTCATCGATATTTTGGGGGACCTCACGCTGAAGTGGAAGTTATTAAAAAGGCGGAAAATAAGACGAAGGGAGCTACTCTCTATGTTACTCTGGAACCATGTTGTCATTATGGGAAGACACCCCCCTGTACAACCAGAATAATTAAAAGTGGTATTCGAAGAGTAGTGATAGCTACTTTAGACCCCAATCCTTTAGTTTCGGGAAAGGGAGTAGAAGAATTAAGAAGGGCAGGGATAGAAGTGGACGTAGGAGTTTGTGAAAAGGAAGCTAAGGAATTAAATGAGGCTTTTCTTAAGTTTATGAAGAAGAGGATTCCTTTGGTAACTGTAAAGGTAGCGGCTAGCCTGGATGGAAAAATTGCTACTCATCTGGGGGAATCAAAATGGATAACCGGTAGTAAATCTCGTGACTTTGCTCATCGTCTCAGAGATAAAGCGGATGCTGTTTTGGTAGGAATAAATACTGTCATTAAGGATAATCCTTCTCTACTTCCTTCTTCTCGGAAACATTTTCTGCGAATTGTGCTTGATAGTAAGTTAAGAATTCCTCTTGAAGCTCGGGTTTTGAAAGACCAGGATAAAGCTGATACTTTTATCTTTACTACTCAGAGAGCCGAAAAACAAAAGATAGAAGAGCTGAATAACCGAGGGGTTAAAATAGTAGTAGTAAAAGAGGAAGAAAAGAGAGTAAACCTTTTAGAAGTATTGAAAAAATTAGGAGAATTGGAAGTAATGAATCTTTTAGTAGAAGGCGGAGGAGAAGTGATTGCTTCTTTTTTTGAGAAAAGACTGGTGGATAGGCTCTCTCTCTTTCTTTCGCCGCGGATAATAGGAGGAAGAAAAAGTCTTAGTTGGGTAGAAGGAAAGGGAATAAACTCTCTAAAAGAAAGTCCCTGGGTAAGGATAGATTCTCTACGGAAAGTAGGAGAGGATTTTCTTTTTGAAGGACATATGAGGGAAATCCAGCTTTAGTTACGGGAAGTATTATCTTTAAAAAAAAGTTTATTTAAGAAGAGAATTTATGGAAAGAGAGAAAAAAAAGATAAAAACAGCTTTAGAGGTAGCTCTAGAAAGAGCTCAGAAAATAAAAATTTCCCCGAAAGAATTGGAGAGGATTAGTTATATTTCTAAGGGGAAAGAGATTGTCGGAAAGTATCTAAGAGAAGAGAGTTTTAATCTAAAGAGAGCTTTCGAAGAATATCAGGGAGAAGTTAAGGAATGTGTAAGAGAAGGAGCATTATCTCTTCTCCGGATGAAATTGACTCTTCCAAAAAGTGAAGGAATAAAGAGAGAAAATGAGAGGGCGATAAAAGGAATTCTTCTTTTAGGGAAGGATAAGAAAAAGACAGAAAAGATTTGTAGAAAGATAGAGAATCTTTTTAATATTTTTGAAAAAGAGAGAGAGAAACAGTATGAGAAGGTAAAAGCAGAGGTAGAATTATCTCTTAGAGAGGCGAGAGAGACATTAGAGGAGATGGGATTTAGTATAGAAATAGAAAATCAGCCTGAATTTAAAAAGAGATGGCTTGAAGTTTTAGAAAGACTCACTGAAGATTACGAGGAATTACTAAGAGAATATAAAAAGGAATTAGAATTTTAGTTTCTGGAAAAAGTCTACGAAGATGGAGGTGAAAAAAATTAAGAAAAAATTGAGATTGATGGTTTTATTATTTATAGGAATGTTGATTTTCTCTTCAGTCCGAGCGCCTGCTGATTTTCTCAATGTTCAAGAAAGCGAATTTGTTACCCTTATTACTCATACCCGAGCAAAAGGGATGGGAGGGGCGTTTGTGGCAATTGCTGATGATTATGGTGCTTGCTACTTTAATCCTGCAGGCCTTCTTCAACTCAAAGATAAAGAAGTAGGAGTAATGTTTACCGATTGGTACGGAATGGGTCTTTTAACGCAGAGTATTTTGTCTTTTGTTGAACCTGAAAGTGGTATGGGAGCAGGAGGAATTGGCTGGTCCCATCTTTTAGCAAATTTGGAGCCAGAAAGATGGAACTTTGATCTCTTTTACTATTCTTATGGGCAATTTTTTTCTCCCCGTAACCTCTCTCCTGGAGAAGCGTTTAGTGCCTGGGGAGCTAATTTGAAATACTTAAGAGAAACTGTTGAGGAAGAGGAAGCTAAAGGATACGCTCTGGATATCGGGTTTTTAATCCACGGAAGAAAAATTTCCTGGGGAGGTAATTTTCAAAATGTTTTTTCTCAAATAAATTGGAGCACGGGAAGAAATGAGTTTTTTCCTTTTAATTTAAAACTGGGTGTAGCTTACACTTTTAATCCTTCTCTTATTCTTGCTATTGATTTTGATCTTTCTAAAGAGAGTATTCTTGAAGAGATACACATAGGGGGAGAGTGGCGGATAAGTGATAATCTCTCTCTTCGTCTGGGGGTAAGAAGAATATTTCAGGAACTCTCAGAACTGAATTTCTCAGGGGGAATAGGTCTTAATATTCCTATGAAAAAAGAGAGTGAAGGGATAAAAGGGATAAAGTTAGATTATGCTTTTTCTTATAATGAGTCCCTTGCTCATACTCAACAATTTTCTCTTTCTTTTACTTTATGAAATTTAAAGTTTATAGCTGAAGTTCTCCGGAAATGATTTATTATTAGCTAGGGAGAAGAAATATCTGAAATTTTCTACCAGGGAATAAAATTCATCTCTGATTTTATTCTCAGCGCAAAAATAGTTAGTAATTGGATAGTATTTTCTAAATCTTTTAAAGAGATGACTTCAACAGGTGTATGAATATAGCGTGCCGGGATAGATACCAGTCCAGTGGCTACTCCGGCTCGAGTAAGCTGAATTACATTGGCATCGGTTCCTGTGCCCCCGGGTGAGCCTTTAAGTTGATAGAGGATATTCTCTTCTTCAGCAATTTGAATGAGTAATTCTCCCACTTTCGGATTGATATTCGCTCCTTTATGGAGAATTACTCCTTTGCCCAGAGAGATTTCTCCTGTCTTTTTCTTCTCCATTCCCGGAAAGTCAGTAGCTATATCTACATCTACGGCTATGCCTACATCAGGATTAATTCTGTATGCCGATGTTTTTGCTCCTCTAAGACCAATTTCTTCCTGGACAGTAGAAGTAGCAAAGATAGCAGCTTGAGGAGATTCGTGGGCAATATTCTTTAGAACTTCGCAAACTACAAAGCTTCCTATTTTATCATCAAATCCTCGAGATACGGCTAAATTTTCTCCAAGTCTTTCCATTCTTCCGGAGAATGTAATTGCGTCCCCAATGGAGATTAATTTTTCTGCTTCTTTTTTACTATCTACTCCTATATCGATCCATTGCTCAGAAATCTTAGCTACTCTCTTCTTTTCTTCTTCCTCCATAACATGAATAGGTTTTCTCCCCACTACTCCCAGAATGGATCCCTTCTTGCTATGGATTTGTACTCGCTGTCCAGGCACAATATGGCTATCTATTCCCCCGATAGTAGAAAAAAAGATAAATCCATGTTCATCAATATATTTAACCATAAATCCTATTTCATCACAATGTCCGGCTAACATTAAACGAGGCCTACCCCGGGGATTCTTAATTCCGATAACATTTCCATGAAGATCGCTTTTTACCTCATCAGCAAATTTTTCCATCTCTTTTTTAATTATTCTTTGTGCAGATTGCTCAAAACCGGAAGGGCTGGGATTTTCTACTAACTTTCTTAAAAATTCGAGACTCTCTTTTCTCATCTTTGCCTCCTTCCTTTCTTAATTTTTGAGTTTACCATTTTCTTTTAGAAAATATATAAATTATGAATTTTGTCAACTAACTGGGGTTGCAAGGGGTACACACCCTTGACAAGATTTACCGGGAGCGCTAATATTAAGTAGATTTTCGCTCCTCTATTTTTTATCTTTCTAAGAATTCCAGAAAGATTTTAAGGGCGTAAAGATTAAAATGAGGTGGTAATGGCTAAAACAATATCAGAAATCAACGAAAAGATAAAGAAAGGAGAAGTAATAGTAGTTACCGCAGAGGAGATTATTGACATTGCGGAAAAAGAGGGGATAGAGAGGGCTGCGAAAAAGGTAGATGTAGTAACTACAGCTACCTTTGGACCTATGTGTTCCTCAGGTGCTTACCTTAATCTTGGACATTCTAAACCGAGGATAAAATTGGGCGGAGGTAAAGCTTATCTTAACGATGTTCCTGTTTATACAGGTTTAGCGGCGGTGGATATCTATATAGGAGCTACTGCTCTTCCCGAGGAAGATCCTCGAAACAAAGTATATCCGGGTGAGTTTAAGTATGGAGGTGGTCATGTTATTGAAGATCTGGTAGCTGGAAAAGACTTAAAATTTACTGCTTTAAGTTATGCTACTGATTGCTATCCTCGGAAAAAGCTGGAGACCTGGATTAATATAAAAGATATTAATGAAGCTGTTTTATTTAACCCGCGGAATGCATATCAAAATTATAATGTAGCTGTTAATCTTTCCCGGAAAATTATTTATACTTATATGGGAGTATTGCAACCCCACCTCGGTAATGCTATGTATTGTAGTGCTGGTCAGCTTTCTCCACTTCTTAACGACCCTTATTATAAAAGTATTGGAGTGGGGACAAAGATTTTCCTTGGTGGAGGAGTAGGGTATGTAGTTTGGAATGGAACTCAACATAATCCGTGCGTAAAAAGAACAAAGAGAGGTGTCCCTTGTGCTGGCGCGGGGAGTATAGCGGTGATAGGAGATTTGAAAGAGATGAGTCCTTATTGGTTAAAAGGAACGAGTATTACCGGATACGGAGTCAATTTAACCGTAGGGATTGGAATCCCTATACCCATTCTTAATGAAGAAATTCTTTATTATACTACTGTAAAAGATGAGGAAATCTGGGCACCAATAGTAGATTATAGTGAGGATTATCCTTTGGGAAGAGAAAAAATTATAGGGGAAGTAAATTACGCTCAGCTTAAAAAGGGAAAGATAAATTTTCGAGGGAAAGAAGTTTCTACAGCTAGTCTTTCTAGCTATGCCCGGGCGAGGGAAATTGCGGAGATACTTAAGAACTGGATAAAAGAAGGAAAGTTTTTATTGACTGAACCAGTTAAACAGCTCCCTTCCACTAATTCGGGAATAAGACTTAAGAATCTCAAAGAGAGAAATTTGGATTAAGAGGGGTTTAAGGGAAAAATGGAAAAAAGGCGGGTAGTCTTAACTTTTCCTTACCAATTAATTGATCAACCTATAACTTACCATCTTATTAGAGATTATAATCTGGTGGTGAATATCCTCCGGGCGAAGATTAATCCTGAAGAAGAAGGTAGACTAATGGTAGAGATAAGCGGGGATAAGAAATCCTTAGACGAAGGAATGGATTATCTTAAAAGACTGGGAGTAAGTATTCAGCCATTGGTTAAAGATATACGATGGCTTGAAGAAAAATGCACTCATTGCACTGCTTGCTTGTCTATTTGTCCTACCGGAGCCTTATCAGTGGAACGAAAAGAGATGAAAGTTTCTTTTGAAAAGGATAAATGTATAGCCTGCGGTCTATGTATTCTTGCCTGTCCCTATAGAGCAATAGAAATTTCGTTTTAGGAGTAGAAAAGATAAAGGGAGAAGAGTTGATTTTAAAAGCCGCGGCTAAGGTTAATCTTTATTTAAATGTGTTAGGAAGCCGTAAAGACGGATATCATGAAATTGAATCTATTATCCAATCAGTAACTCTTTATGATAGAATTATTTTAAAGAGAGAGAAGAAAAAAATTAGAGTCTTTTCTAACCAATTGGGAGTTCCTCAAGGAGAGAAAAATATTTGTTATCGGGCGGCAGAACTTTTTTTGCGGAAGACAGGTATAAAGGAAGGGATAATATTAGAGATTCAAAAATCTATTCCTCTTCAAGCAGGATTAGGGGGAGGGAGTGCTGATGCTGCCGCTACCCTTTGGGGAATGAACAAGTTATTTGAGACAAAGGTTTCTTTATCTGAACTTTTAAAATGGGGGGAAGTATTGGGAGCAGATGTTCCCTTCTGTTTAAGAGGGGGGACCTATCTTGTAAAAGGAAAGGGAGAGATACTTATTCCCCTTCCTTCCATTAAAAGAGGGTGGTTAATTCTTCTTTATCCTAAGATTCCGATCTCTACTTGCTGGGTATATAAAAAAGCAACTTCTTTTTCAAGTTCTCCAAGAAAGAGATTAAATATTGATTTATTCGTAAAGGAGACTAAGAAAAAGGGATTAATCGGGACAGAAACATTTTTATATAATGGATTAGAGGAGATAGTCTTTAGAGAATTTCCTTCGGTAAAGATGATTAAAGAAGAATTATTGAAAGCAGGAGCAAGGGGATCTTTAATGACGGGGAGTGGATCTACTGTTTTTGGTATCATTGAGGATAAAAGAGATGGTGAGAGGATTAAGAGTAAATTTCAAGAAAGAGGAGAAATTTTTTTAGTCCAAACCGTTGATAAAAGTTTTAAGGAGGAGGAAGGAGATTGAATATTTCAGAAGTGAGAGTAAGAAAAGTGGAGGGAAAAGATAAGTTTAAAGCCTGGGCCACAGTGACTTTTGATAATGCGTTACGTCTTCACGGATTTAAAGTTATTGAAGGCAAGGACGGACCTTTTGTAGCTATGCCCTCTCGAAAACTTCCCAGTGGTAAATTTATTGATATTGCTTATCCTCTTAATCAAGAATTGAGGGGAATGATTCAAGAAAAAATTCTCGAAGAGTATAATCGTCAGGAAGGTCCTTAGTTTTCTCAATAGTCAGGAATTAGAGTCTAAAATGGTATATAGAGAAGATTTATTATACGCGAAAAGGGTTGGGTTTTCGTGACTTTATTTCTCGAAGGGAGTATTATGTTTATAGTAAGTGAAATGGAGAAGGTAAAGGCAGAAATTCTTAATATTGCTCACCGTGGATGTTCCAGTTTATATCCAGAGAATACTTTGAGTTCTTTTAGAAAAGCGTTGGAGATAGGAGTAGATGGAATAGAATTAGATGTAAGATTCACTAAGGATAAAGAAATAGTGATTATTCATGATGCTTCTGTTGATCGGACTACTAATGGAAAAGGAAGAGTTAGTGAATTGACTTTAAAACAGATCAAAAAGTTGAGTATCATTGAGAGGAAATCTGGAAGGTTAACCCAGGAGAGGATTCCCCTGTTAAAAGAAGTTATTGACCTTATAAAAAATAAAACGACACTATGGATAGAAATGAAGGAAGAAGGAGGAGAAGAAGAAATAATAAAATTACTGGAGAGAGAGGGAGTTATAAATAATGTAGTTCTCATTTCTTTTAATCCTCAAAGCCTTAAGAAAGTGAAGGAAATAGATCCTTTAATATCTACAGGAATTATTGTTGGTAATACCCGGGGTACATCCTCTAATTTCTTAGAAAGAGTTTTGGGTTGTTATGCTGAGATAGTAGATATGGAACAGAAGTTTATCAATGAGGAGATAGTTAAAGTGACGCACTCTCATGGAAGAATGGTGGGTGTGTGGACAGTTAACGAAAGAAAGAAAATGAAGAAGTTTATAGAAATGGGGGCAGAAGTATTAACTACTGACTATCCGCAAGTCCTAAAAGAACTATTAGTATAATATTTTTAAAGAGGAGGAAAGATGAAATGCTACAACTTGCTTTGATAATTATGGGATTATTTATTGTTTTCCTTTTTTTAAGGAGTGAGAAAAAGAGACATATGCCCCGCAATGAAATAGAAAAAAAGGTAGAAATCTTTAAGAAGGAAATAATGGAGTTTTTGAATGATGTTCAAAGAAAAACCACAAAGATTAAAATTAGAAGATTGGAGAGAGAAATGGAGAAGTTTAATAAAGCTAAACAACTTGATAGAATTTTAGAAAAAGCGGAAGAGGAAAAGAATCCTTACAAGGCAATTGACTATTATTTAGAAGCTTTTTCCTTTATTACCAAGCATAATTTCGAAGTGGATAGAAAAAGAGAGATAGAAGAGAGAATAAAATATCTCCAGGGGAGGATAGAGTCCTCCACTTCAAACACTTCTAAAATCTAATAGTAATAACTCTTAAGGGGTCGCAGATTTGACAAAGTTTAGTTTTATGTTAATATAATTTTTAGATAATTGTTTTACCTTTAAACCAGCCCGGTGAGGCTGGAAAGGGAGAGAGAATGTTAATTATACTGTTTTTAAAAGGGAAGCTCTTCTTGTTAACAAGAAGAGCTTTTTTTTATAGGAAATAAAAAATGGCTAAATTGATGGATGAGAGAGAAATGGTTCGTATCCTCTTACGATTGGCTCATGAAATATTGGAGAAAAATAAGCAAACTGAGGATCTTATTCTTATAGGTATTCAACGTCGGGGAGCTCCTCTGGCAGAGAGAATTAGTAAGCTAATAAAAGAAATAAAAGGGAAGGAGGTTCCTACGGGAAGCTTAGATATAACTTTTTATCGAGATGACCTTACCCGGATAGGTTATCATCCTGTGGTAAGAGATACTAACATTTTAATTCCTATTGATGATAAGAAAGTTATTTTAGTAGATGATGTTCTTTACACAGGAAGAACCGCGCGGGCTGCTCTGGAAGCTCTACTCGACTTTGGGCGTCCTCGGAAAATAGAATTGCTAATCTTAGTTGATAGAGGTCATCGGGAATTGCCTATCTTTCCTAATTATGTAGGGAAAAATATACCTACTTCCTTAGAAGAGATGGTAGAAGTAAAAGTGAAAGAGATAGATAGCAGGGATGAAGTAATTATCATAAAAAAAGGAAAAAATGGACTTTAAAAGGAAGGATTTATTAGGTTTAGAAGACCTTACAAGGGATGAAATTTTTTTTATCCTCGATACAGCAAAGTCTTTTGAAGGAATTCTAAATAGAAGAATAAAAAAAGTTCCTATTTTGCGAGGAAAGACAGTGGTAAATCTTTTTTTTGAGGCAAGCACTCGAACAAGAATGTCTTTTGAATTGGCAGAAAAAAGACTTAATATCGATGTCTTAAATTTCTCCCCTTCTAATAGTAGTGTTCTTAAAGGAGAGAGTTTACGAGATACAATTAAAAATATTCTGGCAATGAGAGTCGATTGTTTTGTTCTCCGACATTCTACTCCGGGAACTCCTCACTTTTTAGCAAAAGAGATCCCTGTATCTATAATTAATGCTGGCGATGGTGCTCATGAGCATCCTACCCAGGCTCTTTTAGATTTATATACCATTAGAGAAGCGAAGGGAAAGATAGAGGATTTAAGAGTTCTTATTGTAGGAGATATTGCTCACTCAAGGGTGGCTCGATCTAATATTTGGGGGTTAACCAAGCTAAGAGCTAAAGTAAGAGTTTGTGGCCCTCCCACTCTTATCCCCCCTATGATAGAGCAAATGGGGGTGAAGTCATATTTTTCCTTAGAAGAAGCTCTCCAAGGGGTGGATGTAATAATGATGTTAAGGTTGCAAAGAGAACGGCAGACTAAGGGGCTTTTTCCTTCTATTAATGAATACCGAGATTTTTTTTCTCTAAGTGAGGAAAAATTAAAGCTTGCCAAGGAAGATGCTCTTATTATGCATCCTGGTCCGGTAAATTGGGGAGTGGAATTACCTTTTAAGATAAGGGAAAATAGAAGAAATGTTATTTTAGGGCAGGTAACTAATGGGATAATTATAAGGATGGCTATATTGTATTTATTACTGGGGAGAAGAAGATAAAATGTCTCTTTTGATAAAAGGAGGAAGGGTAATAGACCCGGCTACGAATACTGACGAAATAATGGATATCCTTCTGGAAGGGGAAAAAATAAAAAAAATAGCAAAAGAGATTAATTTTTCTGCAGACCAGGTTCTGGAAGTTTCAGGGAAAATAGTTTCTCCTGGACTTATTGATATGCATACTCATTTAAGAGAACCTGGCAGAGAAGATGAGGAGACTATTCAAAGCGGGACCTATGCTGCTATTCGAGGAGGATTTACTACCATCTGTTGTATGCCTAATACCAATCCTCCTATTGATGACCCTCTGGTAGCAAAGTTTATTTATGAGAGAGGGAAAAGGAAGGGAGTAATAGAAGTTTTACCAATAGGAGCAATCAGCAAGAGAAGAGAGGGGAAGGAATTATCAGAAATGGGTAAAATGTGGAAAGCAGGAGTGGTAGCTTTTTCTGATGATGGAAATTGGGTGCAAAATACTCATCTTATGCGAAGAGCTCTGGAATACGCAAAAATGTTCAACCTACCTCTTATTTCCCATTGCGAGGATAAAACGTTAACTCAGGATGGAGTAATGAATGAAGGATATTTTTCTACTATTCTGGGTTTAAGAGGTATGCCCAAGGAAGCAGAAGAGATAGCTATTTTCAGAGATATAACTTTAAGTAAAATGACAGGATCCCCTCTGCATATAGCTCATCTTTCTTGTGCAGGTTCGGTAAGGCTGGTTAAGGAAGCTAAAGAAAAGGGGATAAAAGTGAGTGCGGAAGTAACTCCTCATCATTTTACTCTTACAGAAAAAGAGGTTACCAGCTTCGACACCAATACCAAGATAAATCCTCCTCTTCGAAGAGAAGAGGATCTGAGAGTTTTAAAACAGGGATTAAGGGATGGGACTATCGAAGTTATTGCTACCGATCATGCTCCTCACTCTCCAGAGGAGAAAAGCAGGGATTATGTAAAAGCTCCCTTTGGAATAATAGGCCTGGAGACAGCTTTAAGTTTAGTAATTAGAGAATTGGTAGAAAAAAATATTCTTTCTTTAACCCAGGCTCTGGCAAAGTTAACTATAAACCCGGCTCGTATTCTTAAAATAGATAGAGGAAGGATAAAAGAGGGGACTAAAGCAAATCTCGTTATATTTGATTTAAATAAGAGCTGGGTAGTAAGAAAAGAAAATTTTTTGTCCCGAAGTAGTAATTCTCCTTTCATAGGGTGGCGTCTTCCGGGAGTGGTAGAGTATACTATCTTTGAAGGAAAGATAGTTTATCGTAATCCTAATTCTTGTAGAAAGCAGCATAAATAAAACATCAGTATAATAAGTTGATGAATAAGTCCTCAGAAGTAGCCAAAGAGAAAAAGATGAAAGCAATTTTAGCCTTAGAAGATGGTTTTGTTCTGGAAGGAGAGAGTTTTGCCGGTCATGGTGAAATTAGCGGGGAAGTAGTTTTTAATACTAGTATGTATGGATATGAAGAAATTTTGACTGATCCTTCTTATAAAGGTCAAATTGTTGCTATGACTTATCCTCTCATAGGTAATTATGGAGTAAATGAAGAAGATTATGAATCTCTTCATCCCTGGGTAGAAGGGTTCATAGTAAGGGAATATAGCCAATTTCCCAGTAACTGGCGATCAAAAGGTAGTTTAAAAGATTTTCTTAATAAGTATAATATTTTAGGTGTGGAAGGAATAGATACCCGAGCTCTAACCAAGCATATTCGAGAAAGGGGAGCAATGAAAGGAGTTATTTCTACTGAAGATTTAAATCCTCAAAATCTTGTAGAAAAAGCAAAGGCTTCTCCGGGTCTGATAGGAAGGGATTTAGTAAAGGAAGTTACCTGTAAGGAAAAATACATCTGGGAAGAAAAAGTCAGGAAAAAACCTATTTATTATGTGGTAGCTATTGATTTTGGAATAAAACACAATATTTTGAGAGCACTTACCCAGGAGGGATGTTATATAACTGTAGTTCCTGCTTTTACTAAGGCGGAAGAAATTCTTGAGCTTAATCCTGATGGTATTCTTCTCTCTAACGGCCCCGGGGATCCTGCAGGAGTTCCCTACGCTACGAGGGAGATTAAAAAATTATTAGGTAAAAAACCTATTTTCGGGATATGTTTTGGCCATCAGATATTAGGAAGAGCTTTGGGACTCAAGACTTATAAGTTAAAATTTGGGCATCGGGGAGGAAATCAACCGGTAAAGAATCTGAAAACAGGAAAAGTAGAAATTACAGCTCAAAATCATGGATTTTGTGTGAAGTTAGATAAATTACCGGATTTAATTCCCACCCATATTAACCTTAACGATGGGACCTTAGAAGGAATGGAAAGTGAGAAGTTTTCAGTTTTTTCAGTTCAATATCATCCAGAGAGTTCACCCGGTCCCCATGATTCTCGTTATCTATTCCGTAAGTTTGTGGAGATGATGGAGAATAATTAAATGCCGAAGCGTAGCGATATTAAGAAAATGTTAATTATTGGCTCTGGCCCAATAATTATTGGACAGGCGTGTGAATTTGATTATTCCGGTTCTCAGGCTTGTAAATCTCTTAAAGAAGAAGGTTATCAGGTTATTCTTGTGAATAGTAACCCGGCAACTATTATGACTGATCCGGAGATGGCTGATAGAACATACGTTGAACCGGTTACCCCTGAGGTGGTAGAGAAGATAATTATACGGGAAAAACCCGATGTTCTTCTTCCTACTTTAGGGGGGCAGGTGGGGTTAAATATTGCGGCTGAGCTTTTTCGAAGAGGGATATTAGAGAAATACGGAGTAGAACTCATTGGGGCTAAATTTGAGGCCATAGAGAGAGCAGAAGATAGGCAACTCTTTAAAAAGGCTATGGAAGAAATAAATCTTTCTACTCCCCGGAGTGTATATCTTAACGATGTAGAGTCAGCCATAGATTTTGCTAAAGAAGTAGGTTATCCCCTTATTATTCGTCCTTCTTATACCTTAGGAGGAACAGGAGGAGGAATAGCCTATAATGTAGAAGAGTTAAAAAGAGTAGCTGCCAGAGGTATTGAATATAGTCCTATTTCGGAAATTTTAGTAGAGGAATCGGTTATCGGATGGAAGGAATATGAACTTGAGGTTATGAGAGATAGAAAGGATAATGTAGTCATTGTCTGTTCCATAGAAAATTTTGACCCTATGGGAGTTCATACAGGGGATAGTATTACAGTAGCCCCTGCACAAACTCTTACTGATAAAGAATATCAAAGAATGAGAGATGCGGCTATTAAGATTATTCGTAAAATTGGAGTAGAAACAGGGGGTTCCAATATTCAGTTTGCTGTAAATCCTGAAAATGGAAAAATGATGGTAATTGAAATGAATCCTCGTGTATCCCGTTCTTCAGCTTTAGCTTCTAAGGCTACAGGATTTCCCATCGCTAAAATTGCGGCTAAACTCGCCGTGGGATATACTCTGGATGAAATTCCTAATGATATTACTAAGAAGACTCCTGCTTGTTTTGAGCCTACTATTGATTATTGTGTGGTGAAAATTCCTCGCTGGGATTTCGAAAAATTTCCGGGGGTAAATACTGTTTTAAATACGGAAATGAAATCTGTAGGAGAAGTAATGGCAATCGGAAGAACTTTTAAAGAAGCTCTCCAAAAAGGGCTTTACTCTTTAGAACAGGGTAGATCTGGTTTGGGAGCGGATGGGAAAGATATAGACTTAAAGAATACTTTTTTGGAAGAAATAAAACAAAAGCTTATTACTCCTTGTCCAGAAAGAATTTTTTATCTTCGTTATGCTTTTCAGAAAGGGATGCCATTAGAGGAGGTTTATGAACTTACAGGGATAGATAAATGGTTTCTCTATAATATCAAGGAAATAGGGGAAATGGAGGAGAAAATAAAGAAATTTTCTCCTTTGAATGGTGAAAAACAAATTCCTCCTGATTTGTTGAGGAAAGCCAAGCAATACGGTTTTTCCGATGTTCAATTAGCTTATCTTTTAGATACAACTCCGTTAAATATCCGTAAATATCGTAAAAAGAAAGAGATAGAGGCTACCTTTAAATTAGTGGATACTTGTGCCGCTGAATTTGAAGCTTACACTCCTTATTATTACTCTACTTATGAAGTAGAAGATGAAGTTCGTTATTCCCGGAGAAGAAAGGTTATAATTCTCGGCGGAGGGCCTAATCGTATTGGACAAGGGATAGAATTTGATTATTGTTGCGTGCAGGCAGCTTTATCTTTGAAAGAAGAGGGTTGGGAAGTAATTATGGTGAATTGTAATCCGGAAACCGTAAGTACGGATTATGATACTTCGGATAAACTCTATTTTGAGCCTTTAACCTTAGAGAATGTTCTTAATATTTGTGATAAGGAAAAACCTGAGGGGGTAATTGTGCAGTTAGGAGGACAGACTCCTTTGAGATTAGCTCTTCCTCTTAAAAGAGAAGGGATAAATATTTTGGGAACTTCTCCTGAAGATATTGACCGAGCTGAAGATAGAGAGAGATTTACCTATTTAGTTAAAAAACTTTGTTTAAATCAAGCTCCTTATGGGACAGGAAGGTCTTTCTCGGAAGCAAAAGAGATTGCCAGAAGAATTAGCTATCCTGTTTTAGTAAGACCTTCCTATGTTTTAGGAGGAAGGGCCATGGAGATTATTTATGACGAATCTTCCCTGGAGCATTATATGTTAAGTGCCGTAAAAGTTTCTCCAGAACACCCCGTTTTAATAGATAAATTCATAGAGGGAGCTATTGAGGTGGATGTTGATGCTATTTCTGATGGGGAGAGGTGTGTAATTGGAGGGATTATGGAACATATAGAAGAAGCAGGAATTCATTCCGGAGATAGTGCTTGCAGTCTTCCTCCTTATACTCTTTCGAAAAGTATAATTCAAAAGATAAAAGAGCAAACTTACTCTATATCTAAAGAGTTAAAAGTAATAGGACTTCTAAATATTCAATACGCTATAAGGAACGGAGAGATTTATGTTTTGGAAGTAAATCCTCGGGCCTCCCGTACTGTTCCTTTTGTGGGAAAAGCTACTGGTTTGTCATTAGCCAAAATAGCAGCTAAGGTGATGATAGGAAAGAAATTGAAAGATTTAGGAATAACTAAGGAGAAAAATATACCTTATATTGCGGTAAAAGAAGCAGTCTTTCCTTTTATAAGATTTCCGGAGGTAGATATAATTTTAGGACCGGAGATGCGTTCTACAGGAGAGGTAATGGGAGTTTCAGACAATTTTGGGATAGCTTTTGCCAAAGCTCAAATGGGAGCGGGACTCTCTTTACCTTTGAAGGGAACAGTATTTATTAGCGTCGCTGATAAAGATAAACCTTCTATTATTCCTATTGCCCGCCAGTTAGTAAATTTAGGTTTTAATCTAATAGCTACACGGGGAACTTACCGGATATTAAAAGAGAATAAAATTAAGGTAAAGAGGGTAAAAAAAATTGCTGAAGGGCGTCCTCATATTGAGGATTATATCAAGAATGGAGAGGTGCAACTTATTTTTAATACTCCGGTTGGTAAAGGGCCAAAGTTTGATGAATACAAAATTAGACGCCAGGCAGTCATTCATCGCATACCTATCATTACTACTATTTCGGGGGCTCTTGCTGCCGTGAACGGGATTAAAGCGATGAAGAAGGGGGAACTTACGGTAAAGACTCTTCAGGAATATCATCAAAATATTTGAGAAAACTATTCTTTTCAATACGCTTTTTTCTATTTATTAAATCTTTCCGTAATATTTCTCTACTATTCTTTTTATATCATCCTTATCTACTTTGATGATTTTCATTTCTCTTTCTGCGGCTTCGGGAGAATCAGAAGCATGAGCTCCGTTCTTTATAACATCATGGCCAAAATCCTTACGCACGGTCCCGGGAGCCGCTTCCAGCGGATTAGTTTCTCCTAATACTCTTCTGATTTTACGAACAGCATTTTCTCCTTCGTAGACTAAAGCTAAGCACTTTTCTTTTCCTTCTTTACCTCGTTCTTCCTTTTTTTGAGGATCTCTTCCAGTAATAAACTTTATAATTTTGTTAAATTCATGTTCTGCTTTGTATGTTTTGAGTTCTTCAGTTATTTTATTAATAATATTTTGAGGAAATTTAAAATCAAGAGATTTTTGAAGGCAGGAGTGTATCTGGTGTGATAATTCAGGTTTTAATTTCTCTACTAATTTTTCTTTTATCGGTCCATAAAACTCTTCTGCTTCCTCTATTTTCATATAAATCACTCTTACTCCCACAATGAAGAGCCCCGTTTGAGAAAATCTATCTATAATATTTCCCGCCTGAGAACTAAGTTCCTGGAGACTATCCGGTTTTATAATGACTAAGGTTCTCTGCGGCTTTATGCCCGGTGGATAATGAATTACTTTTTTTAAAAGTCCTCCATCGCTCTGGGAATATTTAGCCCAAACTTTGATTTCTTTTTCTGTTCCTTTTCTATCCGTTCCGATGAGCACTGCGGGTTCAAAATATTTTATTTCCCCTTCTTCTTCTATGTAGTCTCCATAAGTTCCTCGGATAGTTTCTCCCTGAGATACTCTGGTGATATGTCCTACTACTCTCTTTAATTCTTCAATAGCATTTTCCCCCTCAAAGAGAAGAAGCATTACCCGCGGTTTATAATTACTCTCCTTTTGCGAAAAATAGTTAGTAAAAAGATATTTTTTTATTTCTTCTAAAACTTTTTTTTCTTTTTTATCCGAGGATTTAAAAGAAGAGGAAAGAGCCTCAGCATATTCTTTTACTAATTCCTTACTGGGAGCAAACATTCTTGCTGCGGTAAGACTTACATTTCCCCAGGAGAGAAGGCGATTGATTACTCCACCCGTTCGAGACTTGCGGATAGTGTAGGGATTTATGAGAACATAAGCTAATTCTTTAGCCATCTTAAACTCCTTGAGGAAGGAAAGAACCTAACCGAAATTTACCACAAAAAATAGAAATAATCTCTTTTTGATATTTATTATATAGGAAATAAAAGATATGTCAAATTTATTAATAAATTAAATATTCCTTGACATTTCTGAATTTCTAAAGTAAGATAATTCCCAAAAAGCAAAAATTATAGTAGTAATTTGCGAAAATTCATAAAAAATATATAAGGGAGAAGGAAAAATGTCAAAAACAATCATTGCCGCTCAACTTTATACCGTAAGGGAGAGGCTAAAGACTCCTCGGGAGATAGCTTCTACATTAAGGGAAGTAAAAAAGATTGGGTATGATGCTGTTCAGCTTTCTGGATTAGGGCCAATTCATCCTCGTGAGCTTAAAAAAATACTTGATGGTGAAGGGCTGAAAGTTTGTGCCACGCATACCTCTATGGATAAGCTTTTTGAGGAAATAGAGAAAGTAATAGAGGAACATAAGATTTTAAAATCTGAATATACTGCCTGTCCTTACCTTCCCGATAAATATCATAGTGAAGAAGGTTTCAAAAGAGCAGCGGAGGAGTTAACGAGAATTGGTAAGAAACTTAAAGAAGCAGGGATTACTCTTACTTATCATAATCATAGTTTTGAATTTGAGAAATTTGGGTCTCGCATAGGTCTTGAGATTTTATATGATGAGAGTGATGGTGAATATCTTCAGGGAGAAATTGACACTTACTGGGTGCAATACGGAGGAGGGGACCCGGCAAAGTGGTGTTTGCGACTTAAGAATAGACTTCCTCTTGTTCATCTTAAAGATATGGGGATAAAAGATAATAAACAAATAATGATGGAAGTAGGCGAAGGTAATTTAAACTGGGAAGCGATAATTTCTGCTTGTAAAGAAGCAGGGACAAGATGGTATATAATAGAGCAGGATATTTGTCAGCGTCCTCCCTTAGAAAGTTTAAAAATTAGTTTAGAGAATGTTAAGAAGATGCTGGATGTTTCTTAAAACTAATGAAGAAAGAGGATTTTTTAAGAGAGGAAATTAAACATATTGATATAAAGAATTTTAATTCTATTTCTTTAATTGAATCTTTTGAGAATATGGCTTTTCAGGCAAGAAATCTTGCCCGGGCTTCTAAGATATATGATGCTATGCTTTCCGATGAGAATTGTACCATTATATTGTGTCTTGCAGGTTCTCTTTTTAGCGCGGGTTTAAAAAAAGTAGTATACGATTTAATTAATTACAATATGGTTGATGTAGTTGTCTCTTCGGGAGCGATTATTGTTGATCAGGATTTTTTTGAAGCCTTGGGATTTAAACACTATAAGGGTAGTCCTTTTGTAGAGGATAATGAACTGGTAAGGAAGAGAATAGATAGAATTTACGATACTTTTATTGATGAAGACCAGTTGAAGATATGCGATAGGGTAGTAGCCGAAATTGCTGATAATTTATCTCCTCGTCCTTATTCTTCCAGAGAATTTATAAAGGAAATGGGTAGATATCTGGAAGAGAATGCAAAGAATCCGCAATCCGTTGTTTTTATAGCCTATAAAAAAAATGTCCCTATTTTTGTCCCTGCTTTCTCCGATTGTAGCGCCGGTTTTGGTCTTATATATCATCAATGGGAGAGAAAAAATAAGCCTCGGGTTTCTATTGACTCGGTAAAAGATTTTTTAGAGTTAACCAAAATAAAAATTATTGCAAAAGAGACAGGATTGGTTATGGTAGGAGGTGGGGTTCCCAAAAACTTTGCCCAGGATGTAACTGTTGCTGCAGAAATTCTTAATAAAAAAGTTAATATGCATAAATACGCAATTCAAATTACAGTTGCCGATGAAAGAGATGGAGCCTTATCAGGTTCTACATTAAAGGAAGCACATTCCTGGGGTAAAGTAGATGAAGGGTTTGAGCAAATGGTGTTTTCAGAAGCTACCATAGCCTTCCCTTTAATAGCCAGTTTTGCTTATCATAAAAGAAATTGGGAAAAGCGGAAACCGAAGAATTATAATAAATTGTTATGACAATTTTTTAGTAGAGGTTTATCCTGATATTTTGATATAGGAGAGAGACAAATAGAATTAAATTAATAAGTTCCTAAAAGGGCTTCAAATTGAGATTTTTTCAGGAAAGAAGAAAGATATATAATTGATTGAATATTTACGGCAATTAATTGGAGGATAAAATGACAGTGAAAAAAATCGGAATGATTGGTTTAGGTCCAATGGGGAAAAATTTATCATTAAATATGATGGATAAAAATATCGAAGTCATTGGTTATGATGTTGATGCAAAGGCGAGAAATAAAGCTATAGAACAAGGATTAAAAGTCGTTGATTCTCTTGAGGCTTTAGTGAATTGCTTTAAAGGAACAAAGGCCTTTTGGGTTATGGTTCCTGCTTCAAGAGTAGATGAGGTCTTGAAAATTGTATCGAAATATTTATCCCCGGGTGATATTCTTATTGAAGGAGGTAACTCTCATTTTAAGGATACTGAAAGAAGAGTGAAGGAAGCAAAAAATAATGGGGTTATCTTTATAGGCACTGGAATTAGCGGAGGAGAAGAGGGTGCTTTGAAAGGCCCTTGTATAATGCCGGGTGGGGATAAAAAGGCTTACGATGCTGTGGAGTCAATTCTTAAAGCAATTGCTGCCAAGGTCGATACAGAGCCTTGTTGTGCATATATTGGTCCTGGGGGTGCCGGCCATTTTGTAAAAATGGTGCATAACGGGATTGAGTATGCTATTATGCAAACAATTGCAGAAACCTATCATCTTCTAAAAGAGGGTCTTGGGTTGGAAGTGGAAAGAATACATAATCATTTTCGAAAATGGACAGAAGAGGAAATAATAAGTGGTTATCTAATGGAAATCACCACAGAAATACTGGGAACAAAAGACCATAAGACAGGTAAACCTATTATTGAAGTAATCAAGGATACGGCAAAACATAAGGGAACAGGCAAGTGGACCTCTCAGGAAGCTTATGATTTAGGAGTTCCAGTTCACTCCATTAGCGCAGCACTGCTAGCAAGAATCATTTCAGCATACAGGGACGAAAGAATTTCTGCTTCATCTATCCTAAAAGGTCCTCATTTAAGATATGAAGGAGATAAGGAGGAATTTATCGAACATATGCGCAAGGGGTTAAGTCTTTCAATAATAATGGCATATGCGCAGGGTTTTGCCTTGATAAAAGCCGGTTCGAAAGAGTATAACTATAATCTTAAGCCAGATGAGATTGCTCATATATGGAGAGGGGGTTGTATTATCAGGTCGAAATTACTTCCTTTAATAGAAGAAGCATTTACTGAAAGTCCCCATTTAGCCAATTTAATGATTGCACCCCAGTTTAGCAAGATGCTCAATAGCGAAGTCTCAAGTTTAAGGTATGTAGTGCGAACTGCAATTAGCTGCGGGATACCTGTTCCTGTTTTAAGCCAGTCAATAAGCTATTTTGATAGCTATAGAGCGAAGATTTTGCCCACGGCGAGTCTTATACAGGCAATGAGAGATTTCTTTGGTGCACATACTTATGAGAGATTTGATGAATTGGGAACTTACCACACATTATGGACGCAAGAAGGACGACCAGAACAAAGAAAGTGAGGTATATTTGTGTTATCCGTAGAAAATCTTGGAGGAGAACTAACCGGTAATGAGCTAAATGGAGTTGTCAGTGAAACTTTAAAGGGTTTTAAGAGGGTAAAAAAAGTTCTTTTGATACATCCTGATTATACAAGAAGAGATTTTTCTCACCGGTTAGTGCCTCTTATTTACAGAGAACTTAAAAGTAAAGGTATGCAGGAAATACATTCCTTAAACGCAAGTGGCACTCATAGAAGGATGAGAGAGGAAGAAATTTGTGCCAAATTAGGGATTCGGGGGAAAATTAATTTTACTAAATTTTACAATCATGAATATGATAATCCTCATCAACTGATTACGGTAGGTGAAGTTCCCGCTTCCTTTGTGGCGAAAAAGACAGAAGGAGAATTACGACAATCAATTCCCATTACTATAAACAAGCTGATTATGGGTGATTATGATTTAATTATTGTGCTCAGTGGAACGGTGCCCCATGAAGCGAGTGGCTATTCCGGGGGGTTGAAGTCTTTTTTCCCGGGTATTTCTGGTCCGGAGGTAATAGATTTATTCCATTGGACTGCTGTCCTCATCGGTGTTCCTAAAATAATTGGCTCTATTAATAATCCTGCCAGGGATGTTATAAATGAGGGGTCTTATCACGTATTTCAAAAGATAAAAGCTCCTGTAGTCTCCTTTAATATGGTTTTTGAAGAGAAAGATTTAGAGGTAAAGCCAAAGGGACTTTATACAGGAGTTGGTTTTGACGAATTTATTGCTGTTTATGAAGAAGCAGCCAGGGCGAGTTCTAAATTACATATCATTTATGTTGATGAGCCCCTTGAAGTTGCTGTTCAGGTTATTAGCAAAGATTATGATGAAATCTGGACAGCTGGAAAGGGCTCCTATAAACTACAGAGGCAGGGAGTAATAGCGAATGAGGGTGAGATAATTATTTATGCACCCCATATTAACTGTTTTCATTCGAACCCCAAAATGGATATAGCTATAAAACGAATAGGCTATCATTCTAAAGATTATGTGAAAGAATATTTGAGATCAAACCCGGGATTTAATAGAAATGTAGCTGCTCATGTTATTAATGTAAGAGGACCGGGAGTCTATAATTCAGCAACAGGAGAAGAAAAGTTTAATTTTAAAGTAACACTTGCTACAGGAATTCCAGAAGAGGTATGTAGAGCAGTTGGACTGGCCTATAGAGATCCGGCCTCGATTCGTAAAGAGGATTTTAGGGGGTCAAAAAAACTTTGGATTCCAAATGGTGGAAAATATCTTTATGATATCAAAACTAATCTATAAAAGGCAAATAGAGAATAACTGTTACTCGTTATTTACTATCAAGGAGGAGTATAATGAAAAAAAATGCGGTTATTGCCCAATCAGGAGGACCTACTTCGGTGATAAATAATAGTTTAAAGGGGGCAGTGGATGTGTTAACTACCTCAGATAAAATAGATAAAATATACGGAGCGAAGATGGGTATCCTCGGTATTCTCAATGAGGAATTATTAGATATTTCTGCGCAGGACCCGGAGCAGATAGCATTACTTACAGAGACTCCCTCTGCGGGAACAATTGGTAGCTGTAGATATAAAATAAAGAGTGCTGAAGATTTAGAAAGATGTGTTGAAGTCTTTAATAAACATAATGTTGGTTATTTCTTTTATTGTGGTGGTGGAGATTCAATGGAGACAGCTGATAAGATAAATAATTTAGCCAGAGAAAATAGTTTGGAATTAATTTGCACAGGGATACCCAAGACAATTGATAATGATGTAGGGGGTGGTTTACAACCTGATGGGACCTTTGCTATTTGTGACCATGATCCTGGTTATGGGAGTGTAGCCAGAAATATAGCTATTAATATTTTGGAGGCAAACGAAGAAAATAAAGCCAGCTGGACAAGTGACCCTGTTTTGGTAATTGGAGTAATGGGTAGGAAAATTGGGTTTATACCGGCGGCAGCGAGACTGGCAGACCCTGAAAGGAGAATGCCTTTACTCATAATTCTCCCCGAGGCTTTATCTAAGGAAGATGGGCAGGCTAATTTAGCATTCATAACAGATGAAGTCAATAAAAAATTGAGTGATTATGGAAGATGTATAGTCGTTATTGGTGAAGGGACCCAGGTAGGAGATTTAGGAGTATTACGGGATAGTTTTGGTCATGCTCAGTTTAGTGCTTGCGAAAGGACAGTTGAACAGGTGCTCATTAATTATCTTAATGGGATGGATAGAAAGGATAAGAAAGGAAGAGCTCAAAGCAGATTGGTAGTTAAAGGAATAGCCAGGTCCGAAAGACCTGGAACCCGTCAGAGGCGTGAGATTGCTTATGTATCGGAAGTTGACCGTAAGGAGGCTTACGAGGTAGGTGCTTACGCTGCAAAGCTTGCTTTGCGAGGCGAAAATGGCTTTATGTCAACTATACTAAGGGTTTCTAAGAAGCAATACGAGGTTAAATATGATAAGGTTCCCTTAAAAGCTGTGGCAAGTTCAGAAAGGGAATTTCCGAAGGAATGGATTGCAAAAAGCAAAGTAGATGTAACTGATGCATTTGTAAATTGGGCGATGCCCCTAATTGGAGAACCACTTCCTCGATTTGCAAGATTTAAGGAAATATGGGCTCCAAAGCTATGTGGAAAATATACACCCGCAGGGTATAGGTAAACTAATAAGCAATAAGTTATAATCAGTGATTCTTTCTAAAAAGGAGGATTATTTCTCATTAGAAAAAAAAGTATTTTTTTTCTAATGTGGACTTAATTATGTTGAAGTGTATTTAAATATTCATAAATAAAACATTAGATAAATCCTCAAAGGGGTGCCGTTAGAGCTTTTTGAAAAAAGCGATGAGGAAGCTATTTCCCTGGTTAGTGTTAAATTATTAACATAAATAGCCGAGAGCTTCAATCTATTTCTGATGGCCAAAAAGTTAGATAATGGGATAGGTGGTTCACTAAATATTTAGGCATTCTGGAAAATAATATAATGAATAGGTTATCATTATAAGGAAGGAGGAAAAAAATGGCTTTACCTCGACTTACTGACCAACAAATAAAGGAAGACCCTGAACAACAACTTCGAAATTTCAAGAGGACAAAGGATTTTTTGGTTGCCATTGATACTGATGGTTGTATTACGGATAATATGAATGGGAAACAGATGCTCATCTTTCATCCTCAGTTTATGGAATTTTATGGACTCTGGAAGATTGAATCTTTCTTCAGAGAAGTTGCCGAATACTATAATCTCTTTTCTATAAATAGAGGTTGTAATAGATTTATTGCTATCCAGCTTACTCTTAAGGCTCTTGCTGGAAGGGAAGATGTTAAAAAAGTATTGAGTGAAAGACATGTTGAACTACCCGATATAAAACCTATAGATAATTATATTGACTATGCGAAAGAAAATAATTTGGGATTGGGGAATCCGAGTTTAGAAGAGTTTATCAATAAAAATCCAACCTCTCTTCCATTATATAAACTCCTTGGGTGGAGTGAAGCAGTTAACAGAACATTTCCCCATATTTCGGCAAAGATTCCTCCTTTTAAGAATGTTAAGGAATCTCTGAAGTTGATGAGTGAATATGCCGATATTATGGTTGTTTCTAAGACACCTTATCAGGATTTGGTAAATTATTGGGAAAATCAGGGAATAGCTAAATATGTTTATATCATTGCCGGACAGGAAATGGGTTCAAAAGAACACCATATTGAAGTTGCAAAAAAGGTAGGTAAATATGAAGATGATCATGTATTAATGATTGGAGATGGCAAAGGGGATTTAAAGGCTGTGAAGAAAAATAAGGGGCTTTTTTATCCTACTTCTCCTGGTAAAGAACAAGAAGCCTGGGATAAATTTCCGGAGGTATTTAAGATATTCATTCAGCAGAAGTATAAAGGAGAATTCGAAGAAAAGCTTTTAGCTGATTTTGATAAAGTACTTCTTAAGACACCACCCTGGGAAAAGTCAGACTATGACCATGTAAAGTCTTATAGGGAAAAACAAAAGATAAGAAAGGCTCTTTATGATAAATTTAATCCGGGTGGAAGGTTACTTCTCTTATAAAGTCTTTTTCAGGTAATCTGGATACTTCCTAATACCTGTATTAGATTTGTAGAAGATTTATGTAGTATGCCGGGGTTTATTGTCAGGAACATTATATACGCTACCTAATGTATCTTTAGCAAAAGAAAGAGAGAAATTTATGTCCGAAGAAAGCAAAACTTTTCGGTTACTTTGCCTATTTTTAAGGAGGGTTTGAATGAAGGTGATAGTGATTTTGGCGGATAGTTTAAGAAAGGATCATCTGGGATGTTACGGTAATGAGTGGATAGAAACTCCTAATATAGATGCTTTAGCCAAGGAGAGCGTAATATTTGAAAATGCCTACCCTGAAGCTCTTCCTACTATTCCTGTAAGAACAGCTTTGTTCACCGGTCAATATACCTTACCTTACCGGCCCTGGCAACCTTTAACTAAGGAGGATATCACAGTAGCAGAAATACTCAGAAGATATGGATATCTCACTGCTTTAATTACGGATACTTACCATTTAGCTAAACCAGGGATGAACTTTCACCGAGGCTTTCATGTTTTTAGATGGATAAGAGGTCAGGAAGCTGATGCTTATAAATCTGGCCCAAGTAGTAAAAACATTAATGACTTCATAAAATCGGCTATAAAAGGAGATATCAGCGAAAGACTCCTCCGGCAATATTTAAAGAATATAGAAGGTCGAGAAAAAGAAGAAGATTATTTCGTAGCTCAGGTAGTTCAGGAAACTATAGCCTGGCTTGAAGCTAATTATAAGCATGATGACTTCTTCTTATGGGTTGACTGTTTTGACCCGCATGAACCCTGGGATCCTCCTTCTCCCTTTGATAAAAAATATACTGATCCCGGTTACAAGGGTAAGAAATTAATTCATCCCAAGTATGGTAAAGTAGACTGGATGACGGAAGAAGAATTAAAGTATGTAAGAGGACTCTATGCGGGAGAAGTAAGTTTTGTAGATAAATGGATTGGCCATCTTTTTAACAAGATAAAAGAGCTAAAGATATATGATGAATCCTTAATTATTTTTTTATCTGACCATGGACATCCTCATGGAGATCACGGCTCAATTATGAAGACTCCCGATAACTTATATAGTGAGCTCCTGAGAATTCCTCTATTAATTAAATATCCAGGTGGACTTTATGCAGGAAAAAGAATTGATGAGCTAATTTTGACAAGCGATATCTTACCTACAATTCTTGAGATTATAAACCTCTCAAAAGAGACTGAAGGTATGCAAGGAAGAAGTATACAGCCAGTAGTAGAAGGAAAGAAAGATAAGATAAGAGAGTATATAATAACCGGATACCATGACTCAGCGCATCGATGTATACGAGATAAAGAATGGAGCTTTATTTTAAGACCAAAAGGACAAAAAGATGAACTTTATAATTTGAAAGAAGATTCTCAAGAGAAGAATAATCTCATAGATGATTATCCAGAAAAGGCTAAGGAGATGGCTTCGAAAATAGCTGTCTATTTTCGCAATCCCGGTTCTAAAGAACCTCGGGCTCTTCAGCAAAAGTACGAGATATCCCATACGCCCGTGGAGTAAGATTAAGTAGAAAGTTTGCTTCGGAATTCTATCCCTCGCAATAACCGTTAGATTATTTCTTTCGCGGAGATGTCCCCACAAGTTACTTTATCGAAGGTGAGCTTTAACGTTACTGTAGCGCGGGGATCTCGGACAGTGATAGTCCTTAATTCTGCATTTTTTAGAAGAAGGACTTACTTATTTCCTACGGGATAAGACTCTGTTCAAAATCTCCACAGCTTGATTAATCTCATTCTCTTTTACAATTAAGGGGGGAAGGAAACGAAGGACATTTTTAGAAGTAGAGTTAATGAGAAGTCCTTCTTTTCGACACTCCTCTACAATATTTTTAGCTTCAAACTTAAGTTCTATACCAACCATTAATCCTTTTCCTCTGATCTCTTTAATAAAAGGAAATTTCTTCTTTAATCCGTTTAATTTATTTTTAAAGTATTCCCCCCTCTTCTGTGCTTTTTCTACCAGATTTTCTTCCTCAAGGATTTCTAAAAAAGTTAAGGCACAGGCACAAACTAAAGGGTTTCCCCCAAATGTAGAGGCATGATCTCCCGGTTCAAAGCAGGAAGCCACACTTTCCTTAGCTAAAGTTGCTCCGATGGGTAATCCTCCTCCAAGAGGTTTAGCCAGGGTCATTATATCAGGTTCAATTCCATAATGCTGATAAGCAAATAACTTTCCTGTTCTTCCCAGTCCACACTGGACTTCATCAAGAATTAATAGAATTTCTTTTTTGTCGCAGAGCTCTCGCAAACCCTTAAGAAAACTTTCCTTAGCTATATTTATTCCTCCTTCTCCCTGAATAGGTTCTATCATTATGGCGCAGGTTTTTTTAGAAATTATTCTTTCGACTCCCTTAAGGTTATTAAAAGGAGCATACTTAAATCCTGGCGGAAGAGGAGAGAATCCCTTTTGATATTTAGTCTGTCCGGTTGCCGTAATTGTAGTTAGAGTTCTTCCATGGAAGGAATTCTCCATAGTAATTATTTCATAACATTCATTTTCTTTACCACTTTTTTTTACTCCAAATTTACGCGCTAACTTTATAGCCGCTTCATTAGCCTCGGCTCCGGAATTAGAAAAAAATACTTTATCGGCAAAGGAGAGATAAGATAATTTTTCTGCTAATTTTATTTGAGGTTCAATATAATAAAGATTAGAACAATGAAGAAGTTTTTGGGACTGCTTCTTTATAGTCTTTAATATTTTTGGGTGAGAATGACCAATAGCATTTACTCCTATTCCCGAGATAAAATCAAGATATTCTTTACCTTCTTTATCCCAAACCTTTATTCCCTTCCCTTTATCAATTATTAAGGGAAGGCGAGCGTAAGTACGCATTAAGAATTTTTCGCTTAATTCTATTATTTTTTGAGTATCCATTTTTAGCTTTTCCTTCTGTATAACCAGAGTTCTTTTTATAATCTGGTTTTTGGCTTTCTATCTTTTATTTTTATAATATGAGCTTGTAAAGGATCTGAAGAAAAAATATCTCCTTTGCGTGGCCCAATTTGCTTCTCACCATATCCTTTCTCTGGTTCGATAACTTATTTAGAGAAATTATGGAAGTTTGTATACTCCAAGTAAAGTAGGAAATTCCGAATTAGAAAGAAACAAAAGAAATTATTAAGTGCAGATTAGAATATTATAAATTACTGCAGAGAAAAAGTCAAAATATCCCCCTGTAAAGAATTCCCCTTGGTAACAATCTCCTAACCTATTTACCGCATTAATTGACAGAGACTACGGCTTATGATATTATTAATTAATAAGATAATTTAGGGAGATAAAAATGGAAATAGAGGAGTATTTTTCTCGCTTAAAGCAGATTAAGTCAGAAATAGACCAATTATGGAGGTATTTTTGAAGTAAAGGGGGAGAAGAAGAGAATAAAAGAATTAGAAGAAAATTTATCTCGAGAAAAATTCTGGAAAGAGAATCAGGTAAAAATCCTTCAGGAGTTAAATTATCTTAAAGAAAGAGAGGAAAAACTAAAGACCCTTTCTTATTTGTATGAGGAAGTTTTTTCATTAATAGAACTTTTAAGAGAGGAGGAAGATGAGGGTCTTTTAAAGGAACTAAGAGAGAAGTTAGTGCTCCTAGAGAGGGAAGCAGATGTATTAACTGTAGAATCTTTATTAGAAGGAAAATACGATAAGGCTAATGCTATTTTGTCCATTCACCCTGGGGCCGGAGGAACCGATTCCTGTGATTGGGCCCAGATTTTACTGAGGATGTATTTACATTGGGCCGAGAAAAAAGGGTATAAAACAAGAGTAGTGGAATATATGCCTGGTGAAGAAGCGGGGATAAAGACAGCTACATTAATAGTAGAGGGAAAGTTCAGTTATGGGTATCTTAAGGAAGAGATAGGGATCCACAGGTTGGTGCGTATATCTCCTTTTGATGCGTCCCATCGACGTCATACTTCTTTTGCAGCCGTAGATGTAATTCCTGAAATAGAAGAAGACGAGGTAGAGATTAAGGAAGAAGACTTAAGAATTGATACTTATCGAGCGGGAGGCCCAGGAGGACAACATGTAAATGTTACCGATTCAGCTATTCGTATCACTCACTTACCTACAGGAATAATTGTGCAGTGTCAGGATCAGCGTTCTCAACACCAGAACAAAGTTACCGCGATGAAAATACTTAAAGCTCGTTTATATAACTTACGAGAATTAGAGAAAGAGAAAGAGATAAGAGAGAGGCATGAAAAAAAAGCAAAAATAGAATGGGGTAGTCAACGTCGTTCTTATATTCTTCATCCCTACAGATTGGTAAAAGATCACCGCACAGGGATAGAAAAAAGCGATGTAGAAGAGGTATTCGAGGGGGAAATTGATGATTTTATAAAAGCTTCCCTCAGAAGGTCCTTAAGGAATTAGTCAGTTTTTGCAATTTGATTAAAGATAACCAAACGAGTAGGTGAGAAAATGGAGAAATTTTTTATAGGAAAGGGAAAAAAAGTAAGAAGGGCTTATGGGTTTGATGAAATAGCTCTTGTTCCTGGGAGAAGAACAGTTGATCCTCAGGATGTGGATATTAGCTGGCAAATAGGAAATTTAAAATTTACTATTCCTATATTAGCTTCTGCAATGGATGGAGTGGTTGATATAAATTTTGCTATAGAAATGGGGAAGTCAGGAGGAGTTGCTGTGCTTAACCTGGAAGGAATTCAGACTCGCTACAAGAATCCTTCCAAGGTAATAAGAGATATTATTTATTCTTCCCCTCAAGAAGCGGTGAAAATAATCCAGGAGATTTATCAAAAACCTATTAAAGAAGAATTAATTGAGAGAAGAATCAAAGAAGTAAAAAGAGCCAATGTTCCCGTAGCTGTCTCTTCTACTCCTCAGAGAGCAGGAGATTTTGCTCCTATTGCTCAGAAAGCGGGTGTGGATATCTTTGTAGTTCAAGCTACAGTGGTTACGGTGGAATATATATCTTCAAGGAGGAAAGGATTAGACCTGGAAGAGTTTTGTCATAAGCTCCCTATTCCTGTAATAGCAGGGAATTGCGTTACTTATGAAGTTGCTTATGAACTTATGAGCACCGGCATAAAAGCTCTTTTAGTAGGGGTAGGACCCGGAGCAGCTTGTACCACCCGGGAAGTTTTAGGAGTAGGAGTTCCTCAGGTTACAGCTACCATAGATGTAGCCTGTGCTCGTGATGATTATTTTAGAAAGAGCGGCACTTACATCCCTATTATTACTGATGGTGGGATGAAAACAGGAGGGGATATCTGCAAAGCATTAGCTTCGGGAGCAGATGCAGTAATGTTGGGTTCTGCGTTTGCCCGGGCAAAGGAAGCTCCAGGGAAAGGATACCATTGGGGGATGGCTACTTCCGATGAGAATCTTCCCCGGGGAGCAAGAGTTAAAGTGGGAACCTCCGGAACCCTTCGAGAGATTCTCTACGGTCCGGCTAAACTGGACGACGGTTCTCAGAACTTAATCTGGGCAATAAAGACTTGTATGGGTTATTGTGGAGTAAGAAATATAAGAGAGATGCACCGTGTGGAAGTAGCAATTGCCCCTTCTATAAAGAGCGAGGGGAAGTTTTTTCAGCAAAGAAGACAAATAGAAATCTCTGATTAAATTACCTTTTCTACTTTCCCACTACGGAGACAGCGGGTACAGATGTAAGCTCTTTTAATACTTCCCTCTTTCTTAATTTTGATATGCTGGAGGTTGGGTAACCATCTTCTCTTCACCTTACGTCCGGATTTACTTACTGTATGTCCGGTGCTCGCTCTTTTACCACATATTTGGCATACGCGGCTCATAATGAAACTCCTTTAAAGATAACTTTATTTAACTATACCATATTTTTAAAAAGTGGCAATGTTTTTTGATTAATAAGACGGAGGTATTACACCAGGATAATTGGGAGTTTTAATGATTGCCGAGAGGAATAATTGGAGATTAAATTAAGAGAAAAATGAAAAATTTTTCCGCGGAAGTTTCTAATCTTTTCTCGCCGGTGCGTTATGCCAAAGGAGTGGGAGAGAAAAGAGCAATTCTTCTCAAGAAATTGGGAATTAAGACTATTTTTGACCTTTTCTGGCATTTACCTCTTTATTATGAAGACCGCTCTCGGATTACTCCTATTAGGCGGGTATTATCAGGAAAAAGATATGTAGTGCGCGGTAAGATACTGCTAATTAATTGTCGTAAAGTTCGTTCCAATCTTTCTATTACCAAAGCGGTAATAAAAGATGAGACAGGAATTATTTACGCTATCTGGTATAATCAGGATTATGTAGCCCGTCTTCTAAAAAGAGGAGAAGAGGTTATTTTAAGTGGAAAAGTGGAGTGGAATTTCGAAAAACAGATTAAAGTGGAGGATTTCGAACTTTTAACTGGCAAGGAGGATTCTCTTTTCCTGAATAGAATTGTCCCTTTTTATCCTCTTACTGAAGGGTTGTCTCAAAGATTAATGCGTCAGATTATTAAAAGAAATCTTGAAGAAAAGTCTATTTATCTTCAGGACTCTTTGCCCCGGGAAATAAAAGAGCGTTATTCTTTTATCCCTTTTCGAGAAGCAATATGTAATATTCATTTTCCGGAGAACTTCTCTTTACAAAAGGAGGCTCGGAGAAGACTCGTCTTTGAAGAACTTTTTCTCCTGCAGGTCAGCTTAGCTCTGAAAAGAAAGAAATGTAAAGAAGAAAGAGGGATTTCCTTTAAGACAGATAAAAAATTAATAGAAGAGTTTATTCGTCTGTTTCCTTTTTCTCTCACTCTTTCTCAAAAGAGAGTAATAAAGGAAGTGCTGGATGATATGAGTGAGTTTCGACCTATGAATCGTCTTCTGCAAGGAGATGTAGGTTCAGGGAAGACAATAGTGGCGGCTCTCTGTTTGCTCACCGCTGTAGTTAATGATTATCAGGGGGCATTGATGGCTCCTACAGAAATACTTGCTCAACAGCACTGGATAACATTAAAAGAGCTTCTTTCTCCTTTAAATATTCGATTAGCTCTTCTGGTTAGTGAAATTCCTCAAAAAGAAAAAAAGAGAATTGTGGAAGGAGTAAAGAGGGGGGATATATCTTTGGTAGTAGGAACGCACGCTTTAATTCAGGAAGAGGTAGAGTTTAATCGTTTAGGAATGGTGGTAATTGACGAACAGCATAGATTTGGAGTAATGCAACGATTAAAACTCCGTCATAAAGGAAGATCTCCTGATGTTCTGGTAATGACCGCTACTCCTATACCGCGGACTTTAGCTCTTACTTCTTATGGAGATCTCGATATTTCTGTCATTAGCGAACTTCCTCCGGGCAGAAAGCCTGTTATTACACGCTGGGAAAGAGAAGAGAGGAGAGAGTATGTTTATCAATTTGTAAAAGAGAGATTAAAAGAAGGAAGGCAGGTATATTTTGTCTATCCATTAATAGAAGAATCCGAAGAAATGGACTTAAAATCGGCTCAGGAAATGGCTGAAAATCTTCAAAAGAAAGTATTTACTCATTATAAAGTAAGACTTCTTCACGGACGGATGAGGAAGGAAGAAAAAGAGGAAATAATAAATTCTTTTCGAAAGAAAAATATTGATATTCTTGTTTGCACGACAGTAATAGAAGTGGGAATTGATATCTCCAACGCTACCGTAATGGTTATAGAAAATGCTGAGCGCTTCGGCTTGGCTCAATTACATCAATTAAGAGGAAGAGTAGGAAGAGGAGCGGAGCAATCTTATTGTTTTCTTCTTACAGGGAAAAATATTTCGGTAGAGGCTGTCCGGAGAATGAAAATAATGCAGAGAACCTCTGATGGATTTCGCATTGCCGAGGAAGACCTTAAATTGCGCGGTCCAGGAGAATTTTTTGGGACCAGACAATGGGGTATGTTCAATCTTAAAATTGCGGATCTTATAAAAGATAGGGAGACCCTATTTCTTGCTCGAAGGGAGGCTTTTAAGCTAGTAGAAAAAGATTCACTTTTAAATCAATATCCCCGATTAAAGGAAAGAATAAGACAAAGATATTCTTCAAGATTAGATTTATCCGGGGTAGGATAAGTTATGCCGTTAAAGAATTTTTTTATTATCATCTTGATTTCTTTTCTTTTAATAATTATGGTGATGACTTCTGCAGGAGTAGGAGACAGTTTATTTATGAAGAACGGGGATAAAATTGCGGGTGAAGTTTTAAACAGTTTTTTTACTATTCAAACTCCTTATGCAAGAATTGTTCTTCAAAATGAGGAGCTAAGAGAGATAAATTTTCAGAGGGAGGATTTAAAGATTGACCTTTTTTTGAGTATAAGCCTGGAAAAATTTAGTGGAATATGTTTAAATTCATATATAAACTTCAGACTTCCTGAAGAGAAAGAAATTGTTATTCTTAAAGAAAAAATATCGAAGATACTCTTTACCCATAAGAGAAGACCGGTAGAGGGAAGGACTACTCTTTTTAAAATGAGTAACGGAGACCTTTTCTTTGGAGAAATTCAAGAAAAAGGATTGGAGATAGAAACTCCTTATTTATCTATATTCCTTGAGAAGGAGAGGTTAAAACATATAGTTTTCTCAGAAGAAGGAGTGCCTATTGTGGAAATTACTACCAAAAAGGGAGATATTTTTCAGGGGACTCTCAAGGAAGATGAAATTGTTATAAAGCTAAATAACGGAAATATAGAGTCTATTTGCGAAGAGATGTTCAGTGAAATTAATTTTGATTTTTCAAAAGAATTTGCTACTCTTAAAGAGGAGACAGGTCTGGAGGAAATGGTTTTTATTCCTGCAGGAGAATTTCTAATGGGGAGTAACGAAGGAGAGAAAGATGAGTCTCCCCTTCATTCTGTTTATTTGGATGCTTATTATATTGATAAATATGAGGTAACTAATGAGGAGTATTGCCGATTTCTCAATGAAGAAGGTAATAGAAGTGAAGAAGGGTATTTAAGACTTAACATAGATGATGAAGATTGCCGGATTGAAGAGCGGGGTGGCAAATATTATCCTAAAAAAGGTTATGAGAGGCATCCGGTAGTTGAAGTAACCTGGTTTGGTGCTAGAGATTATGCTCAATGGGCAGGAAAGAGACTTCCTACAGAGGCAGAATGGGAAAAAGCAGCCAGGGGAAAGGAAGGGAAAAAATACCCCTGGGGAGATTCTCTTGCAGAGAAGAAGGCTAATTACAATTCCACTAATACTCTTCCCGTAGGTAGTTATCCCTCAGGAGTATCTCCCTATGGTTGTTATGATATGGCGGGAAATGTTTGGGAATGGTGTAGTGACTGGTATAATGAGAGATATTATGAAAATAGTCCCCGGAAGAATCCTTCTGGTCCCCGGGAAGGTTCTGAGCGGGTTCTTCGAGGTGGGAGTTTTTATAATCCTTTAACTCTAATGTACTGTGCTAACCGATTTAAATATAGTCCGGAAAAATCGGGAAGTGATGTAGGCTTCCGTTGCGCAAAATCTTTTTCAACTGGCCAGTGAGAGGTAAATTTTTTTATCTATCATTTCGAGATTTGTTCTCTGTAGGTTTTCAATGATAAAAAAGAGAGAAATTTTATTTAGGAAAGAATATCAAATATTATTATTAACAGTTTTTTTTCTTTTTTTAAATGGAGAGTCAATTTTTATAAAAGCTGCCAACTTGACGATTCTTCATACTAATGATATTCACTCTCATTTAAGTCAATTTCCTCTCTTATCTACAAAAGTTGAGGAGATTAGGGAGGAAAAGAGGCTACATAACGAACCCGTTTTGCTTCTGGATAGTGGTGATTTTATGATGGGGACACTTTATAGCTGCATAGCTACCAGGGAGAGCGCAGAACTGAATTTAATGAAAGTTCTTGGATACGATGCTACTACTCTGGGGAATCATGAATTTGATTTTTCTCCTTCTTTTCTGGCAAAAGTTATCTCTGTTGCCCGGGAAAAGAAAGGTAGCATTCCTATTATTTCTTCTAATATTCTTTTTGACCCTCTCTTTTCTGGAGATAACGAGTTGAGAAAGTTATATAAGAGGGGGATGATTAGACCTTATCTTATTAAGATTTTATCTAATGGTATAAAAGTGGGTATTATCGGTTTATTGGGAAAAAATGCAGAAATAACTGCTGTAAATAAATTTCCGGTAAGATTTAATCATAATGAGGATTTTCTCCAAAGATTAGTAGATGAGGTGAAAAGTAAAGGTATTGACCTTTTAATTTGCCTTTCTCACTCGGGAGTTGATGAAGATAAAAAATTAGCAGAGAAAATTGAAGGTATTGATATAATTATCGCCGGACATGACCATCTTTCTCTATGCAGTCCTCTTTGGATAAAGGATACTCTCATAGTAGAGGCTGGTTGTTATCTTAAATACTTAGGAAAATTAGAAATTTCTGTAAATAAAGGGAAAGTTTTAATAAGAGATTATAGGCTTATTCCTCTTAATGAGAATATTAAAAGAGATAAATTTATTCAAAAAGCAGTTGACCAATATTCTAAAATTATTAATGTAGAGATATTAAAGCCCTTAGGTTTATCTTTTTCTTCTTCTTTAGCCAAGACAAGTTTTAATTTAACCGGAAGAGGTTTTTTGAGAGATAGCGAGCTGGGTAATTTAGTTACTGATGCTATTAAGGAGGTAGTAAGTTCACATCAGTCAGAACGGCCTGTAGATTTTGTTTTTTTACCCAATGCTCTTATCCGCGAAGGAATAACTGAAGGAGAAATTACTCCCGCGGATGTATTTCGAGTCCTACCTCTGGGATTGGGTTTGGATGGAAAATGTGGTTATCCCTTGGTTAGTTTTTATCTTAATACTCGTCAAATTAAGCAAATTTTAGAGGTCTCTATCTTTTTCTCGCAAATCTTAGGAAACAAAGCTTTTTTTCAAATTTCTGGATTAAGATTTAAATACGACATTCTCCGCCCTCTCTTTAATAAGGTAGTAAAGATAGAAAAATGGAACCCGGAAGATAAAAGTTATACTCCACTTTCTTTACAGGAGAATACTCTTTATAAAGTAGTCACTGATTTTCTTACAATGAATCTTTTCTCCCTTTTTATAACTCTCAAGGACTTTAAAGGAAATCCTCTCAATATTTTTGGAGAAGGAAGAAAAAAGGTTCTTATAGATATAAATTCTTCCCTCGAGGGTATTCAAGAGCTTAAAGGGTGGAAAGCGCTGGTTGATTATCTGCAAATTTTACCTGATTTAAATAATGATTCTCTTCCCGATATTCCCCTGAAATACGCTGTTTCTCAAAGAAGAGTGGAAGCTCCTCCAGAAAATATATTAAGGTACGGGATGAAGAGAAAAGAACCCGGAATAGCGGTAGGGGGAGCTTTAATCTTTCCTTCTCTGGGGCATATTTATTGTGAAAGAGAAGAGCGGGGAATAAAATTTTTTCTTCTGGAGGTAGGTTCTCTTTTTTTAATGAGGGAGGAATCCACTCGAAATTTAGGAATTTTTAGTTTCACTGTTTTCAAAATCTGGGAATGTATTGATGCTTATTATACGGCTGAGGAATATAATAAAAAGCTTGCTCAAGAATTTCATCTAAACTTTCTGGAAGTTAAGTTGTGAATTTCCCGGGAATTAAAGATGAAAATTTTTAACTTAAGAAACGAAGTTTATAGAGCTTGCTCTCCAGATCTTCATTTTGAGATCAGGAAAGTAAAACAATTTGTAGAATCTTTTACCGAACCTATCGTTCTTGATGAGACCTGGATTTCTTTTATCGGTGAAGAATTTGAAAAAAGAGTAAAGGAGAAGTCTTTGAGGAAAAAGGCAGAAGAAGCATTGTTTTCTTTATACAAACAATCCTTTATCTCGGAAAAGGTGGGCTATATCAAATTTCCGAAGATTAGAGCAATAGAATTTTGGCACTTACCTTCTCAAAAGCCAGAAATTTCTGAAGGTTTATTGACTACTCTCTATACAAATATTAAAAGAGGGAATCTTACTTACCACGGTATAGAGCAATATGCTCCTTCCAACCCTCTTACGGATAAACTCGATGAAATTTACTGGAGATATCTGGGAAGATTGGGAACTTACGTCCCCATATATGCAGCTATTTGTTTTTCTACTCCTGAGGATGTAGTCCAGTATCCACGGGAAGAAGAGATAAAAATGATGAGTGAGATGTTTAAAGTTAAGGAAAGAGAGATAATGCCTTTAATTAAAGCCCGGACACTTAACCATATGCACTTTCTGGGAATAAGGATTAGACCTCAAACATCTCTTTGGGGAAAGTGGTGGTTAAAAAGGAATATATTTAATCGATTTTTGAACAAAGGTTCTTAATCAATAAAAAGATATACCTTTTTTAATTTTTTAAGAAGAATAATAAAGGAGGGAGATAAAAATGGCAAGACTTTTATTAAAAAATGTAACCAAAACCTATGGTGATGTAGTAGCGGTAAGGAATATGAATTTAGAGGTGAAAGATAAGGAATTTATGGTGATGGTGGGACCTTCTGGTTGTGGAAAGTCTTCCACTTTAAGGATGATTGCCGGTCTGGAAGTGATAAGTTCTGGAGAGATATATATTGGAGACCGGCTCATTAACGAGATTCCTCCCAAGGATAGAAAAGTAGGGATGGTATTTCAGGAATATGCTCTTTACCCTCATTTAACGGCTAAAGAGAATATTGAATTTCCTCTTAAGGTAGCCGGTATTCCCCGGAGACAAAGAGAAAAAGAAATTATGGCTGCTGTTGACTTAGCTGAGTTTCCCAAGGAGTTGTTGAATCGTAGACCTGGCGAGCTCTCTGGAGGAGAAAGACAAAGAATAGCACTTTGCAGAGCGATTGTTAAACACGCCGAAATATTTCTTTTTGATGAACCATTGAGCAATTTAGATGCAAAACTGAGAAATCAAGTCAGAAATGATATTATAAAACTTCAAAAGCGATTAGAGGTTACAACTTTATATGTTACTCATGATCAGACTGAAGCTATGACAATGGGGGATAGAGTAGCTGTTCTTAGTCATGGTGTTCTTCAGCAAGTGGGAACTCCCAGTGAATTATACGATCATCCTCAAAACAAACATGTAGCAGGATTTATTGGAAGTCCAGCAATGAACTTTCTGGAGGCAAAAGTTATTAGAAAAGAAGGATTGTGGATAGATGGAAAAGGTTTTATGCTCAAAATTCCAGAGGAGTTCGCCTCTTCTTTAAAGAATTACCTTGATAAAGAGGTAATATTTGGAATTAGACCGGAAGATGTTTATTTAGAAAGAGCGCCTATTCCTTCTAATGAAGAAAATAGCATTCCGGTAACAGTAGAAATGGTAGAACCCTTAGGGACAGAAACCCTTGTGCATCTTAATACGCCTGAACCGGGAAATCAGGCTTTAGTATCTTTGACCAGTAGGGAAGCTATGGGGCTAAACAGAGGAGAGAAGAAGAAAGTTACTCTTGACCTTACTAAAATGCACACTTTTGAGAAAGATACGGAAAAGGCAATCATATAAAGAGTAATAGATTCATTCTTCTCTTACGAGTCTAATATTTTCCTGGGGAGGTCTTAATCGGATGAGTAGAGGTGGCGGTAATATTTTGTTTTAAGAGGGGAAGTACTTTTATCAATAATAGCTTTTATTTTACTTTCCGCTATTACTTCCCCTCTTTCTATCACCTGTCCGCAGGAGACAATAGTATAACAATTAGAGCGAACGGTAATAAGATTGGAGAGAGAGCGGAAGACCATCTCTTTTTCATCCTCCTCATCGATATATCCATCTTTATCATCGTCTTCCCCGTTATATCCTGCTTTTCCCAGGAGAATAACCTTCAATAATTCACCCACTTCTTTAAAAGGTTCTTTTTTCCCGTAGTTAATAATAGAGGTAGCTATGGAAGAGTCGATCCCGGGTAGAGACTTTAATACCGCAAAACTTGCCGTATTAATGTTTATTTTACCCTCTACTATTTCATTTTTGGGGTTGAAAATAGTAATTTTATCAAGGATTTGCCATTCTCCCTCGGGATAAGAAAGTTTTATTGTTGTCCACTGTTTCCCGGTATGAATATATCCTATTTCTCCAATATTGGCAAAAGGTTTATTCTTTATGTAAAAACTACTATAATCATCTTTATCTTTCCCTTCTCCTACATCCGGCATCCAGAACCAATTAGGAAATCCCGGACTTCCCCCAGGAATAGAAGAGCTAAACTCTCTAACCCGGGGATCGTTTTTCTCAAAAGCATTCCATGGGGCTCCGTAATTATGATAGGTGACCTTATCTACTATGTCTCCCCGGTTATTCTTTAAGATTACAGTATCATCATAATTGTCCAGAAGTTCCTTCCCGCTATCTTCTCCACCTATAGATATTACTATATTAAAGATTAGTCTATATCCTCTTTTATTTATTCTTCCCCGGAGAATCCTTTTACCCCGGGAACTTCTTATTTCCCACCCTTTTATCTCTAAGGAGATTTCGTAAGGATTAAATAATTCTATCCATTCAATTTCTATATCTATTTTTATCTTTTCTTCTTCTAATTTCTTAGCCTGGGCTGCTTTTATTCTAAAAATTTTGCTACTTATTTTCGCAGATCTCTGTTTTTTTATTATCTTCTCTATTTTATCCATTAAATCATCTTCTTTTTTTAACACCTTTTCCTCTACTTTATCCATTATTATAGAGAGTCCTCTTTTATTTTGCTCTCCTAATTTCTTGGTAATTATTTCTTCTGTCTTATCTAATAAATATTTTGTTCCTCCCTTTATTAAATCTTTTGCGGCTGTGTTTATAGAGAGAGTAAAGTGAGGCATTACTTCATTAATGTAAGGAGTTTTTTCCAGACCATATTTTCCTTTATAAGAAGTAGGATAATTATCTTCGTCTCTAAAATCGACTATATTAACGGCTATCTGATTGGCTTTACTTAAAGGAATACCTGTTTTTTGAAGAATTTGGCTAATTCGGGAAGGAGAAGCAGTATTAATGTTTACCCGGGTGTTCCCTTCTTTATCAACCTCTCTATCATAAGAATAAACAGTAATAAAATCTTTTATTTTCTTAAAAGTAGCTTCTCCTATTCCCGGGACAAGCCTTATCTCTTCCACCGTTTCAAAAGGATTATCATCTCCATAAGGGTTATCCGGCCGGAATTCATCAGGCTCATCAACACCTTCATCATTCTCATCTATCCATCCATCTGCATCATTATCTATTCCGTCAGAACAGAGGATAAGGTTATCTTCATCATCGTCTACTCCTTTTACTCCCGGAGAGCAGTCTTTTCCGTAACGATAGTTTATGATAGCATCTACTCCCTCATTCTCTTCATCTATTAATCCATCTCTATCATTATCCATTCCATCAGAAGAGAGCTGTTCATTTATAATAGATAATGCTCCCAGGTTAATCTCGTAAGGACTCCATCCCTGATTATATTCTCCTCTGCCCGCCGTATTAATATTTATTTTACTCCCTTCATCAAATATTCCCAGCGGTTCATCATCTTCTGATTCTTTATAGTTTTCATCATCAGTGGCTAAATGGAAAGAGACATCATATCTTCCATTTTCAAAGAATTCTTTAAATCCTTTTGCCCAATCTTCGTAGAGATCATCGTATCCGTTATTATCATTCTTTAATTCTGCTATAGCTCTTGCCACTCCTGCTTGAGCAAGATAGTCAGCCTTAAGACTATTTTGATAATTATAGACTGCTTTTTCTTCAAGTTTCATCCTGTAAAGAAAGCTAATTCCCATTATTCCGAGTAAAGATAAAATAAGAAAGATAAAAATTATTCCTATCTGACCCTTCCCTTTTTTTAAATAGGTAAGTTTTTTAAATAACTTCGGTAGCTCAGCCATCTTCTTT
>JAGGVN010000108.1 GCA_021158005.1 Candidatus Aerophobota bacterium | reverse complement strand
TTGAAGAGATGTAAGAATGCAAGATAAAGTAGAAGAGTGCGCCCGGTTAATTAAAAAATCTGGATTCATTGTTGTCCTTACAGGAGCGGGAATTTCTACTAATGCGGGAATTCCCGATTTTAGAGGACCTGAAGGGATATACACTACCAGAAAGTATGACCCTCAGAAAACTTTTGATATAAACTATTTTTTGTACGATGCTAAGCCTTTTTTTGACTTTGCCAGAGATTTTGTAAAGAACTTGAAGAAAATAAATCCGACATTCACTCATTATTTTCTTGCTGAACTTGAAAAACAGGGTAAAGTTCAGGGAATCATTACTCAAAATATTGATGCTCTGCACCAAAAAGCTGGTTCTAAAAAGGTAATAGAATTACACGGAAGTTTCTGGAAGAGTTATTGTTTAAAGTGCGGTAAAGAATTTTCCTATGAGCAAATGCAGAAAAAAATTTTTAAGGAAGAGGTTCCAAAGTGTATTTGTGGAGGAACAATAAAGCCAGATATTGTGTTCTTCGGAGAGAAGGTAAAGCTTTTGGACAAGGCACAAAAGCTTGCTTATGAATCTGACCTGTTCTTTATTATCGGTTCTTCCCTTGCTGTATATCCTGCGGCAATACTTCCCGAGCTGGTAAATGGTAAAATTATTGTAGTGAACAGGGGAGAAGTAAATATCTCTTCCGGGAAAGTAAATCTGTTCTGTAATGAAAATGCTGATGATTTCTTTAAAGAAGTCTCTAAGTTTTTAATGTCTTCCTCTCATTAATATTAAAAGTTATACCCTCCGGTACTTATCTTTTTAGCCCTTCTATATAATTTAATCTTTTACTTTAATAAACTTAAAGTTACCTAAAATATTTAAAGTTAATGATGAGAAAAGAAGTCAAATTTCTTTCTAACAAATATTTTTATATTTATAAAAATTTTTTATTTTTTAATTTTGGTTAACATAATATTTATTATCGGAACCTATACAAGGGGAAGAATTTTCTAAAATTCATTAAAATATCACTAAAATATAAAGTATTAGTATAATAAAGATAGGAAAAATTATTATGTAGAAACAGTTTTGTGAAAATAGAACAAGTTTTTCCTTAATAGAGAAAAAAATAAATTCTTTCCTGAAATGCTCTCTGGTAAATTTTTTGAAATATTACAATTTTATATAACTGATAAATAGCAATGAATTCTCATCTAACTTTAATGATTACAAGAGAAATAATTAGCATATACTTATAGAGAGATAGTTTCAGATAATATTATTCTATTACTTTAAATTTAAGCCGTTATATTGACTTTTTCCTCAGCTTCTTATAAAATTTTCTCTAAAAAAGAAGATAACTTTTTATTTTTTTTAAAAAAACTTCCTCTTAAAAAAGACTAATATAAAGCCAGATAAGAGCAGCTTTTTTGTTCTGGTATATAAAACATTTCAAAATAATTTTAGGCCTTCAGAATAGCCTCAAATTTATCTATATTATCTCTCATAGGAAAAGGCTTTCTTAGAAATAGCCAAGAAAGCAAAAAGGTAAGAGAATGCTTAAAAAGAAAGTAGGTATTATTGGGACAGGGAGAATGGGAGAAGCTTTGATTAAGGGAATTCTATCAGAAAGGGTGGTTCTTGCGGAGAACATATGCGCATATGATAAGAACCCGGAAAGACTATCCTCAGTCTCGAAAACAGGCATAAGGGAAGCTTCAAATATAAAACAGATAATTGAGAAGACTGACATAATTATTATAGCGGTGAAACCTCAGGATATAGATATTGTTATAAAAGAGATAAAAAATAGGATAAAATCTTCTCATCTATTAATATCAATTGTTGCGGGAATTACCACTTCCTATCTTATTGAGAAGTTAGGAAAAGAAGTTCCTTTAATTCGGGTAATGCCTAATATTACAGTAATGGTAGGAGAAGGAATTTCTTGTATCTCCCCTGCAGGAAAAGTTAATTCTGAATATATCAAAATAACAAGAAAGATTTTTGGAGCTGTAGGCCAGGTAATAGAAGTCCCTGAAGAAATGCAAGATGCTATTACAGGATTAAGTGGAAGTGGCCCAGCTTATGTTTATACTTTTATTAGGGGAATAGCTTTAGGGGGGATAAAAGCAGGACTTAATGAAGAAATAGCCTATAAGCTGGCTATTCAGACTACTCTGGGGGCAGCAAAAATGGCCAAAGAGCTTCCTTCCTCTTTGGATGAACTATGTAGAGCGGTAGTTTCTCCAGGAGGGACTACCGCCGAAGGACTCAAGGTCTTAGAGGAGGGGAAAGTGGAGAGTTATTTAATAAAAGCAGTAGTTAAGGCTACTCAAAGATCCCGGGAATTAAAAAGATGAGTTATGAGAAGGAGTTTAGAATCTCTTTTAAGGGTTACAATCGGCGGGAAGTGGACGAATTCATAAATAAAATAAAAAGAGACTATAAAAAAGCTATTGAAGAGAATAAAAACCTCCACCAAGAAATTAAAAGACTGAAAGAAGAGATTGAGAAATATAAATCTAATGAGGAAAAAATAAAAGATGCTTTAATTTCTGCTCAGGAGAGTTCAAAATTAATTAACCAAAGTAGCCAGGAAAAAGCTCAGCTTATTATTAAAAATGCTGAGATAAGAGCAGAGAAAATAATAAAGAAAAACGAAGAAAAGTTAAAAAAGATAAAAGAAGAAATTAATAGATTACATCAACAAAAAATACTTTTTCTGGCAAAAATGCGTTCTCTCCTGACAACTCATTCAGAAATATTGGATTTATATGAAGAAAAAAGGAAGAAATCTCCCCTACCCCATTCCAAAAAAGAAATTACTTTTGAGGAATAATCTAACTCTGTTCCAATTCTACATTCCAATAAGCAATATCCAGAAAATCTTTCCAACTTTCTTCTTTTATTTTGACGAGACCTTCCTTTACAAAAGATCTCCAGGTAGGCTTTTTAGGTTTACGAATAAGAGACATCTTTGCTTCGGCCAAAGTTTTGTTACCTTTACGCAAATTACAAGGGACACAGGAACAGACTACATTCTCCCAGGTATCCTTCCCTCCTCGAGATAAAGGAATAACATGGTCAAGATTCAAATTTTGAGAATCCAGTTTTCTTCCGCAATACTGACAGGTATTTTGGTCTCTTATATATATATTTCTCCGGGTAAATTTTACTTCGCGGGGAGGAAATCTATCGTAAATCAGAAGAAGAATAATCCGAGGGATTCTAAGCTTATAAGTAATAGTCCTTATTACATCTGCATTCGCCGTGGAGTTTTGAGAAAAATCTTTCCATTCTTCAAACCCGAAAGTATAAAAAGATCCTCCCTCTTTCAATACTACCTGAGCATGCCTTAAATAAAGCAAACAAAAGGCTCTTCTTACCGAGCATATTTCAATCGGTTGCCATAATTTGTTTAGTACAAGAACCTTCGAATTGAGTATACTTACTTGCGTCATTTTAAACTTAATAATTTATAACATAGATAAAGAAAAATGTCAAATTTACCTTTTGGGGCTCAATCCCTTTATTGTGCTTACTCCCTTATCTGTAGAGGCAAAGATCCCAAGTTTTTCCCTGAAATTTTCCGGGATTATCCGAAAAAGAATTCGAGTTTAACTGTTTTGTAACAAAAGAAAAGAAGCTATGCTTGACATTTTACAATATTGTGTTATTTTTCTAAAAAAAGTAACAAGACGGAGGAAAAAATGCTTAAAAAAGTTACAAGTTATTTATTATTAACGACATTTTTGCTGGGAATCAGTTTTACCCCTACGGCTTTGAGTAATGAGACTCCACCAGAAAAAAAGGTGGTCCTAACTACCACCACTATTTTAGCTGATTTTACCTCACGAATAGGTAAAGATAGACTTAAAGTGGTTTCTCTCATTCCACCGGGGGTTTGTCCAGCCCACTACGATTTGAAACCTTCTGATATAGATGCAGCACTAAAAGCTAAGGTAATTTTTTACCATGGATTTGAACCCTGGCTGGAAAAGTTAGCAAAGAGCATAGGAGCACCCGAGGAAAAAATGGTCGTTCTAAAAGGAAGTTGGCATCCTTTTTCCCAGGCTATAGAGCTGGTAGAAAAAATTCAAGAGGAATTATTCAGAATAGATCCCCAAAATGGTTCCTACTACGAAAAAAATGCAGATGAGATAGTACAATCTATCAAAAAAACTGCACAAGAAATAAAACAAGAAGCGCAAAAATTAAACATATCCCAGTATAAGGTAATCTGTATGCTCTGGCAAAAGTCTTTTGTTGAGTGGATAGGACTTAATATAGTGGGAAGTTATCCTCCTCCAGAAAGAATCTCATTGAAAAAAGTTCAAGAGTTAGTAGATTTAGGAAAAAGAGAGAAGGTAAAATTGATTATAGATAATCTTCAGGCTGGAACTAACTTTGGTTATAATTTAGCACAAGATATAGGGGCAAAACAGGTCATCTTTACCAATTTTCCTGGAGCAGTAGCTGAAACGGAGACTTACGAGAAAATGATTATGTATAACGCAAATGAGCTTTTCAATATGATAAAGAGGTCCGAGGGTAAAAATGAAAATGAAATCCATTAATCCAGATAAAGTTAACTTGATAGAACAGATAAAAAAAGGAAAAGATTTTCACGGACATCTTGGACCCTTTTTAGTAGCAGGAATAAAAATGGGGAATCTTGCTTTGAAGGAATTAAACTCTACTGGATATACTGATCTTAAAGTTGAAGTAGAAACAGGAACTACTCCCCCTATTTCCTGTCTTATAGATGGAATCCAGATATCTACCGGATGCACGCTGGGCAAGGGAAATATCTTGGTTAAGAATAAAGGAAAGACTAAAGCGACTTTTATTAAGGATAAAAAGAAACTGGAAATTGAGCTACGAGCAAAGATCTTAAGCCTGATTAAAAAAGAAAATGAAGATGTTGAAAAGCTTGCAGAAAAAGTGGTGAAATTATCAGAAGATGAACTTTTCCTCTACTCAACCTATTAAACTTAAGAATGTAAGTACTATATATGAAGGAGAAAAAATCCCGGCTATTAAGGATGTTAACTTAATCATCTCCCGGGGAGAAATGGTAACTATTATAGGTCCTAATGGGGCAGGTAAGACCACTCTTCTGGAAACTATAAATGGACTTCTGCCCCATACTGCCGGTAAAGTTGAGGTCCTGGGAAAGGATATTAAGAAATACGGTTCCTATATTCGAAGGAGAACTGGATATGTTCCTCAGGAAATAACCTTTGCTGAAGCAACTCCCTTTTTAGTCGAGGATGTTATTTTAATGGGAAGATTTGGAAAAATTGGATTATTTAAATCACCCACCAGATCTGATTATGAGAAGGTTAGAGAAGTGATGAGACTCATAGGAATCCAGGATTTAGCTAAAAAACCCATAGGTAAGCTCTCAGGAGGTCAAGTTCAAAAAGTGATGATAGCAAGAGCCTTAGCCAAGGAACCTGAGTTGCTTCTTTTAGACGAGCCCTTTAGTAATTTGGATTTAAATGCTCTCTCGGATATATCCAGAAAAATCTCCTATCTTCATACCATATTTAATTTAACCACTCTTATGGTTATCCATAATGTAGCCTCTATTCCTCCATCCTGCAATAGAGCCATTCTCATCAATCAGGGACGTATTGTAGAGGATAACCTTTCCGGAAAAAGACTTAATTTTTCGCATCTTAAAATGCTTTACAGGGTAAATCTATGATACTCTTACCTTTAAATATAATAACCACCACTTTGATTGGAGCATCCTTGGCAGGAGTTGCCTGCTCTTTAATAGGGGTATTTGTGGTTAGAATGAAACTTTCTTCTTTAGGATTTTGTATGTCTCATGCAGCTTTTGCTGGAGCAGCTCTTGGCTTAGCGTTATCCTTCAATCCTCTGGTGATGGCAATGATTTTCTCTTTAACTTCGGCGTTTCTTTTAGGTCCCGTTGCTGAGAAAGCTAAGCTTCATCCAGATGTGATTCTGGGAGTTATGTTTTCTCTTATGCTGGCCTTAGGACTGATATTCTTGAGCTTAACTCCGGGAACTGCTATGAGCAGTAGTGCGATGGGAATTCTATGGGGAAGTGTATTAGGAATAAGCAAGACGGAACTCATACAGCTTGGTGGTCTTACAGGAATAGTTGTGGGGTTAATAGTCCTTTTTTCTAAGGAGTTTCAGGCTATTATGTTTAGTCGTAAGTTAGCTGAGGCTTCTGGAATTAATACTAAACCCTTCTTTTATATAATACTATTTTTAACCGGAATAACTATAGCCCTGACTTTAAAACTAATAGGAGGCTTACTCATCTTTGCCCTGGTAGTAAATCCTGCATCTACGGTTTATCAATTCTTTTATGATATAAAAAAGATAATCCTTATCTCACCTTTAGTAGGGGTGGGATATTGCATGGTGGGAATTTTAGTTTCTCTTCTCTTTGATTTTCCTGTAGGCTCATCTATTGCTATAGTTTCCTCTATTTGTTTTGGAATATCTGTAGTCTTCTCTCCTAAGAGAAAAAGAGGATAATTTTCTACTCTCCATATATTCCTTGCATTCTATAAGCAATTTGATAAAATGAAAATATGAATGGATTTTTATCTACGAAGATAAATAAGATAGATTCCTTTGTTAAGTTTTTAAGTACCCATTCGGATTATTCGAAAAGAATAGTTCATATTGAAAAGATCCCTCCTCGAGAGGAGAGTCTTAAAAAAATAAATTGGTCTTTACCTGAGCTTCTGAAGAATTACCTAAAAGAGGCAGGTATAGACCGTCTTTATCTTCACCAGACTGAGGCTATTGAAAAAATTAGAGAAGGGAAAAATGTAGTTATCACCACTACTACTGGAAGTGGAAAAACTCTCATTTATAATCTTTGTGTCTGGGAATCCATCCTCAGGCATCCAGAAACTCGCGCTCTTTACCTTTTTCCAACCAAGGCCTTAACTCAGGATCAGCTGGGGATAATCGAGAAATTTACCTCTTCTATACCCCATTTAGAATTTACTGCAAGTGTTTACGATGGTGATACCAGTGCTTATAGAAGAAAAAAAATAAGAGAAAATCCACCTCATATTCTTCTTACCAACCCTGATATGCTTCAAATGGGAATTCTTCCTTTCCATTCTTCCTGGAGAAGGTTTCTCTCAAAGTTAAATTTCATCATTCTTGATGAACTTCATACCTACAGAGGTGTTTTTGGAACACACGTAGCTCATATCTTAAGACGGCTAAAGAGAATTTTAAAATTTTATGGGTCCTCTCCTCAATTTATTGCTTCTTCGGCTACCATAGAAGAGCCCGAAGAATTTGCTGAAAGTCTTACTAATGAAAAGTTTGTAGCTATAACAGAAGATGGATCTCCTGCCGGTAAGAAATATTTTATCTTATGGAATAGTCAAACAAGCCCTTATACTGAAGCAACAGAACTTTTTGCAGAATCTCTCCGTTTTGGTCTCAAAAGCATTCTTTTTACTAAGAGCCGAAGAGCAACTGAACTTGTCTATTCCTGGCTTAACGAAGGTTATAAGAAAATATCTTCAAGGATTTCATCTTACAGAGCAGGCTATCTTCCTTCAGAGAGGAGAAATATAGAAAAAGCACTCTTCAGCGGAAAGTTAAAAGGAATTATCTCTACCAGTGCTCTGGAGTTGGGGATAGATGTAGGAGAATTAGACTGCTGTATACTTTTAGGCTACCCGGGAACGATTATTAGCACCTGGCAACGGGGAGGACGAGCTGGCAGAGGAAAAAAGGATGCCTTAATCGTAATGATTGCTCTTGATGATGCTCTGGACCAATATTTTCTTCGTCATCCCCGAGACTTCTTTTCTCGAGGATGGGAAAAGATAATAATTAATGTGAAAAATGAAGTTATTACTTGTGAACATCTTATCTGTGCCGCATCTGAGATTCCTCTCTCTTCAGAGGACAAAAATATTTATGGAAAGAATTTCTTCTACGCGGTTAAATTTCTGGAAAAAAAGGGAAATCTTTTAAGAGATAAAGAAGGGAGTAGATGGTATTCCCGGGGAAAATACCCTCAAAGAGGGCTTAACATTCGTTCAATTGGAGAGACTTATAGTATAATTAATCTTGAAACAAATAAAATTATAGGGCAAATAGACGAAACTCGAGTATATAATGAAACTTATCCTGGAGCTATTTATCTTCATCGTATGGAGGAATTCGAAATAGTAAATATAGACGAAACTACAAAGTGCATCTATGCATATCCAAGATTTGTAGATTACTATACCCAATCCTCTTCTCGAGAAGAAATAGAGATTATTTCTCTGGAAAAGGAAAGAAAAATAGGAAAATTTGGACTGTGTTTAGGTAAGATTAAAGTTACCCGTCAGATCACCGGTTTTGAAAAGATAAAAAAAGATAATAATGTCTTAATTAGTGAACACTTCTTAAACCTTCCCGAACAAAGTTTTGATACTGTTTCCTTCTGGCTAAAAATTCCTCCGGAAATGAGGGAAAGGATGCATCTAAAAGGTATTAACTTTCATGGAGCGATCCATGCTCTTGAACATGCTACTATTGCTATTCTCCCCTTGAAAATAACCTGTGACCGGAATGATATAGGAGGATATTCTTTCCTCTTTCATTTTCAAACTAAAACTCCTACTGTTTTTATCTATGATGGATATCCTGGGGGATTAGGATTGGCAGAAGAAGCTTTTAAAATCCCGGTTGAGCTTTTTAAGACAACCTTGGAACTCGTTGAAAAATGTGCCTGCAAAACAGGTTGTCCTTCCTGTATTCACTCTCCCAGATGTGGAAGCAGAAATCGTCCTCTTGATAAGGAAGGGGCAATCTCTCTTCTTAAGGATATAGTCTTGGCATTCTCCCAAGGAAATGGTAAAGAGATAATAATTCCTGAAAATCTCTCTATAGTAGAGGACCCCAAAAAACCTAATTTTGAAAAAGAAATTATTTTCTTTGATCTTGAGACTCAGAAAATTGCTCAGGAAGTAGGAGGATGGAATTATAAAGAACTTATGAGATTAGCAATAGGAATAACTTACAATTTAAAAGATAATAAATTCAGGGTATATAGAGAAAGTGAAGTAGGAAAACTATTGAAAGAGATTCTTCAAGCAGATAAAGTAGTAGGATTTAATATTAAAAGATTTGACTATGCTGTTCTCTCTCGCTATACATCCTTCGATTTTTCTAAAATTGATACCCTGGATTTGTTAGAAGTAGTAGAGAAACAGATAGGGTCTCGTTTGAGTCTGGATCATCTGGCAAAAGTTACCCTTGGCTACGGAAAGATTGGCAATGGCTTAGAAGCGGTGCGGTGGTTTAAGGAAGGAAAGATAGAAAGGGTTATTAATTACTGCAAACACGATGTGAAACTTACTAAAGAACTTTATGAATACGGGAAGAAAAACGGTTATCTTCTCTTTAAAGATAAATATGAGAGAATTCTCAGAATTCCTGTAAACTGGTAGGATTAATCTAACAAGGAAAAATTTTATTTTATTAAAATGTAACTTTTAGCTTGACGAAGACTTAAAGATTATACAGAAAATTAGAGAGCTCTTATAACTATTGTCACGATAAACAATATCCACCCTAAAATTAATACTACCCCTATTACTTTTTTAGCCGCAGTAACCAGAAGAAGGATTAAATACAAAGAGGTAATACTAATTAAAAATGAGGCTACCTGCCCATAAAACTCAGCCACTTTTGGATATTCTTTAAATATACTCTGTTCTAATAAGAAAGAGAGCCCCTCAGTTAAACTATTATAGATACTATAAAGAAAATTTGCTATCTGTTCTATAACTTTTGGTTTTACAACTTGCGGAGCTTGTGATACTGCCGGTGTTTCCCCAGGCTCCCGGGCATAGAGAAAATGGGATCCCCCACACGATAAAAATAAAATATAGATAGTACATAATAGATAACAGATACCCTTAATTTTTTTATTCATTACTTATCCTCCGCTCTCACTGTATTCTCCTACCTGAAAACTTTAATTTAAGATTTCTATTTATCTCCACCGACAATCTATGTATATTACTAATATAAGTCCCGGTTCCTCTATTGTTTGTTTGATATGGCGGCAATACTTTGAAAGAGTCCTTACTTAATCTATACTTAAGTCTTCTATACCGTATAATTTAATTTGCCATTACCCAAATTGGCATTCCACACCAGCCCTCATTGCTTTTACCATCATATTTATGGAAGCGTATTATAATTGTATACATCTTCTTATTTCCTGGTTGAAGATTCGCTGTCACCTGATCAAGAGTAATGGTCTTGGTACTGGGAGAGCCTACTCTTCCACTCCAGACTTTCTGTTTAAGTATTGGACCTGCTCCGTCTCCATCGCGGACCTCTATCGTAACTTCATTCTTTTTACTGTGCCAGAATCCCCAGGATTTGTTTCCTGCTAGTTTCACCTTTACTTTTATGATAAAATTTCCAGAAGGAGTAACAATTTGGTTTTTTTGCCAGGTACCTTTATATCGACCTGCAATATCATAGTGATCAAACTCACTTGGTAATCCTACATATGTACTCTCGCCATTACTTTTATCTGCCCAGAGAATTGTTCCAAAATCAATAGTAAGATTGTTTGGTTTTCCTACTGTGCCCTTTTTGCCTCCCTCAAATTGACAATCCCATCCTGCGATTGCTGTGCCTATTGTCATTACAAGAAACAGAATAGTAAGAAGCGGTAGCATTTTGTATTTCATATTCTTCCTCCTTTTTTAAAATTTTTTTCTACCCTTATCACCTTTTATCTGTGGGGTGAAGTCCTCCTCTTTCAAAAATCACCGCCATTTCACCTAATTTATTTACAGCGGTAAGACATTCTCTAATTAAAAAATATAGAAATTTCCTTTGTTGATCCCCTCGCTTGTTTAACCCCTCAACTTAAGTAACAGAAAGGGGAAGCAACTTTAGCGTTGAGGTAGAGGAATTCCGGAGGAACCGGCGAAGCCCTATTTCCCCCTCAAATAAGTTCATGATTAGCTATTTTTTCTAAGGGTTTAACATTTCCAAAGGTTATTTCAGGTCCACTTACAGGCGCAGCCCAATGAATAGCATTGTTAATTACTTTTAATACCTCTGATTGATAAAAAATAGGATAAGTTTCGTGTCCGGGACGAAAATAAAAAATCTTTCCCTTTCCCCGATGATAACAGCAACCACTCCTAAAGACTTCTCCACCTTCAAACCAACTTATAAAAATTAGAGTATCTGGCTGGGGAATGTCAAAACGTTCTCCATACATCTCCGTATGGGGAATTTCAATATAAGGTCCAAGTCCTTTAACTATAGGATGACCGGGTTCAACTACCCAGAGTCTCTCTTTTTCTCCAATTTCACGCCACTTTAAATTACAGGTGGTACCCATTAATTTTCGGAAAATTTTAGAAAAATGTGCGGAATGTAAGACAATTAAACCCATACCATCCAAAACCCGCTGATAAATTCTTTCAACCACAGTATCACTTACTTCATTATGAGCCATATGCCCCCACCAGGTAAGTACATCAGTTTGATTTAATACCTCAGAGGTTAAACCATGCTCTGGTTCATCTAAAGTTGCTGTGCGCACATTTAAATCCTCTTGCTTCCTTAAATATTTAGCAATTGCCCCGTGTATCCCTTCAGGATAAATTTTAGCTACCTCTGAGTCCTTCTTTTCGTGTCGGTATTCATTCCATACAGTAACACGAATTAAATTTGCCATTTTGTTTTACTCCTTTTAATATTTGCAGTTTTTTTCAGAAATGCCTTATCTCCTCCATTTACCATTGAGAAATTTCACGATATAATTTAACTACGCTATTCCAGGCTTCTTCTGGATGCTCACACTCTTCATCAGTCCCTAAGCCTCCACGAAAAGACCAGGTATAAAGTGAATCACACCCAACTTTGGCAAGCAATTTACCACCAGTATAGATTTCTTTCTCTAAGCCGGCGGGGATTTTCCAGCAATTAAGCCATATTTGAGAAGATTTATCTTTCTCTTTACATAACTCTTTAGTCAATTTTGCATAATTACAGGCATCTTTCAGGCTCATTTTCCCTTTCGATACTAACCAGTAAGGATCTGTCCCAAAAACATCAAGTTCAGGTATTGAAGCTATTATTTCAAAGAGCTCATAATCATGGGGCATTATACAGGTAATTGTTTTCTGGTTTTTATCGAGTGCTTTTACTCTTTTACATAATGTCTCTGTATAATTTTTAACCGTAGTTTTTTGAAATATTCGATATTCTTCTGTGCCTTCACTTTTCGTTAGTTTCTTCCTGAAAGTGTCAAAAAACAACTTTTGACATCTTTCGCAGAAACATTCCTGAGGTGTGGGTTCATCTATAAACATTCCTTCATAGCCATTATCACGGCACATTTTAGTAATTTCTATAAATTTATCTATAAGTTTGGGGTTATTTAGACAAGCAAGCGGGACTGGCGTTCCATCCTTTTTAATTCTCCACATATCTATATCCTTAAGCAATATATTTGACATCCGACCTCCACCGAATGTATTAGCATATCCCCAAACCACCACATAGGGTTTAAGTCCATTATCTTTAGCGATTTTAGCTCCAAATTTAAGAGCTCCTGTGAGAGTCTTGATATGATTTTCCTGTAATGCAAATAAAACCTCTGTGCACCCAATTTCCTTAAGATATTTCATATCCTTCTCTATGTGATCAGGCAAATAAGAGGGAATATAACTAACTCCCAGTTTCATTTTTTTCTCCCATAATAGTATTGTTATTTTAGTTTATGTTTATTCTTGTTTTACCTGTGTTTCCAAAAATGGCATCAATTTTTCTTGCCAGGATTTACATCTTTTGCGGATATTGCATCTTTATAGTTTAATTTTTAAATATTCTACTTTTTTTAAAAGAGACTCGGAATTTTCATATAGGAGAACCGGAATTTGCAAAGGGTTTGCGAAGCACACCCTTTGAGTGCAGCGGAACGAACCATAAACCCAGAGTTAGGTAAACAGGTAGTTTTACTTTGTTATTATTAACACCTTTGTAACTGCTGTATATGTTTTTTTGCCAAAAGTGAAAACAATCTCATCGTCTTTTGAGACCGTTTCCTTGCCGAAGAAATTATCAATCTTTTGAAACACAAGAGCAAAATTTCTTTTCAATTCCCAACTTCTTTGAGGATTTTCTTTATCTAATAATA
>JAGGVN010000034.1 GCA_021158005.1 Candidatus Aerophobota bacterium | reverse complement strand
TTCGGTTCATTTTAGAGGAGTTAATGCGCGCCTTTGACACCACCTACTTTTTAATTAAAATAAAGTAAATAGAAGGACCTCAGAATGAAAGCTTTCTTACTTTCTGCGGGAAAAGGGACAAGACTAAGACCTTTAACCTACAAAATTCCTAAATGTTTAATTTCCATAAATAATAAACCTCTTTTGCATTACTGGCTTAAGTTATGTGAAAAATACGGTGTGGACGAGGTGCTCATTAATCTTCATCATCTTTCCTCTCAAGTAGAGAGATTTTTAGAAGATAACTCTTATGGGATTAAAATCAAAAAGGTTTACGAGAAGAGACTTCTGGGAAGTGCGGGCACTATTTTTGCTAATCGAGATTTTGTAAAGGGAAAGCAACCCTTTTTTATCTTTTATACTGATAATTTAACCAATATAAATTTAAGGAAGATGTGGGAATTTCATAAAGCTCATCAAGGAGTATTTACTATGGGTTTATTTAGAACTGATTTTCCGCAAGGATGCGGGATTGTTAAGATGAATCAGAATCATTTAATTACCGAGTTTCAAGAAAAACCAAGACATCCTCCAAGTAATTTAGCTAATGCGGGGGTATACATAGCCAGTTACAAGTTTTTAGACTATATTGAAGAAGTTGTTAAAAGAAATCAGAGAGAACTCGCCGAAGAATTTTATTCCCCCCTTGATATTAGTTATCATATCCTTCCAGATTTAGTAGGAAAGATGTATGGATATTTTATTGAAGAATATTTTTTAGAAATCGGGACCTGGGAGAATTACCGAAAGGCCAGGAAAGAACTTAATGTAAAGGAGAGGCCCGAAGCTATTCAATTCTTTAATTCTTTTTTATAAATGCGCAATTTATACATTGTTGGAGATAGACTTCGACGCTACAGTAGTGCGAATTCGCATTCTCCATTTATTTACACAATCTATAACTGGTGACTACCAAAATAGAAAATTAGACCGAGTAAAATGAGAGTAAAAGCAGAAGAAATATTAAAAAATGGGGGATTAATTTCTCAAAATTTAAGTCATTATGAACAAAGAAGTGAACAGATTCAAATGGCTAAAGCTGTGGAAGAGGGAATCTCTCGAAAGAAGTATCTCGTTGTGGAAGCAGGAACCGGAGTGGGGAAGAGTCTGGCTTATCTTGTTCCTTTTATTTACTGGACTGTCCAGGAAAAAAAGCGGGTAGTTATTTCTACTTATACCAAGACTCTCCAGGAGCAACTAATTAAAAAAGACCTTCCTTTCTTGAAAAAAGCTCTGGGAATAGATTTTCATTTTGCTTTAGCTCTGGGAGGAGAAAATTACCTTTGTTTGAGAAAAATGGAGGGAGCCCGTCTCTATGAATTACTGGATACTCCAGGAGAAATAAGAGAGCTGGAAAAGATTTTCTCAAGGTTGCCGGATTTAAAAGAGGGATTGAAGTTAGAATTAGGCTTTGAACCTTCGAGTAGAGTCTGGGAAAAGATATGCCGGGAAAGTGAAGTTTGTCTTAATAAAAGGTGCCCTTTTCAAAAAAGGTGTTATTATCTGAGGGCTAAAATAAAGGAGACTCATTCTCAAATTTTAGTAGTCAATCATCATCTCTTCTTTGCCCATCTATCTTCTGAAGAGAAAGTTTTACCTCCTTTTAATGCTGTAGTCTTCGATGAAGCTCATAACCTGGAAGAGGTAGCTACCAGTTTTTTGGGAGTAAAGGTTTCTAATTATCAGGTAAACAATTTTCTTGACTCTCTCTTTAATCCTCGCACGCATAAAGGATTTTTAACGAGAATAAATAATTTAAATACGGAAAAACAGGTTAACAAGATAAGAAAATTTAGTGAATCTTTCTTCTCTAATCTCCAGAAGAAAGTAGGAGAAGAAAAGAAACTGAGAATTAAAGAAAAAGAGTTTTTACCTTGTGGTCTCTATAATCTTTTTTTAGAGCTAAGTATTTTTCTGGAATCACTTAAAGAAAGAGCAAAAGATGAAGAAGAGAGGCTGGAAATTCTTTCTTATTTAGCTCGTTGTCATAAGATAGAGGATAATTTAAAGATGATTCTTAAACAAGAAAGAGATGATTATATATACTGGATAGAAGTTGCTCCCGCAAAAAGAAAAAATAAATGTTCTCTTTGCGCTGCTCCTGTAGATATCTCTAAGGAGTTAAAAAAAAGAGTTTTTAATGAAGTAAAGCCAATTATTCTTACCTCTGCTACCCTTACTATCAGAAGGAATTTTAATTATTTTAAGGAAAGAATAGGCTTAGATAATGCTAAAGAACTTTATCTTGCTTCACCCTTTAATTACCGAGAGCAGGTTCTTCTTTATCTTTCTCCCCATATGCCTGATCCCTGGAGAGATTCTTTGCTCTACTCTTCGCGGGTAGTGGAAGAGGTTGAAAAAATCCTTTATATTATGAAAGGTTCAACATTTGTGCTTTTTACCAGTTTTAAAATGTTAAATCAGGTTTACGAAGAATTGGATAAGCGATTCTTAGGTCTTAATTTTCTAAAACAGGGAGATAAACCTCGCTATCAACTGCTGGAAAGATTTAAGAAGGGTAAAGAAATGGTTCTTTTTGGAACCAATACTTTCTGGCAGGGAGTGGATGTACCTGGGAAAGCTTTAAGATGCGTAATTATCACCAAACTTCCTTTTTCTGTTCCCCATGAACCTATTGTTGAAGCTCGCTTAGAATTCTTAAAGGCTCATAATAAGAACCCTTTTCTTTGCTATCAACTTCCTCAAGCAATTATCCTCCTTAAACAGGGATTTGGACGCCTCGTCAGGAGTAAAGAAGATAGAGGAGTAGTAGCTATTCTTGACCCGCGTCTTCGAACCAGAGATTACGGGAAAATATTTTTAGAATCACTCCCTCCTACTCGTATAACCTCAACACTAGATGAAGTAGAAGAGTTTATAAGGAGTTATCTTTAAATCATTCTTCTTTATTTATGCTCTGAAAATAATCTTTAATGATTTTTTTTGCTTCCTTAAGGTTTTTCTCTTCTACTACTATTCTTATGCCCTGACTTAAGGCTATCGGAGGATAAACTAATCCTATGTATTTATCCCATAGAAAACAATCTATTCCTTCTTCTCTAAGGATAGACCTTATCACATCTGCTTCTATGATGGAGGAAGCTCTATAGATACTTATCATAATCTTTCCTTAAGTATATAAGAAAGGAAGAAAAAAACAAGTTGACGAGAGTTTAAAGATGTGATAAGTTAGTTTAAAAATAAGGGAAATGTTTACAGAGGAAGGGGAAATGGTTCAAGAAAAGAGTAAAGGAATAGTTTTTCTACTTATTCTCATAATTCTTACAATTGCTTCTCCGCTAAGAGCCCAGAGTTCTCCTCCCAAAGTAGTGGAGATCGAAATCCAGGGGAATGAATATATCAAAGAAAAAGAGATAAAGAAAGTTATTAAGAGTGAAGTAAATAAACCTCTCTCTCTTAGTAAAATAAGGGAGGATCTCCAGGCTATCTATGAGATGGGTTTTTTTTCTCCGGATATTCAAGTGTTTAAAGAAGAAGTAGAAGGAGGGATAAGACTTATCTTTAAAGTGAAAGAGAATCCTAAAATTACCGAGATTGAGCTTAAGGGATTAGAAGGAAAAGAAGAGAAAAAGATACTCTCCTCTCTCTCCTTTAAAAAAGGAGATTTATGGAATTTTAAGAAGATAGAAGAAAGTAAAGAACATATTCTTCAGTTTTATCGAGAGGAGGGATTCCCTTTTGTGCGGGTAAAGATTTCAAAAATTCTCCTTGGAGAAAGAGAATGTAAAGTTCTCTTAGAAGTAGAAAAAGGAGAAAAATTTTTCGTTTCGGAAATAGAAATAAAAGGGAATGAAGTTATCCCTGCTTCTCGGATTCGCGAGGTGATATCTCCGAAAGAGGGAGAAATTTTCGTTTCTAAGACCCTTAACAACAGCTTAGAAACCCTTAAAGATATTTACGGAGAAAGGGGATATCTTTATGTATGGGTAAAAGCAAAGACTGAGAAAAAAGATAGTAAGATGAAAATTATTATTCTTATTGAAGAAGGTCCTCAGGTAAAGGTAGGAAAAATTAAGATAGAGGGAAATAAAATTTCGAAAGAGAGAGTATTTAAACATAATCTTCTTTTAAAAGAAGGAGATATCTTTAATACTAAGAAGCTTCGGGAAAGCTGGCGAAAATTATATAATTTAGGTTTTTTTGAGAAGGTAGAAATGATGCCTCTTTCTACTTCTTCCCCTGAGGTCTTAGACCTTTTAGTGAGAGTGGAGGAAAAAGAGCATAGGGGAGACCTTTCTCTGGGAACAGGTTACAATAAAGAATCCGGATGGGAAGGATTTTTAAATTATTCCCGGGATAATCTGGGAGGAGAAGGGAAAAAGTTAGAAGCAAGCTGGAAGTTTGGAAAGGAAAAGAATACCTATAATTTAGGATATCTGGACCGATGGTGGCGAGATACCTCTACTCAGCTCAGTTTAAAACTTTATAATCAGAAATCTACCTATCCGGAGAAAAATTATTTGCGAATAAACCGGGGAGGAAATATAGAGCTAGCGTGGCCCTTAAATAATTATATTCGTTGCTTTCTTGCTTTGGGGGATGAGAAAGAAATTATGGAAAAAATTAACGAAGAGGAAGACCTTCCTGAAGGGATAGTAGAAGGGGAGGAGATTTATCGCACAATTAAGATGAGTCTGGAGAGGGATACGCGGGTAAGAGATGAGGGTTTCCTTGCCTTCAGAGGCTCTTATAATCTCTTCTCTCTTGAAGAAGGCGGAGGTTTATTGGGAGGAACTCAGGATTTCACTAAATATCAGGGAGAAACGAGGAGCTACCTGCGAAAAGGTAATTTCTGGAAATTACCGGTACTCGCTCTGCGTCTTCAAGGAGGATGGGGGAGAAATCTTCCTTCAGAAAAAAGGTTTAAGATAGGGGGGCAGGACACCCTTAGAGGATATAAAGATAATGAATTTGAAGGAGATCGAAAAATCTTAGGAAGCCTGGAAATAAGATTTCCTTTAAGTAAGGGATTTACGGCAGTTTTATTTGTTGATAGCGGAAATGTGTGGGGAAAGGATTCCCCCCCGGAAAGATTCAGGACAGGCTGGGGTATAGGACTGAGGATAAATACTCCGCTGGGGCTCATTCGCTTAGACTACGGGATAGGAGAAGAGGGTAAAGAATTCCACTTTGGAATGGGAGAAGGATTTTAAGATGAAAAATCTTCTTTTATTAGATGCGGGATACGCAAGGTACGAAAAGATCTGGATTCTTCAAAAGAAATTAGTAGAAAAAAGAATTCATAATAAGACTATAGATACTCTTATCTTAGTGGAACATCCCCCGGTAATAACCTTAGGGAAAAAGGCTAAAAAAGAAGAAGTTTTAGTTTCCCGAGATTTTCTTTTTCGACATAAGATAGATTGTTTTTATGTGGACCGGGGAGGAAAGATAACTTTTCATGGCCCAGGACAGTTAGTTGCTTATCCTGTAATTGACCTTAGCCTTGATGGGAAAGATATTCATCTTTATTTACGGAATTTAGAAGAGGTAATTATAAGATTATTGGGAAGATTAGGAATTGAGGGAAAACGAGTAAAGGAGTATACCGGGGTCTGGGTGAAAGGAAAAAAAATAGCCAGCATTGGGATAGGTGTGAGGAAATGGATTACTTATCATGGATTAGCTCTTAATGTAAATACAGATTTATCTTATTTCTCCCTTATTAGTCCTTGCGGGATGGAGAGTGAGAAGATAACCTCCCTTTCTCAAATTCTTCACACTTCCCTGGAGATGAAGAAAATAAAAAATCTTTTTCTAAAATGTTTTTGTGAAGTTTTTCAAAGAAAAATTATTCAAAATGAGGATTACCGGGGGAGTGCTTAAAGGAAGAAGGATAAAGACGAGAAAGGGAAATTTTACGCGTCCCCTTCTCTCGCGAATAAGAAAGTCTCTCTTTGATGTTATAGGGGAAAGAATCAGGGGAAGTAAATTTCTTGATCTTTATGCCGGTTCAGGAGCGGTAGGAATTGAAGCTCTGAGCAGAGGAGCAAAAGAAGTAATCTTTGTAGAAAAGGATAATTCCGCTTTAAGAATACTTAAAGAAAATATTACTTTATGTGGTCTTTTCTCTCTATCCAGGGTTTATGAGAAAGATGTGCTCAAATTTCTTCCCGTTCTTCTAAGAGAAGAGAAGTTTGATTTCATCTTTGTGGCTCCTCCTTACTATAAGGGAATGCAAAATCAAACTTTGGATATACTGGAAGAGGAAAAAATAGAAGGAGCAACGGTAATAGTCCAGCATTCACCTAAGGAAAAGATAAATTTTAATCGGAGAAATATGAGTTTAGTGAAACAAAAAAAATACGGAGATACTATTCTCACTTTTCTAGAAGTGTAGAAGAGAGAGTAATTCTCACTCTAAAATTCAATTTAAAGTGAATAGAGTCAATTTGAATTTAAAAGAAAAGTTAAAATATCTTCCCGAGAAACCAGGCGTATATCTTTTAAAAGATAAGGAAGGGAAGGTGCTTTATGTGGGCAAGGCTCTTTCCCTGAAAAAGAGAGTAAAGTCTTACTTTCAGAGAGGCGTTCTTTCTCCCCGTTTAGAGTTTCTCATTTCTCAGGTTGCTGATGTAGAATGGGTAATTACTGACTCTGAGACCGAAGCCTTTTTATTGGAATGTAATTTTATAAAGTATTATCGTCCTCGGTATAATATTCGCCTTCGTGATGATAAATCTTATCCTTATATTAAATTTACCGTTTCTGACCCTTTCCCTCAGGTCTTTTTAATCCGTAATCCCGAAGAAGATGGATCCCGATATTTTGGGCCTTATACTAATGTAAAAGTAGCTAAAAGGACTCTCCGTATAATTAACCGTTTATTTCCTCTCCGAAAGTGTAGAGGAGAGCTTAAAAAAAGAACAAGGCCCTGCCTTAATTATCATATTAAGGAATGTAGTGCTCCCTGTGCGGGGAAGATTACTCCAGAGGAATACTCTCTCCTGGTTAAGAATGTCTCTCTTTTTCTGGAAGGTCATTACCGAACTCTTCTTTCTCAATTAGAAGAAGAGATGAAGAAAGCTTCTCAAGAGGAGAGATTTGAAAGAGCAGCTAAGCTGCGCGATTCTATCATTTCTATCCATAGGATTAGCCAGACCCAGAAGGTTTCCTCCCTCGGTGGAGGAGATAAAGATCTTATTGCCTTTGCTCGGAATAATGAAGAAGCCTGTGTTCTTGTTTTTCTCTTTAGAGAAGGAAAATTGATAGATAAAAAACACTTTTTACTGAGAATATATGAGGGGGATAAAGAAGAGGAAATAATGGCCTCTTTTGTAAAGCAATATTATGGAAAAACATCTTTTATCCCCCCTGAGGTTGTGTTAGAGACCCCTGTGGAAGAATCCCTTTCTATTGAAAGATGGCTTTCAGAAAAGAGAGGAGAAAGGATGAAGTTAAGGATTACTCGCCAGGGAGAGGAATTAAAACTTCTTCAACTGGCAAAAAAGAATGCCCGAATGATTCTTGAACAGCAAGAGAATAGAAATAAGGAAAAGGCTCTCGAGCAACTTAAGAAGTATCTTCACCTGAAGGAAAAGCCCGATCATATAGAAGGATTTGATATTTCTAACATTAGAGGAAAACAGGCAACAGGTTCAGTAGTAGTTTTCCGGAGAGGAAAACCTGACAAAGAGAATTATCGAAGGTTTAAAATTAAGAGGGTGGAGGGGATAAATGATTTTGCCATGCTTTCAGAAGTAGTAACCCGACGCTATCAGAGAATAATAAAAGAAGAGAAAGACCTCCCGGGATTAATACTCATAGATGGGGGAAAAGGACAACTTTCCTCCTGCGCCAGAGCTCTTAAAGAGCTGAATCTAACTCACATTCCTTTGGTAGGTTTAGCCAAGGAATTAGAAGAAGTTTATTTTTATCCTCAATCTCTCCCCGTGCCGATTCCCGAAGATTCTTCCGCCTTAAAGCTTCTAAAAGAGATAAGAGATGAGGCTCATCGGTTTGCCCATGCTCATCATCGTCTTATTCGGGGTAAAGAAATTAAGCTCTCTTCTCTGGATAGAATTCCGGGAGTGGGAGAAAAGACTAAAAGACTTCTTTTAACTCATTTTGGTTCAGTCAGTAGCATCAGAGGTAGAAAAGTAGAAGAGTTAGAAAAAATTCCCGGGATCGGGAGGAAAAAAGCCAAAAAAATCTTAGAATACCTCCTGCGAAATTAATTGACTTCTCTTTCATTTTTGATAATATATAGAAGAAAAATAAAGAAATTATTTGTGGGGGTGCAGGATAAATAAGTTATGCTTTACTCCTTAGAGATAAAAATAGATTCTCTATGGATAAAAGTAATTTCTAATGAGGAGGAAATAGAGAAGCTCTCTTTACTCTCAGAAAATTTTTTTATCGAAGAAGGCTCCCCGAAGAAAAGAAGAGTCCCTTATTGGTTGAGGCGATTAGAAGGGGATTTAAGGAATTATTTTTCCGGACAAAGAGTAGATTTTGGAAAGTATCCTTTAAAGATAGCTAATTACTCAGTGTTTAGTCAGAAAGTATGGAGAGAGGTTAAAAAGATTCCTTACGGTGAAGTTCGCTCTTATAAATGGATAGGAAAGAAATTAAATACCCGGGGTTACCGAGCAATAGGGAGAGTCTTATCCCTTAATCCTTTCCCTCTATTAATTCCCTGCCACCGGGTAGTCAAGAAAAATGGGAGCTTAGGAGGTTTTTCTCAAGGGGAAGAGATTAAAAAGAGATTATTAGAGATTGAGGGAGTCTTTTGTGAGGGAGGAATAAATTGAAACTGAATACTATTTTAGTTAAGATTTTAGGAACCAAACAAGAGAGAAATCTTAAAAAATTAATGCCGTTAGTCAATAAGATTAATGGGTGGGAAAGAAAGATAAAGAGACTTTCGGATAGAGCTCTCCGGGATAAAACAGATGAGTTCAGAGGTAGATTAAAGAGAGGGGAGACAATGGATGATTTTCTCCCCGAAGCCTTTGCAGTAGTAAGAGAGGCTGCCCGCAGGACTATAGGACTGCGTCATCACGATGTTCAGTTAATAGGAGGGATAGTTCTCCATCAAGGGGGAATAGCAGAGATGGCCAATGGAGAGGGGAAAACTCTGGTTGCTACTCTCCCTGCCTATCTTAATGCTCTTGATGGCCGGGGAGTGCATATAGTTACCGTTAATGATTATCTGGCTAAAAGAGATAGAGAATGGATGGGACCTATTTATGAGTATTTAGGGCTTTCTGTAGGAGTTATCCAGAATCAGATGGATAATGTAAGAAGACGTCAGGCTTATCAGTGCGATATTACTTACGGGACTAATAATGAGTTTGGTTTTGATTATCTTCGGGATAATATGGCTCTTCGGATGGAGGATAGAGTTCAGAGAGGATTTAATTATGCTATTGTGGATGAGGTAGATAGTATTTTAATTGATGAAGCTCGCACTCCTCTTATTATTTCGGGACCAGCCGAAAGGTCAACCGAGCTCTATTATGAAATTGATAGATTGGTCCATCGTTTTAAAAAAGGTGTAGATTATGAGATAGACGAGAAAGATCAAACTGTAGCTCTTACAGAACAGGGAATAGCTAAAGCCGAGAAATTATTGAAGATTGGAAATATCTATCAGGATACTCAAAGAGAATATGTTCATCATATCAATCAAGCAATTCGTGCTCATGAACTTTACGAAAGGGACCGCGACTACTTAGTTAAGGATGGAGAAGTAGTTATTATAGATGAATTTACCGGGAGAATAATGCCGGGAAGACGCTGGAGCGATGGTCTACATCAGGCAATAGAAGCAAAAGAAGGAGTAAGAATAAGGAATGAAAATCAAACCTTAGCTACCATTACCCTTCAAAATTACTTTCGGATGTATAAAAAGCTTGCGGGAATGACGGGAACAGCGATTACAGAAGCGGCTGAATTTAAAAAGATTTATAATCTGGATGTAGTAGTCATTCCTACCCATAAACCTACTATTAGAGAGAACCTCTCTGACAGGGTTTATCAGACAGAGAAAGCAAAATTTAGAGCAGTAATTAAACAGATAGAGGAACTTTATAATAAAGAAAGGCCGGTATTAGTGGGGACGCGTTCTGTAGAAAAATCGGAGCTTTTAAGTCGAATGCTCAAGGAGAAGGGAATTCCTCATACTGTTCTTAATGCCAAGTATCATGAGAGAGAGGCCCAAATTGTTGCTCAGGCAGGACAAAAAAGAGCTGTAACTATAGCTACCAATATGGCCGGCAGGGGAACGGATATTAAATTAGGAGAAGGAGTAAAGGAATTAGGGGGGCTTTTTGTAATTGGGACCGAGCGTCACGAATCCCGCCGAATTGACAATCAACTCCGTGGAAGAGCAGGTCGACAGGGAGCTCCGGGAGCCTCTCAATTTTTTGTTTCCTTAGAAGATGAATTAATGCGTCTCTTTGGCTCAGAAAGAGTAGCTTCCCTTATGAAAAAATTAAAGATTCCTGAAGATGAGCCTATTGAACACCCCTGGGTTACTAAGTCCTTAGAGAGAGCCCAACAGCAAGTAGAAAGAAGGAATTTTGAAATAAGAAAGCAGCTTCTGGAATATGATGATGTGATGAATACCCAGAGGGAGGTAATTTATAAGGAAAGAGAAAAAGTCTTAAAAGAGAAGGATGTAAAAGAAGAAATTCTGCAAATGATTGAAGATACGATGGAGCAGTTAGTAGATATATATGTAGACAAGAAAGTTCGTCCTGAAGAATGGGATATTATGGGTTTATACAAAAGAATAGGAGTACTTTTCACTCCTCATATCTCTTATGAGTCCCTCAGGAAGATTTATGATGAGAAAAAATTAAAAGAAGTAATAAAAGAAGAGGCGTTAAAGGCTTACCGGGAAAAAGAAGCAAGATTAGGTCCAGAAATAATGAAAGAATTAGAAAAAACCATCCTTTTGCATATTATAGATTCTCGTTGGAAAGACCATTTGTATATGATGGATAGTTTGAAGGAAGGGATTGGTCTGCGAGGTTATGGCCAGAGAGATCCCCTGGTTGAATATAAGAGAGAAGCTTATGAGATGTTTGAGGACCTTATTCAGCGAATTAAAGGAGAAGTTACAGAGTATATCTTCAAAGTAGAGATACCGGGTTATAAGACTCCGGAGAGGCCACGGGTGAGAACTTCTCCTGCTCCCGAGTTAGCCCTGGTTAGAGGTAATGATAAAAATAAGTCTTCTCGAGGAATGAAGAGAATGAGTAATAAAGCAAAAATTGGACGAAATGACCCTTGTCCCTGTGGAAGTGGTAAAAAATATAAATATTGTTGTGGGAGAAGATAACAAAATGAAAAGAAGAAACGGTGCTGAAGTCATTATAGAATCTTTGTTAAAGGAGGGAGTGGAAGTTGTTTTTGGATATCCTGGAGGGGCAGTTATTCCTCTTTATGATGTGCTTTACACAACTAAGGAAATCAAGCATATTTTGACCCGGCACGAGCAGGCAGCTGCTCACGCTGCCGATGGCTATGCCCGGGCAACAGGGAAAACGGGAGTATGTATTGCTACCTCCGGGCCAGGAGCGACAAACCTGGTCACCGGAATCACTACCGCTTATATGGATTCTATTCCTCTTATTGCTTTTACCGGCCAGGTTCCCACTCATATGATTGGAAATGATGCTTTTCAAGAAGCTAATATAACAGGAATAACTTATTCTGTAACCAAAC
>JAGGVN010000113.1 GCA_021158005.1 Candidatus Aerophobota bacterium | reverse complement strand
TAGAGGATTCTGAGATTTTGCGAAGAATTGAGGATATTTCTTTATGGCTTGCCTAGTCCAGAACCCCATCTTTTTACTTTGAACGAGAGTATGGTAAAGAGGATGCAAAACGAGCCTTTCAAGATGCGAAATTTATTATCACCAAGGTGAAGGAATATTTTGGGCATTAGTAGGGGTAATAATGGTGAATATTAGCATTCCTAAGAGAATAAGGAGAAAGTTGGAGGGTAAACCAGAGGATAAACTTGAAGGAAAAGAGTAAGAAACGAGCAGAAGGTTTGGAAGAGGCTTTTTCTTAAATTAAGAGATGGAGGTCCTATTCCTGCGGTTAAAGGATATAAGATAAGCATCAAAAGTTGGAGAGAATATTAAAGGTAAAATTTTGAGCTATTTGGATGTATACGATATTTTAGTGGTGGGAGCAGGGCCTATTGGTTCTTATCTTGCCTCTCGGCTGGCTAAAGAGGGATTTAAGGTAGCCATTTTTGAAGAAGATAAAGAAGTTGGTAAAAATGTTATATGCACGGGAATTATAGGGAAAGAGACTTTTGAAAAATTTAATCTTCCTCGAGAAAGTATTCTTAACGAAATAAAATCTATTAATTTTTTCTCTCCTGCTGGTGCTATTTTTAAATATAATCCTCCTCATCCCTTAGCTTATGTAGTAGATAGAGAAAAATTTGATAAAGGACTCTTCCAATGGGCAAAAAAAGAAGGGGTAGAGACTTATTTAGGAAATTATGTAGAGGAGGTTAAGGTTGCTCCCCGGTTTTGCGAGGTTAAAGTAAGTGATGGTGCTTCTTTTTATGAGAAAAAAGCTAAGGTTGTTATCTTAGCTACGGGAATTAAATATAAACTGCATAAAAAGCTGGGATTAACTTCTCCTCCTTCTTTTCTTCAGGGAGTTCAGATAGAGACTACTTTAAAAAATTCTCTTGAGGAAACAGAAATTTATATTGGTAGAAAGGTATCCCCCGGGTCTTTTGCCTGGGCAGTGCCCCTTGGGGATAGTCGCACAAGAATAGGAATTTTAGCGAAGAGCAAAGGAACCTCATATCTTGAGAAGATTATTCAGACCCGGTTTAAAGAAAGATTATTAGTTGAAGAGCCGCAAATTCGTAAGAAGAGCATTGCCTATGGCTTGTCGCGAAAGACTACAGGTGAGAGAGTTCTGGCAGTAGGTGAAGCGGCTGGTCAGGTAAAGACAACTACCGGTGGAGGAATTGCTTATGGACTTTTTTGTGCGGAAATAGCCGTTAAGATTCTTAAAGATGCTTTTTGTAGGGGGAGATTTGGTGAAAAAGAGCTCAGGAAATATGAAAAACTGTGGAAATCAAAATTAGGAAAGGAAATTCGGATAGGAGATTATGCCCGGAAGATATTTGAAAAGTTTAGTGATTCTCAAATAGAGAAAGTCTTTAAGTTTGTAAAGGGAAGAGAGGGATTGGTAAAACTTTTAGAGAAAAATTTTGATTTTGAATTCCATTCAAAGTTTCTCCCCTTAGGGATAAGAGTTTTTAAGGAAATACTTTTCAGGTAGAGCTTTGCCGGTTTTATTTTACCGGGAGAGGGAGGATTATTCGGAAGCTGGCCCTGGCTACTTTCAAATAGTTGAGGGGATAAACCTCTATATTAAACGATTCGTTATTACAGGGTGAGCCAAAGCCTGGAGTAAAGAGGAAATAGTCAATTCTCTACTACTTTGTATCGGAGGAGAGAAATGATGTCCATACTTTCTTATATAGGGATAGGTCTGGCTACAGGGGTATTAAGTGGATTATTAGGTGTAGGAGGGGGAGTAATCTTAGTCCCTGCTCTTGTTTTTATTTTCAGTTTCACAATGAAAAATGCTGTCGGGACCTCTTTAGCTATAATTGTCCCCATAGCTATGGTGGGTAGTTATCTTCATTACCGAGAAGGTAATGTAAAATTTTTATTAGCTATATATATAGCTATTGCTGCCGTAATAGGCTCAAGGATAGGAGTTTATCTTTGCACCTGTCTTCCTAATCTCACTTTAAAGAGAATTTTTGGAATTTTACTTCTCTTTTTGGGAATAAAAATGATTATAGGTAGGTAAGGTGGAAGAGGGGATTCTTTATATAGTGGGCACCCCCATTGGAAATCTGGAAGATATTACCTTAAGAGCTCTCAAGATTTTAAAAGAAGTAGATCTTATTGCTTCTGAAGATACTCGCCATACCCGAAAATTAATTTCTCATTATGATATCCATACCTCCTTAACGAGTTTTTACGAGCAAAATCAAGTAGAGAAGACCTCTTATCTCATAAATTATTTAAAAGAAGGGAAAAAAGTTGCTCTGGTGAGTAAAGCCGGGGTGCCCGGAATTTCTGACCCCGGTTATTATTTAATAAAAGAAGCCATAAAAGAAAAGGTCAAAATTGTTCCTATTCCCGGTCCTACTGCTTTAATCTGTGCTCTCATAGTTTCCGGCCTTCCTATGGATAGTTTTATTTTTATGGGATTTTTAGGAAAGAGAGAAGGAAAGAGAATAAATAAACTAAAAGCTTTAAAAGAAGAAAAGAGGACTTTAATAATTTACGAGGCCCCGCATCGACTCCGGAAAGTTTTAAAAGAGATGAGGGAAGTGTTAGGCGACCGCCGGATAGTAGTAGCCCGGGAACTTACCAAGAAGTTTGAGGAGGTATTAAGGGGAAGAATAAGTGAGATAGAGGCATTCTTTAAAGAAAGAGAACCAAAAGGCGAATTTACCCTGGTGGTTGAAGGAAAGAATTTGTAAGGTTGAAACTGATTGAGTCTCTAAAATATTGACAAGGGAGGCTATTGGTGTATAGTGAATAGAGGAGTAATATAAGCATCCCTGAAAATGCGGTGAAACCCGCGCTCCCGTAGCGTTGAGGTTTATTCTCTAATATGTTTGTTTTTGTAAAGCTAAAGTAATCTCGGTGGAGAAAAAGAGAAAATTTTAGAGAAACTAAACGGTTACTCCATAGAGAAGATGGTGAATATGAGAGAATGAGGATATTTATTGCTGTAAAGATACCAGGACCTCTTAAAAAAAAGATCTTCCATATTCAGCAGGAGTTAAAGGGTAAAATAGAGAAGATAAAATGGGTGGATGCGGAGCTACTCCATTTTACTCTCAAATTTTTGGGAGAGATAAGCGAAGAAGGGTTAAAAAAAGTAGAGAAGGTTTCCTTTCAGATAGCCAGCGAGTCAAACCCTTTCGTTTTAGAGATTAAGGGAATGGGTATATTTCCTGATTATTCTTCTCCCCGGGTTATCTGGATAGGAGTAGAGGAAGGTGGAGAGAGAATAGAGGAGTTAGCCAGGAGACTGGATAAAAAATTAAGTGAGGAGGGTTTTATAAAGGAAAAGAGGGAGTGGGTCCCTCATCTTACTATAGGAAGAGTGAAATTTTTAAGAGAAAAGGAAAAGTTTAAGGAACTTATTCTGAGCAAGGAAAAAGTAGAAATAGGGAAGATGAAAGTAGAAAGCCTTAATATAATTCAAAGTCATCTTACCCCCAAAGGTCCTATTTATAAGACCCTCAAAGAGTATTGTTTTAAGGAGGGGGAAAATGAAAGAAGAGAAATTAAAAGCCTTAGAGATAGCCAGAAGGCAGATTGAACATCAATTTGGCAAAGGCTCTATTATGCGTTTAGGAGAGAGAGTATCCGGGATGGATGTAGAAGTAATTCCTACAGGAAGCCTTGCTCTTGATGCAGCCTTAGGGATAGGGGGGATTCCCCGGGGAAGAGTAGTGGAGATATTTGGGCCCGAGGGTTCGGGTAAGACTACCCTGGCTTTACATATTGCTGCTGAGGCTCAGAAAAGAGGAGGAATAGTAGCTTTTATTGATGCCGAACATGCCCTGGATCCTAACTATGCCAGGAAATTAGGAGTGGATATAGATAATCTCTTTATTTCTCAGCCTGATTCTGGAGAACAAGCTCTGGAGATAAGTGAAGTTTTAGTGCGCAGTAATGCTATCGATTTAATCATTATTGATTCGGTGGCTGCTCTTGTTCCTCGAGCGGAATTAGAAGGAGAAATGGGAGATTCTCATATGGGTCTCCAGGCAAGACTTATGTCTCAGGCTCTGCGCAAACTTACCGGGGCCATCAGCACTTCCAGAACCTCTACTATTTTTATCAATCAGTTAAGAATGAAGATAGGCGTTCTCTTCGGTAATCCGGAGACTACTACTGGAGGTAGAGCCCTTAAGTTTTACGCTTCTATAAGGATGGATATTCGCCGCAGAGCCTCTATAAAGAGGGGAGATGAACAAATAGGAAATAGAGTAGAAGTGAATGTGGTAAAAAATAAGCTTGCGCCTCCCTTCCGAAGAGCGGAGTTTGATATTATCTTTGGGGAAGGTATCTCTAAGGAAACAGATATTCTGGAAATGGGAGAAAAATTGGGAATTATTGAAAAATCCGGGAGTTGGTATTCATACAAAGGTATTCAATTGGGCCAGGGAAAAGAAAATATTCGCCAGTTTCTTAAAGATGAAAAGAATGAAAAGCTCAAAAGGGAGTTGGAAGAGAAGATAAAAGAGAAACTGGGGTTTAAAGGAAGAGAGGTAGTTAAAGAAACGCAGGGTAAATCAAAGAGTTAAAAAGGAAGAATTTTAGAAAAATTGGACTAATACGGAGAATGTTATTTAAAACAGCAAAAATAATAACGGCCATATTCTTTTTACTTAATAGTCTCTCTTTAGCTTTTGCTGATAGTTATGAAATTAAGAAAGTCCACTGTGAATATTTTCCTGAAGGTGTTAAGGTATTTATAGAAGTTTCTTCAAAAGTAACCTATGTCCCTCGGAAACTAACCTCTCCTCCGCGACTTTTGGTCGTCTTTTACCCGGCTAAGATTTCCTTTCCTCAAAATGAAATTAAACTTAAAGAAAACAAGTTTGTGGAAAAGATTCGTTTAAACCAGGAAACTCATAACTCTGTAAATATAGTTCTCGATTTAAAGAATGAAGAGTACACTTCTAATATTTTTTTTGAAGGGCTCTCTCAACTTGTCATTGATTTAAAGAGTCCCGGGAGAGATATAATTGCCGAGTTATTAGGAGGAGAAGTTTCTCCTTTAGTTCCCCAAAAGAAGAAGCTTCAGCGAATAATCCTCGATCCCGGCCACGGAGGAGAGGATCCTGGAGCTATAGGGTCCGGAGGATTAAAAGAGAAAGAGGTGACCTTAGCGGTAGCTAAGGAATTAGCTGAGTTATTGAAAAAGGAGTTGGGGGTAGAAGTCTACTTAACTCGAGAAGATGACCGTTTTATTTCTCTGGAAAAAAGAGCAGAATTAGCCAATCAGTGGAAAGGAGATATTTTTATAAGTATTCATGCTAATGCGGGGTTTAATAAGAAGGCCAGAGGTGTGGAAACTTTTTTTAACTCTCGCTATCCTCAGGGAGAAGGAGCTGTAGAGGTAGCTGCCCGAGAAAATACTTCCGGGGAAGCATCTGATAACATTTCTCCGGAAGCCAAGATAATTCTCTGGGATATGATTCAGGCTCGCTATCGCAAGGAGAGTAATGAGTTATCTCATATAGTGCAAAAGAGATTATCGGAAGCTTCTGGTTTAGAAGATAGGGGAGTAAAATCTGCAGGATTTTATGTTTTAAGAGGAGTAGCGATGCCAGCGGTTCTGGTTGAGATAGGGTTTATTTCTAATCCTGCTGAGGAAAGAAAATTAAAGAATAAAGAATTCAGAAAAAAGATTGCTCAGGGGATTTTAAAAGGAATAAAGGATTATATGGAGAAGAATCCGTGAGTAAGAAGAGGAGAGTATTAATCTATATAGGAGTGGGGATAATAATATTTTTATGCGGAGTGGGCTCCTCTTCTTTATTTAAAAGAAAAGTCTACGAAATTAAAGAATGGGTAAGTCGCCCTTTTCTTCCTCCCCAGGAGATGAGGACAGTGAAGCTCTATTTTTCTGCTTCTCAGGAAAATTACCTTTTATCTGAAGAGAGGGAAATTTTTGCTTCTATAAATCCCAATAAAGAAGCAAAACAGATTTTGGAAGAACTAATTAAGGGTCCTCGAGAACCATCCCTCTCTCCTACGCTTCCCTCCTCTACCCAGGTAAGGGATGTATGGATGGAGGGGGACTGTATTTATGTAAATTTTTCTTCCTCTCTGGCAAAAGCTCATCCTGGAGGGAGCAGTGGAGAATTAGCCACTGTTTATTCTATCGTAAATACCCTTTTGGATAATTTTCCTGCTTATTCGCGGGTGCAGATTCTCATCCAGGGTAAACCCAGGGAGACACTGGCCGGTCATATTAATATAAGTGAACCTTTAAGGGCGAATTTAGATTTGATAAAAAAAAATCAATGAGGAGATTTTTCCCCTTCCTTATTTTGTGCAGTATTTTTGTGGGCTCACTGGTTATTTCAGAAGTTTTGGCTAATAAGATTATCCAGCTTAAAGGAGTTTATCTTCCTGCCGGGGTAATAGCCTATGCCATAACTTTTCCCATTACGGATACTATTGGAGAAATTTGGGGTAAGACCTACGCAAAACAGTTGGTTTTCGCTGGATTTATTACCTTAGGAGTAGTTTTTCTCCTTATCCAGATAGCTATTCTCCTGCCGGCAGCTCCTTTCTGGGAAGAGGAGGAGGTTTTTAGAAGTTTTCTGGGGATGAAGAAAGGAGCAATGAGGATAATAGTGGCCAGTCTCGTTGCTTATATAGTGAGTCAGTACCATGATATCTGGGCCTTTCATTTCTGGAGAAAGGTTACCCGGGGAAAATTTCTTTGGCTTCGTAATAATGTTTCTACTTTTGTTTCTCAGGGAATAGATACTTCTTTGTTTATTTCTCTTGCTTTTTATGGGGTTACCCCTATTCTTCCTTTAATTATCGGGCAATATCTCGTAAAATTGAGTATTGCTCTCCTTGATACCCCGGTAGTTTATGCGCTCGTCCATTTTCTTAAACCAGCCCGATAAAATTTGATAACTATGCTACCTTAACGAGGTCTCCGAAATACTGTTTGGAAAGTAAAGCGAGGGAGTTTAAATATTTCCCGATGAGGAGACTGGGTAGAACAATTTAAAGCGGATATACCGCGACAGAAGGGAAAGTCCGAAGTTTTTTTGACAACCAACTTTTGCAGGAAAATTTTTTAATAGTCAAAAAATCTCCTTTTTGAAAGATTTTCCATAGTGTGAAGCCTTCGCCAGCTTCGTGCAAGCTCTGGATAAATCTTTATAAAAAATAATTTTCATATAACCCTGCCTATTTTTTTATAAAAGCATAATACCTTGACTCTTTATATTAAAGCTCTTGACAATATCCCATAATTAGTTAACATTAAAATAAACTATAAAGTTAAACAAAGGAGATTTAAAAATGGGTGTGAAGAAAAGAACCCATGTTGTAGTACCTGAAGAATTGATAAAAGAGGTAGATAGACTTTCAGGGAAAAGAAAGCGTAGTCAATTTATAACTCAAGCTATAAAAAAAGAGATAAGACGCTTAAATTTTCTTAAAGCAGTAAAAGAGACGGCTGGAGCCTGGAAGGATAAAGATCATCCTGAACTTAAAGAGGGAGTAGATAAATGGGTAAGGAGTTTAAGAGAAGAGGATGAAAAGAGATTAAAAGAGATAATGTAATGGCTGGATATTTATTGGATACTACAACAATAATTGAGCACTTACGAGGCAACAGAAAGGTAAACTCTCGTTTAGAGGAAATTGGTCAGCGAGGTGATATTGCCGGTTGCTGTTGTATTAATATTGCTGAAACTTATACTGGAATGAGAGAAAAAGAAAAAGAAAAAACAGATAGGTTTATTGAAAGCCTTTATT
>JAGGVN010000001.1 GCA_021158005.1 Candidatus Aerophobota bacterium | reverse complement strand
TTATCTTCAGCAGATGCTTTTATAAACTACCAGAAATCTACAGTTGAAAAAGTTAACCCCACAACTATAAAAGTTTCTGGGAAAAATTTCCTGGAAATGTGGAAAAAATACTTTCTAAGATAAGAGGGAATTTTAAATCTTATAGAGGTCATCTTCACTTAAGAAATGAATATTCTCACGGGAGAGAGTGCTTTCTGCCTCTTCCCTATCCTTTACCTCTATTATTAAAACTGCTTTTTCTCCTGACCTTATCACAAATCCACAGGCATCTTCTATATTAATCTTGTATTTTTCCATAATTTGAGCAAGTTTATAGAGTCCACCAGGTTTATCTTCTATCTCTATTGCCAGTGCGGGATTTAAAGCTACAGATAATCCTTCCTCTTTTAAAGATTGATAAGCTTTTAGAGGATTATTTACCAGAAGTTTTATTACCCCATACTTATTACTACTGGCAATGGTTATAGCCCTTATATTTATTTTTTCCCGGGTTAGAATTTTAGTAATTTTTTCTATTTTTCCGGGTTGATTCTCAGCAAATACCGATAATAGGCGAACTTCTTTCATACCTATCTCCATCAAATAACTCTTTTATCAATTACTCTTTTTGCTTTTCCCGTAGTCGTTGGTAAGCTACCCGGCTCTACTAACTCCACCTCAGGAGTTAACATTAATTCCGCTTTTAGTCTTGCTTTAATCCTGTTTTCCACGCCTTTCAAATGTTCCAAAGAACCGTTAAAGAGTCCCTTTTCAACTTCCACTTTTATCTTTAGCTTATCTAAACTTCTCTCCCTTTCTAAGATAATCTGATAATTTCTTCCTATTCCGGGTAAACCCATTATAACTCTTTCTATTTCCGAAGGAAAAATATTTACTCCCCGAACAATGAGCATATCATCTGTTCTCCCCTTTATTCGGGATATTCGGCGGTGAGTTCTCCCACAGCGGCACTTCTGAGGGTATAAAAAAGTTAAATCTCCTGTTCTATATCTTAAAATGGGCATCGCTTCTCTATTTATACTCGTTAAGACCAGTTCTCCTTCTTCTCCGTCTTCTAAGACTTCGCCAGTGGAAGGATTGATTATCTCGGGGATAAAATTATCCTCCCAGAGATGCATCCCCTCTTTCTCCTCACATTCAAAAGCTACACCCGGACCATTCATCTCTGAAAGGCCATAGGAGTTATAAGCATTAAGGTTAAAAATCTTTTCAATCTTCTTTCTTGTTTCCTCTGAATAAGGTTCTGCTCCCAAATAAGCTAAGCGAAGACTAAAATCAACCTTAGGATTTAATCCTTTTTCTTCCATTACATCAGCTAAATAGAGAGCATAACTGGGAGTGATGTGCACAATGGTGGTTCTAAAATCACGCATCAGTTCCAGTTGTCTTTCTGTATTACCCGCACCGGAAGGAATTACTAAAAGTCCCAGTTTCTCTGCTCCATAGTGAAATATTAATCCCCCAGTAAATAGTCCGTAGCTCATCATATTCTGAAATATATCCTCTCTTTTAGCTCCTGTCATTTTCATAGAACGAGCGATCAATTCTGAAGCCTGGTCTAGATCTTTTTGAGTGAAGAAGACTGCCTTTGGTTTACCGGTAGTTCCTGTAGAAGTATGGAGTCTTACTACTTTCTGGAGAGAAACAGTAAGAAAACCGTAGGGAAAATTATTTCTCAAATCTTTCCTTTGGGTAAAGGGGAGAGAGGATAAATCTTTTAAAGACTTTAGCCGGGAAGGTTTAAATCCAATCTCCTTAAACATTTTTTTATAAAAAGGAGATTTTTCGAATACCCTCTCTACAGTCTTTTTTAACCTCACCAGTTGTAACTTTTCTATTTCTTCCCGAGAAAGATATTCTATCTTGCAATCTGGAGCCAATAATTTCTCCTTATTACACGCTCTTTCAGGGTAAAATACAAATTAGGGGAAAGAGTTATATTTTCAAAAAGATTATAAGTCTTCTAATTTCTTTATTATTGGTTTTACTCTCTCTGGTAATATTTTAATAAGTCTTCTCGCCTTAGGTGTAGGTATTGCTCCTTGAGACGAGGGTTTAATAAGGTTCTCTCGTTCTAAGATTCTTAAAGAATATCTAACTTTGTGCTGGGGATATTTCGTAAGTTCAGAGATCTTTATGATACCAATTGGTCCCTGTGCTATAACAATTTTTAAAATAGCAATATGCCTACTTACTCGTTCCATCTCCTGTTCAATCTTAGAGATCATTAATAATCTATCCTTTTTAAACTAAGTGTATGTTAATTCTTTTTTCCGAGTTGTCAAAAATATAAACTATTCAAAGAAGAGAGTCTTTATATTTTTTTGAGAAAGAACTTTTTGCGGTTTTCCCCGAGCAATCACTCTCCCTACTTGCATAGCGTAGGCATAATCTGCAATTTCCATAACTTCTGCATTTTGTTCTATAAGAATGATGGTAGTCCCTTTTTCCTTTAAATAGAGAAGAACTCTTAAAATCTTCTCAATAAGTTTATAAGAAATTCCCCGGCAAGGTTCATCCAGTATTAATACTTCAGGATTACAAATTAATGCTCTGGCGATAGTCAACATTTGTTGCTCTCCCCCGGAAAGCGTACCGGCTATTTGATGCGTGCGCATCTTTAAAACAGGGAAAAGGCGATAGACTTTTTTAATCTCTTTTTCTACTTGCAGAGTAGGGAGATATATCCCTCCCATAAGAAGGTTTTCTTTTACACTCATTTCAGAAAAGAGATGACGCCTTTCAGGAACAAGAGAGATACCTCTTCTCGCTCTTTCTTCAGCCACAAGATGGGTAATATCCTCTCCATTCAAAAGAATACTTCCTTCAGAGAGTCTTAATAACCCGGCAATAATCATCGCCAGAGTGCTTTTACCGGAACCGTTAGGACCCACCACCAGCGTTATTTTCCCTTTTTCTGCTTGAAAATTTAACCCCTCTATTACTTTCTTTCTTCCATAACCTGCCTTAGCCCTTAAAACCTTCAGATAAGACACCTTTTTCTCCCAAAATAAGCTTCCAAAACTCTTTCTTCTCTTTTAACCTCTTCAGGCGCTCCTTCCATTATTTTTCTTCCTTTATCCAGCACAATTATTCTCTCAGCAACTCTCATAAGCATACCTATATTATGTTCAATAATAAAAATAGTTATTCCTTTTCTATGAATCTCTTTAATTACTTTAAGTAAAGCACTGGTTTCCTCCTGATTTAAACCGGCTGAAGGTTCATCGAGAAGAAGAATATCCGGCTCCGAAGCTAAAGCACGAGCAATTCCTAAGAGACGCTGCTGGCCGAAAGTTAAAGAAGCAGCGCTCCTCTCTTGCAATTTTGATAAACCTATCAGTTCAAGAAATTCTTTAGCTCTTGTTCTTATAAATTTACCAATCGACTTACTTGCGAAAACTGAATTTCTTCTGCGGGGAATGGCTATCTCAATGTTTTCTAAAACAGTAAGGCGCTCAAAAGTCCTCGCATCCTGGAATGTTCTTACCAATCCCTTCCTGGCAATAATGTAAGGAGAAAGAGAAGTAATCTCTTCTCCTCGTAAGTATACTCTTCCTCTATCAGGAGAGATAAAACCACTTATAATATTAAAAAGAGTAGTCTTCCCGGCACCATTTGGTCCCATCATCCCTACAAGCTCATTTTTTCTAATCCTTAGAGAGATGTTGTTTAGAGCTATCAAACCTCCAAAATAGTGAGATATTTTTTTTACCTTGAGTATTTTATTCCTCCTTTCTACTAATTATTCCTCGGGGTGTATAGATTATAAATATGATCAAAATAATTCCAAATATTATATCCTGTATATAAGTAAGACGGGCAAGGTCTACACCGGTAAAACTTCCTATTCGTCTTATTATTTCTGGAAGGAGAGAAATGATTGCTGCTCCTATAGCGGCTCCATAAACTGAATACATTCCTCCTATTACCACCATAATAATGATTTTAATAGAAAGCATTACCCCAAATTCCTCAGGCACGATAGCTCCACAAGAGCAATGAGCAAATAAAGCTCCCGTAAAAGCAGCAATCCCCGAAGAAAGAACAAAGATATAAATCTTATTCTGGAAAACATTAATCCCAATAGCTTCTGCAGATTGTGCATCTGAATGAATCGCTAAAAGTCTCTTACCGGTAGAAGAGTTAAAAAGGCGATCACCGAGAAAAATTATAACTATAGCAAATCCCCAGACTATATAATAATGAGAAAGGGATGAGGAGAGCTTAAGATTGCCAATAGTAATATCGGGTAAATTATAAAGTCCTATTTCTCCTCCCGTAATTTCTGCAGATTTAAAGAACTCTTTTAGAGCTATCCCTACCCCCAGCGTAGCTAAAGATAAGTAATGAGTCTTAAGTCTCAGAACAGGATATCCCACTAAAAATCCAGCGATCATCCCCATCATTGCCCCTAAGGGAATAGTCAATAAAACCGGCATATTATATTTGATTGACAATATGGCGGAGGTGTAAGCCCCAATCCCGAAGAATCCTGCATGACCTAAGGAAATTTGCCCTGCTAATCCCATTAATAGAGCTAAACTTACCGAAAGCATCACTAAAAAACCTGTTTGCAAGAAAGGCTCCAGTGAAAGAAAGAAGAGATATTTAAAAGTAAGAGGGATGACTATTATTATAGTAATAAAGAGTATCCATTTAATAAGAAAAGATTTTCTTTTCAATCCCTTCCTCCCATAATTCCTCGCGGTCTCATATAAAGAACAATTATCATAAGTAAAGGAGCAACAATGTCTTTATAAGTTGAAAATAGAAAGGCTCCCATAGTCTCCGAAAGTCCGATGATAAATCCTCCGGCAATAGCCCCCGGAATATTTCCCATTCCTCCAAGAATTGCGGCACAAAAACCTTTAAGACCAAGGTTAAGTCCGTAGTCAGAATTAATGAAAAATATAGGAGCAATTAAAGTTCCTATCATTCCACTTAATCCTGCACTTATACAAAAGGAAATTGAACGCATCTTCTCAGGAGAAACTCCCACTATTCTTGCTCCAATAGGGTCCATTGAACAGGCACGGAGGGACCTTCCCCATCTGGTTCTTCTTAAGAATAGAGTGAGAATGATAATAGATATTGCGCAAATTCCCATAATTAAAAGATATTGAGGATCCATAGTAATGTTAGTGAGATTAATAAAATCTTTTCGGAAAAAGGAAGGGAGTTTATAGCTCCGAGAGCCCCATATTAAATTAGCAGTGGACTTTAGAATAATGGATAAAGCTATGGTGATTATAATAAGCGCAGTGGGAGATGCTTTCTTAGCGGGAGAAATAGCTATTCGTTCTAAAGTTATCCCTACTATTCCCACCACTAATGCGGAAAGAAGGGGGATAAACAGGAGAGGAATTTTAATAGAATATAAGGCAACTCCTATTAATCCCCCTAAGATTACAAATTCCCCCTGGCAGAGATTAATGACCTTACTGGCACTAAATATCAGGGAAAATCCCACGGCGATAACCGCGTATATACTGGCCCATCCCAAACCATGAATAAAGATATCTACAAAGATCACTCTCTATTATTCTCTCCAATTTTTTATTTAATTAATTTCCACTTTCCGTTTTCCACGGTAACCATAACCAGAGAATCTACTCCCAAACCACAATGGTCATCCGCAGACATATTATATATCCCCGATACACCTATATATCCCTTAGTTTCTTCAATAGCCTCTCTTATTTTGGCAGGATCGGTTCCGGCTTTTTTAATAGCATTGGCTAAAATCATAAAGGCATCCCACGCATACCCAGAGTGAGTGCTTACCGGACCATACTCTTCTTCGTATTTCTTTACAAAATTTTGCACTACTTCTCTTTGAGGATCATCCTCTCTTAACTGTTGAGCGACTACTGTCTTGGTAGAAGGCATAATGGTTCCATTAGCTGCTTCTCCCGCTAATTCTAAGTATTCAGGGTCTGGTAAACCGTGGCATTGAATCAATATCTGTTTTGCGCCCAGAGATTTAAAGTTCTTTGCCACTGTCGCCCCTGCCGGTCCAATTGTCCAGCAGATTATCGCCTGGGCCTCCGTAACGATTAACTTTCTAAGTTGAATGGTCATATCTATGTCTTTTGTTCCAAAGGACTCTTTAGCCACGATTTGAATATTCTCTTTTTGCATTACTTCTTCTAAGTCCTTTTTTCCCTCCGCTCCAAAAGCATCCTGAGAAGTAATGATAGCCACTTTATCTATTCCTCTCTCCTTCAGGTAACCACAAATCTTTTCTACCGCGGTTATTGTCTTCTGGGGAGTTTTAAATATCCACCTCTTAGTAGGAACAACGGGAGGCGTCCCTCCTACACACATTACTACCGGAATCTTTGCCGCTTCAATCTTACTGAATAAAGCTACAGCAGTGCCTGTTCGGGTGGGACCAATAATCGCGCACACCTTCTCCTCATTCACCAGTCTTTCGAATTCCCTGAGAGCTACAGAACTTTCTCCCTTAGTATCGGCAAAGATAAGTTTTATCTCTTTGCCCTCTATTCCTCCTTTTTCCTCAAAATATTCCTTAGCCATAAGAGCTACATACTTTGAAGGCACTCCAATATGTCTTGCCGGACCACTCAAAGCAAAAAGACAACCAATTTTTACTACTTCTTGCTCGCTTTTTTGAGAGAAAGCCATCTGTAGCGAGCCCAAAACCAGAATCCAAAAGATTACCGTAAAAACTACCATTCCTTTTTTAATCATTTTTATCCTCCTTTCTACATCCTATTTTCTCGTAAGAGATTAATTTTCCTAAAATTTTTATCTTCTCCTGCACGGAGATTACTTTGATTCTCTCAGGCATAAACCTTAAGGCTTCTATAGCGGGGACTTTATCAAAGTAAGAATCCTCCGCCTGACCATAATATAATAAACAACTATCCTTTAAAGATACTCACCTATTACATATTGGATGAGAGAAAGTTGAGGTAAATATTAATTTAAAATTTAGGGGAATAATGGTTTTACGGAAGGATAAGACTCTCTCCTCAACTAATCTCATCTTTTCTCATCTCCAATGTCTATTATAATTATAAACCACAAAAAATTTTTGTCAACCAAGGCATCAAATTGGCAAGTGTTACTTTACAGAGTGAAAATTTTTAACAGTCAATAGGACGTTCTACCGACACCATAACAGTTTTTTTCTTGACAAGCATAAAAAATTTCTGTATATTATGTCATAAGGAGGTGCATTATGAGGTCAACTATAGACATAGATGAAAAGCTTCTACAGGAAGCACAAAAAATAACCGGAGCTAAAACTAAGAAGGAGCTGATCGGGTTATCCCTTAGAGAGTTGATAAGAAAGAAGAGGAGAGAGCACCTAATTAGTCTTTTTGGAAGTTCAGTATTAGACATTGATTTAGAGGATGTAGAAAAGTTGAGGAAAGATGAATTCTGAAAAATGTTTAGTAGACACCACTATTTGGGTTCTCTATTTTAAAGGAGAAAAGAGATTAGAAGAGAAGATAAAATCACTGATTCTCGAGGAAAGAGCACTAACTTGCGAAATTATAATCTTAGAAGTTTTGCGAGGCGCAAGATCGGAAAGAGAATACAACCAATTGTACACTGATTTTACGGCTCTTCCCATAGTTAAGTTAACCGATACTATCTGGGAAAAAAGCTACGAGGTAGGATTTAAACTAAAAAAAGCCGGGATTAACGTACCCCTGGCCGATATTCTGATAGCTACGACAGCCAGTCATTACAATTGTCTCTTGCTCCACCGGGACAGGCATTTTCCCCTTATGAAGAGAGTAATGGGCTTAAGAGAAAGAGAAATGTGATAGAAAGAAACCTGCTCAAATTTTTAACAACCTTTTCCCTAAGGGGTAAATTTGAAAGTAAAAATGCCAGCTATTTATTCACTTTGACAAATTTCTAAATCGTGCATTTGACACTCTTTCATAAATTTATATAATGTCTTCTAAAAATATAAAAGGAGGGTAGAATGCGTATAGGTATTCTTACCGGAGGAGGAGATTGTCCTGGTTTGAATGCAGTCATTAGAGGGATAGTTATTCGGGCAAATAAAGAAAATTATGATGTTTTTGGTTTTACAGATGGTTGGCGAGGAGTTCTGGAAAATAAAGGAGAAAATTTAACTAAAGAAAGGGTAGAAGATATTCACCGAGAAGGAGGAACTATCCTGGGAACTTCCCGGACCAACCCTTTTAAGGAAAAGGAGGGTCTTGAGAGAATTAAAGAAACCCTTAAAGAGAGGAAAATAGATGTATTAGTAGCTATAGGAGGAGATGATACCCTGGGAGTGGCTAACAAACTTTACAGAGAAGGAATTAAGACTATCGGGATTCCTAAAACTATTGATAATGATCTTTCTTCTACTGATTATACCTTCGGTTTTGATACTGCCATTAATATTGCCGTAGAGGCTATTGACAGGTTACATACTACTGCTAAATCTCACCATCGAGTCCTGGTAGTAGAGATAATGGGGCGACATGCAGGATGGATTACCTTAGAAGCAGGTATTGGCGGGGGAGCTCATATCATATTAATTCCCGAAGTCCCTTTCAATTTAGAGGAAGTTTGCCAGATTCTTCTGGAAAGGAAAAAGAAAGGGAAAAATTACAGTATTGTTGCTGTGGCGGAGGGAGCAAAAGCAGCTAAAGGAAGCAAATTCTTAACCCGGGAAGTGACCAAGGAAGAAAAGACTGATGCCTTTGGAAATATCATCTTAGGAGGAATTGCCAAAGTTTTGGAGAAAGAGATTTCTAAAAGGACAGGAATAGAAACAAGATCAGTAATTTTAGGACATCTCCAGAGAGGAGGTCGACCTTCTGCTTTTGATAGATTCTTAGCTACTCGATTTGGAATAAAAGCAGTAGAGATGCTAAAAGAAGGGAAAATTGGGCAAATGGCTTCTTTAAGAGGAACAGAGATAACCTCTGTTCCGTTAGAGGAAGCTGTGGGAAAGACAAAACAAGTTCCTGTATCCTTATACCAGGAGACGGCAGAAATCCTCCAGGGAGAATAAGAGAGATATTTTACAATCTTACTTCCTCGCAACTCAAAAATAAGGGCTTACAAATGGGAAAGTCGTATGATGTCAAGTGAAAAAAGCATAACACCCCTTGAAGTCAAAATCTCATTTTTTAAATTTTGACTTTAAAAATCGTTCCTTAATCTGCTCTTTGATTGACGAAATTAAACTGAACAAGACGGCTG
>JAGGVN010000152.1 GCA_021158005.1 Candidatus Aerophobota bacterium | reverse complement strand
AATTTCAAAAGGGGCATAGCTTCTTTTAGCCTTTTTCTCAATTCTCTTTTATAATCCATCTCAGCGATCAATCTTTTTTGTTGTTTAATTAATCGCTCCTGCAATAAGAAAGTATCTTCTCGCTCAATTATATAACTAGCAAGCAGGGTAAGGAGGTTTATTGCCCTTTCCAATTTCTCTTTAGGAAAGACCTTAATTTGAAAATATGCTTTTTTAAGTTCATTCAAATCTAAATCTAAGTCCTTTACTTTCTCTTTAATCTGGTTAAATTTTACCTCAGTAGGAGGAGTGATTAGGAGTTGCCCTGTTTGAATGGTCCCCGCTATACCTCGTTTAGTAACCAGGGGAGAAACTACATCTATTAAACCAGCATGACATTGATAAATACAGGTTGTTCCCTTTCTCAATGCTTTTTCCAGCCCTTTTTTATCAGAATTTACGCACCTATTTTTACCTTGAGGAGTAGATCGAATAATTCGACAAAATCGCGTTTGTCCTCCAAAATCAAAAACAGGAATGGGAGCTCCCTCTTTTATAATAAAAAAAGAAATAATCATTCCCGTAAGTTCAAAGAACAATTCTCCTATTTTTTCTAAACTCTTAAGATTTCCAATATATCTTAATCTCACTTTCGCCAATTTTTTGTTTCCTTCCTTTGAATAATTTGCAATCAATAATTATTCTCTTTCCCAGTATTATTACTTGCCTTCAAAATAAAATAACATCCTAAAATAAGAAAAATACCGGCTATAAATTGTAAGAGGGTAATCTTTTCCTTTAAAAAGAAAAAAGATAAAACGACGGTAATAAAAGAAGTTAGTAATAAAGAATTTACAGTAATAGTAGCCCCTATTTTTCTCAATAACAGGTAATAAATTGTTCCTGCTAAACCTATGCAGACAAATCCTGAAATAAATAGGATTAAATTATCCATCAAGGGAGCCTGAAAAACCTCTTTTATTCTGGGGATAGCCGGAAAAAAAAGAAATAAGGTTGCTAAAGATAAAACAAAAGAAACTGCTGCTATTTCCTTTATCTTTGTTTTCTTTAAGATTTGTTTTATTTCAACTGTATAAAGAGCCCAAAAGAACATAGAAAGAACAAGAAGAGATGAGCCCAAAGAAAAATTAACTTTTCCTTTGCTTAAAGTTATTGCCGCTGTGCTGGAAAAAGTAATAATAAAACCCAGGATAAAGTTTTTTTCTCTTATAATGCTCCTTTCTTCGGGTAAAAATAAACAAGCGAGCAATATTACAAAGACTCCGCTGATTTTACTTAAAAAGGCGCAGGTATTTGCCTGACTAAGAATTATACCTAAGGTAAAAAATGTTTGATAAAGAGTAATGGTTAAAGCCGGCACTAAAAAAAGTTTTATCTTTTTAAGACAGATAAGCAAATCTTTCTTATAGAAAATATATTCAAATAATAATAAAAAGAGAGCAGAAATAAGATAGCGATAGAAATTTTGAGTAAAGGGGGAGAAACTAAAATCAAGGTATTTAATAAGAACCGGTGGAAAACTCCAAATGAGCAAAATAACTATTAAGAGTCCTATACTCTTCTTTTTCACTAAATCGTCCTTTATATAGAAACACTATGCGAAATTTTCTTAAACTCCGGGCAGAATTCCTACTAAGAATGCGGTGAAGCTCCCGGAGAAAGAGAGGTAACTGTAATTTCAGGTTGAGTGTTCTACATAGGCTAAAGCCTACGGCTACCCATTTCCAACATATAGGTTCCTCTATAATCAAGTTTTCAAAGGAGAGGTTGTAAACTTAGGGGCAAGGACCCTTATCTTTTAAATTTCCTTTTAGATATGAGTCTACTGCTTCAGCTACATTTCCACTTGCTCCTGTAGCTACTTTAATCCCCAACTTATCAAAAAAACCTATTGCTCGTGGTCCCATTCCCCCGGTAATAACCACCTCCGCTCCTTGCTTTTTAATAAACTCAGGAACCTGCCCAGGCTCTCCGTGAGTAAAATAATAGGGATTCTGGAGGCTGGTTACCTTCTTAATCTCACCCTCTTCTATCTCTACTAAGGTATAATAGGGACATCTTCCAAAATGGGCACTAACCTGGCTATCTAACCCTTTCTCATTATTTGAGGCAACAGCAATTATCTTTGCCATTTCTTTCCTCCCTCTTTTATCCTTATTATTTTAACAAAATGACACTATTTAAATAGATATTATTATTTGCGTTAGCCCTTTTCTTATCATCATTATTCCAATAGCTGCAAGAAGAAGACTGGATACTTTAGAAATACCTCGAGAGCCTTCTACTCCTAAGATTTTTATTAAGAAATCTGAAGAGGTAAAAACAACTCCGGCAAGAAAAATATTAAGCACCACTGAGAGCAAAGTAGGCCATAATCCTATATTATCAATAGAAATTAAAGAAGTAGTTAATACCGCTGGACCGGCAATTAATGGTGTTCCTAAAGGAACTACTCCTACGGTAGAAGTCTTTCTTCTTTTTGCAGGGAATAAAAGATCAGTTACCGAAATAATAAAAAGTACTGCTCCTCCAGCAATCATAAAGTCTTCTACAGTTACTCCTATAATAGAGAAAATTCCTTTCCCTACAAAAATGAAAGCAATAGCGATAATCAGAGCAGCAATTACAGATTGTTTAATTATTCTTAATTTCTTCTCTTTCTTTATTCCTTCGGTTAAAGAGATAAAAATAGGAAGCACTCCCAGGGCATCTACAGCTACAAATATAGGAATAAAGGAGAGGATAAAAGATTTGAGAAACATTTTTACCTCAGAATCTGGTAATTTCTTTAAAGAGCTGAGAACTAAAAACAGAGAGCTATTTTCTCTTTTTAAATGAAAATTTTGCCGTTAATACCTTATCAGTATTAAATATACGTATGGTAATGAACATAGCTACCCCGGCAAATATAGCCATATAAAGCATTCCCCCGATCACCAGAAAATAGTTTTGAAAAATGAGTGCTCGGGAAGCAATGATAGGATGAGAAAAAGGAATTGCGTAAACAAGAATTTTAAGAGGAAGAGAGAGTGTCCTTATATCCTTAAACATTAACAAAAAGAAGGGAACCATCACTAATATTACCAGAGGCATATTCATCGTCTGGGCACTCTTTGTATCCTGGGCAAATAACCCCAAAAGCATAGATAGGGATAAAGCTACTAAAATAGCCAGAAAAAGAGAAGTTCCTAAAAGAAAATAACTTAAGGGAGTCATCGCTAACCCCAGATCCTTAAGGATAGGAGTCGATTCTACTGAGGGCATAAATGAAGACATATAATAGCGAAAACCAATCATATATACTGTCGCCATAATAAGAGCTACCAGAGCAGACCCTACCATCTTCCCGGTAACAATATAACTCCTCTTCACCGGTAAAGTCAAGAGAGTTTCCAGAGTCTTATTCTCCTTCTCCATTCCCATAGAGGTTATCACCATCATTCCACTATACATAATTACAATCATTAAAATAACCGGAATCATTACTGATTGAGAGGTGACTAAACCCTGGATCATTTCCGGACTTCCCCTAACAGTTCTATCCCTCACTACCACAAACTCCTTGGTTCTTATAGGATTCATTATATCTTGAGGATTTTTTCCAGGAATAGCCTCTTGAACAAAACTTGTAGCTATTTTTTCATTAATATTATTTATTACCGATTTAATCATCCCGCTGGAGGAAAGATCTCCTATACCTAATCCCTTTAGTATAGAATAAACCTCTAATTTTGCTCCTCTCATCTCTTCAACATCTTTCTCAAATCCTTCCGGGATTACTAAAAGAGCTTTTATATCTTTTTCCTTTGCTTTATTTAGAGCTTCCTCTAAATTATTCTCCTTAATTACATTCTTTTCTCCTCCCAATGTCTCTACCACTGTTTGCGAAAAAGGAGTCTTATCCAGGTCGACAATAGCAAAACTGACGGATTTTTGGGCTTCTTCCTTTATACCGCCTACAAACTTTCCCATCATTCCAAACATAAGTATCATAAAAACTAAAGAAAATATCATTTGACGGGTCATTAGCTCTCTTACTTCCTTCTTTATAAGAGTATAAAAATTTTTCACCTTACTACCTCCATAAAGACCTCTTCAATATTGTTAGCTTTATATTTTTCCTTCAATTCTTGAGGAGAGCCATTCTCCACAATTATCCCTTCATCTATCAGAGAAATCCGATCACATAAAAATTCTACTTCTAACATATTATGGGAGGAGAGAAGAATAGTGGTTCCTTTCTTAGAAAAATTCTTAATCATTTCTCTTATCTGGTGAGAATTTACTACATCTAAACCCGAAGTGGGTTCATCAAGAATAGCTAATTTAGGATCCACCATAAGAGCTCTTGCTAAAAGGAGTCTTCTGGTCATCCCTTTACTATAAGTGCTCACTTTATCTTTAATTCGCTCTCCAAGATTAGCTATTCTCATTCCTCTTTCTACAATTTCCTTCTTCTCTTCGAGATTATCAGAAAAAAAATCAGCCATAAATTCAAGATAAACCTTTCCCGATAAATTTTTATAAGCCCCGGCTTCTTCGGGAAGATAACTTATATACTTTCTGACCTCATCAGGCTCTTTAGCCACATTATAGCCAAATACCTTTATCTCTCCGGAGGTCATCTGGAGTAATGTAGAGATAATCCTTAAGGTAGTCGTTTTCCCGGCGGCATTAGGACCTATTAAACCAAAGATTTCTCCCTTATTTACCTGAAAAGAAATTCCCCTAACCGCATGAATATTCCCATAATCCTTTACTAAATCCTTAACTTCTATAACTTTATCCATCTTTTACCCCCAAATTAAGCTACTTTTTGCTCTGCACCCAATCAATCACTCCTTGTTGATAAGGAAGAACTATTCTCACTAAATCTCCCTGGGAAGTTATATAATGAGTTTCTCCTAAGGGAGAGACTTCACAAACAAAGGCCTTATAAGTTGTCTCTCCGACTTCGATTTCTTCCATTTCTTTACTAATAGAAAGTCTCAAGGTTATAAGAGAAGCATTATTAATTACATAACAAGGAACTGGCAAAGTTTTGCCCGGCTCCAAAGGCAAAACTTTATAGAGTATATCAAACCAGCCAACCATATTATTGGATAAAAGGAAAGTTTTTGCTTTTAAATCTGTATCCTTTTCCAATAAAACTTTCTCCCCTGCTTTAATAAGCGTATGCACCTTGTCTTGAGTAAAAGCACAGTCGACAGACTGTGACTGGTTGTTAACCAGGGCATTAAGTTTATAATGAAGCGGATTAGCTTTTTCATCTACATAAAATTCATCATCTATTACCTGGTTTACCTGGAGTTTTAATTCTAAATGTGATTTCAATTGGTAAGTCAAAATACCTTCGCGCTTTTTACTTGTTACTACTTCGTACTCATTATAACCCACTTCTTTCCCTTGAATAACAAAAGAATAGCGCCTTTTCTCTCCAGGAATAAGAGTGAGCTTCTTTACACTTATTTTCTTTCCTTCTCCTTCATCAGTGTAATCAATCACTCTTACCGAAATACTTTCGATCTCCCCTTTTTGCCAGAGGCGAACATGAGTAGCATCGAGATACCCGTATTCTCCTGTGGTGGGATCCAGAGGAATCCAGCCCTCTTTATCCATATAGACCTCAACCCAGTAATGTTGCCCGAACTTACCCTGGGCATACATAAAGCCACCTACCATACGAGCAGGAATTCCCGCTGCTCGACAAAGAGCAATGGTAAGAAGAGTGTGGGGACCACAATCACCCCGTCTCTTTTTCAGGGTTTCTTTAGCACCGGCTCCAGTAATTTCGTAGCGGATATTTTTATAAACCCAATCAGCAATAGCTACCGCCGCCTCCCAGGCATCCTTACTCTTTCTGGTTATCTCTTTTGCTTTGGCAATAATTTCTGCATTATTTGACTCTATCTTTTCCTCCGCTTGAAGATATTCCAAAAGCTCAGGCTCAGTTTCAAAGGGAAAAGATGGAGAATTCTCACCCTTATAACATTCTACTTTTGTTTCTATAACTCCTTTGATGAGATTATCCTTGACGGTTCCAGTAAAAATCTGATTATTATAAGTTAAAAAAGCGGGATCTATTTTTTCGCCAGTTGCTTTTACTTCAATTTCTGCTTTCATTTGACTAACGTTGCCAAAATAAGTAAAGCTCACATTAGAAGAAGTGAATTTATTCTCAAGTAATTTAAATATATCTACAGCGGCTATCTGGCTAATAACTTTTTCATTACTTAATTCCATAGTAAAATTCTGAGAAGGAAGAGAAAGCCTTAAGAGTTCCCCTTTAGAATTAATCCAGAAAATCATTTCCGGGAAAATATCTCCTTTCATCACGGCTACTAAAGACTCCCATTCTCTTCCTCCAAGAGTTACCTTTTCTTTCTCCTCTTTCACCTTTAAATTAACAGAGAATACCTTCATTGCTTGAGGAACAAGTAAGGAAATCTTTTTCTCTTCACCGGGGATAAGTTTAAGAGATTTAAAAAGATAAATGTAGTGGGTAAAAACATTACCATCAATAAGATAAGTATCTCCAGAGATAGGAATATCCTGTTTCATAATTTTTTCCCCTGTCTTGAGAGTAATATGAGCTTGACCTTGAGAAAAGGTAGTCTGTAGTTCTTGTTTTATCGTATCTTGAGAGAAATTTAATTGATAATATCGGGGAGTAAGATTGGAATTAAGGTAAGTAATAGTCTCATACTCCATAGTTTTAGTCTTCTTATCGCTCATAACAAATTTAAGGAGCGTTTTCTCTTTACATACCCATACAGACTCTTCCTGGTAGTCTTTTTTCTCTCTCACCTTATAAGTACTATAACCTGTTATCTTTCCTCCCACTTTTAAAGCATAATAATTTTCTTCTCCCACCGAAAGTGGAGAAGAAAATCCAGAAGATAAAGCAAGGCACATTATTAACCCTAAAAATATCAAAAGACAAAATAATTCCGTCCCTCTTTTTTTCATTTTTCAACCTCTTCTTAATATGTGAATATAACTCTTTGCACAAAAAACTCTCTCTACCTTCGCTTATAGCTTTTCTTTCTTATAGAAGAACTTTATTAAGGTTTTTACCCGAAGACTGAGGAATCCAAATTTTTCTATGGTGACCAATTCAACTTTCCTTGAAAATTCCAGTAAAGTAGCAGATTTTGTGAAAAACATAGGACTTGATTATTCCGTTACCACAACGGCAGTGCCATAGACTAATAGCTCAGCTGCCCCTTGCATTACAGAAGCAGTTATAAATCGAGTTCCAATTATGGCGTTTGCTCCCCGTTTTTTTGCTTCCTCTATCATTCGATCCAAAGCTTGTTCTCTTGATTCAGCCATCATCTTGGTATAATCTACTATCTCCCCTCCTACAAGATTGCGGAATCCAGCCATAATATCTCTGCCAACATGTCGAGCTCTAATAGTATTTCCCTTAACTAATCCCAAAACTTTTACAACCTTTTTACCGGGAATATTTTCTGTAGTTGCAATAATCATCTTTTCACCTCCCTGTATTTATCATGCTTAAAGATAAAAATCCTCTCCCTTAAAATGGAAATAAAGAGAATAACTAACCCTGCCAAAAGAACAAGAATCCCAATCTTAAGGAGCAGTGCTATTTCAGGGTTCTTAATAAAATCTTCCACCAGCTTAAATCCTCCATAAAATAAAAGAATCGCCGCCCCTACAGAAGTAAGAATCCAGGAGATTCTGCGTTCAAGGCGATTATAAATGGATTTCCAATAATTCTCCCATACCTCATCCGGTGGTTTCTGATATTTCATACTCATCATCACCCCCCTTAATTTTTTAAATTCTTTAAGTTCTTTTTGACATTCTGGACACTTTCTTAGATGATTCTCAATTAATTCCCTTTCTTTATTTTTTAATTCCCCATCTAAATATCCCACGAGAAGCTTCTTATATTCTTCATGTTTCATTTGTTAAGCATCCTTTTAGTTTCCCTTTATTATATATACCATCATTTTCAATTTTTATTCAATTTTTTAATTTTTCTTATTCTCTTTTCATTTATGTAAAATATCTTTTAGATTTTCTTTTAGTTTCTTTTTAGCATAATATAATCGTGACATTACTGTGCCCAGAGGGCATCCTATAAGTTTTGAGATCTCTTTGTAAGAGATCTGCTGGAAATATCTTAAAAGGATAATTTCTCGCTCTTTTACAGGAAGTTCGGAAATTCTCTCCCAGAGAATTTTTTTCATCTCTCTTCTTTGAGCCTCACCTAAAGGGCCCAAACTTTCTTTAAGTTTTGATTCGTCTACTATCTCCCAGGGGGCTTTGCCAATTTCTTTATTTTTCTTAACAAAATTTAAACAAAGATTCTTTAAGATTGTATAAAACCAGGAAGAAAAAGACATAGAAAGATCAAATTTATGAAGAGAGCGATATGCTTTAATAAAAGCTTCTTGAGAAAGATCTAAGGCATCATTATGATTTCCAGTAAAGCCCAGGGCGATAAAGTAAGCCCTCTTCATATATCTTTTTACGATAATCTCATATGCATTCTTCTTTCCTTTAAGAATTTTTTCTATTACCAGATTATCATCATCTTTCATATATATACCACTATTTTCCACTTTTATTCAAAATAAATCTTTCAATTGTTTCCGCTACCCCATCTTTTGTATTAGAAGGAGCGATATATTCAGCCACCTCCTTCACTAGGGAAGAACTATTCTCCATAGCTACTCCCAATCCTGCATATTTTATCATTTCTATATCATTCACTCCATCACCAATAGCTATAATTTCTTCCCTTTTTATCCTGTATAAATCCACTATTTTCTTTAGCGCGAAGACTTTGGAGACCTGAGGATGTAATAATTCAATATGTCTTCCTTCAGATTGAGTAAGGTAAAGTTTATCCGAAAACTTCTCCTGGAAAAGAGGAAACCATTTCTCCATCTCTCCCGGCTCTATAATCACTAACAATTTAGTAGGAGATTTCTTTTTTTCTTTATAAAACTTGAGTAAATCTAAAACTACACAAGGAGTAACTCCATATCTATTTTGATAATACCGACTGAATCTATTCTCCTCTTCTATGTAAAGGGTATCCTCAAAATAAGTATTCAAATGTAATTTTTTTTCCCGGGTAAAAGAGATAACCTGAAAAGTAACCCCTAAGGGAACAGGAGTATGGGAGATTATCCTATCTTCTTTATCCTTAATTAACGCTCCGTTATAAGTAATCAAAGGTGTCTCCAGATTTAACTGATCCGCATATTTTTTAGTGATAAAAAACATTCTCCCGGAAGCGAGGACGACCTTCACTCCTCTATCTTGTGCCTTTCGGATCGCTTCTTTATTACGAGGACTAATTCTCCCCTCATCATTAAGTAAAGTCCCATCTACATCTAAAACCAATAACTTATACATAGACTTTTCTCCTCTAATGCTAAACATAGTTTCCATAAAGGAATTGTCAAACTTCTTGCTCCATAGAGATTTATCTATATTTGAATATCCAGGAAATGTCTTAAATTTCTTCTGATAATCTCTTATTTTTAGACCACTCAGATTATCTCAAAAATTAAGGATAATAAATTCTTTGGGGAATCTTTTTCTCTTTACTCCTCATCCAATCAGCATTATCAAAATCAGCGATAGAAATTCTCCAAGAGCGATATGCAAAAAGAGAGGTCAGTAAGGAAGATATCTTAAGATAGAACTACCCTTACCTGGGAATAAATCTCTTCTTTCGAAAACTTTCTTAAATTTCATTTTATCAGATTCATTTATGTTTCCCGGAGTATCTTTAAACTTTTGCACAAACTTTTTTGGTCCTCTATATTTAAAATTAGTTTTTGACCGAGAGTACGCCGTATAAGACCGCTCAATACCTTTCCAGGGCCTACCTCGACAAAAGCATCTACTCCCCATTCAGCCATCTTTCTTATCGAATCTTCCCACAAAACAGGACTCACTATCTGCCTGATAAGAGATTCTTTTATCTCTTGAGGTTCTTCTATAAAATTTGCATTTACATTCGCTATGAAGGGTATTCGGGGAACTTTAAAATTGGTCTTTTCTATCTCCTTCTTTAGTCTCATTTGAGCTTCCTTCATTAATAAAGAATGAAATGCTCCCATTACTTTTAAAGGGATAACCTTCCTGGCTCCGGCTTTTCCAGCTAACTCTCTAACTCTTTCCACCGTCTCAATCTCCCCGGAAATAACAATCTGTCCGGGACAATTAAAATTAGCCGCTACCACTATTCCAAGACCTTCAACCTTTCTGAGAATTTTAGCTATTTCTTCTTTATCTAATCCGATGATAGCTACCATACTCCCTGGTCTTTTTTGAGCTGCCTCTTCCATAAACTCTCCTCTTTTATACACCAGCCTTAAACCATCTAAAAAATCCAGGCTTCCGGAGACAACTAAGGCTGTATATTCTCCTAAACTGTGACCTCCCAATACATCGGGGTTTACTCCTTCATTTCTTAAAACCTCAAAAGAAGCGAAACTTACCACAAAGACTGCTATTTGAGTATTTGCGGTGCTTTCAAGTAACTCCTTTCCTCCTTCAAAACATATACGAGTTAGATCTATATTTAACTCTTCGTTTGCTTTTTCGAAGATTCTCTTTACCTGAGGATATTTTTGGTAAAAATCCTTACCCATTCCGGGATATTGAGAGCCTTGCCCAGGAAAAACGAAAGCTATCCTTTTCTTCTTCATCCAACCCTCCTCTCCTTAGTCTCAAACTATCAATCAGAATTTATAATTTTCGCTATACCTTCTATTCCTCTCAATAGTAGTATAATAATTCAATTCCTTGGAGTCAATTTCTTTTCAGGAAAACTACTGATTACTGACTATTTAACAAATCAGACATATCTGATATAATCATATTCAAAAAACTTTGATTAATAAACTCAGGAGAAGAGAAATGAAAAAAGAAGAGGTAAAGAACTTAATTTCTCAGATATACGAAGAAGGAGAAGGAATTTTTAGATTAGCTCCCGCCTGGGTTCCTCGAGTCTTCTCTCTTCCCGGCAAAAGACTCAAGTTATCTACTGGGGACCTTTACATCCTTGGAAGTAATAGAGGGGGAATTGATGAGAGGTGGCTTGCTTCAGTGACAGTTGCTGATAATGGACCGGGAACCCCTCCAGATGAAGGCTTAAGTTACATTGTGTTCAATAATAAGAGAATGATAACTTTAAGGGAGGCTATCCAGGTAGGAGGAGATTTTATTTTAGGAGAAAAAATTATGCAAAAATATGGGGGATGGAAAATACTAACCAAGTTTTTCGATAATATGGGCCCCCTTCCTCTTCATCTCCATCAGGACGATAAACAAGCAAAGTTAGTGAATAGAGAAGGAAAACCAGAAGCATATTATTTTCCCCCGGAGCTAAATTTCATTGAGAATAATTTCCCTCACACCTATTTTGGATTAGAACCGGGAACAAAAAAGGAAGATATTAAAAAATGCTTGAAGAATTGGCATCGAGGAGATAGTAGTATATTAAGCTATTCCCGAGCTTATAGAATTAAGCCCGGGACAGGGTGGTTTATCCCCCCAAGAATTCTCCATGCGCCAGGTTCCTTAGTTACTTATGAAGTCCAGTGGGCTTCCGATGTTGCCTCTATGTTTCAACCTATAACTGCAGAGGGCATAAATATACCCTGGGACCTTCTGGTAAAGGATATTCCTCAGGAGAAACATCAGGACATTGATTATATTGTTAATCTAATTGACTGGCCAAAAAATACTGATGAATACTTCAAATCCCATCATTACCTTGAACCCATCACCGCATCCGGAGAAAAGGGAGTATATAAGGAAAAATGGATTATTTATGGAACCAACGATTTATTCAGCGCAAAGGAGTTAACTGTATTCCCGGGAAAAGAAATAAGAATAAAGGAAAACGGAGCTTATGGATTAGTAGTAATTCAAGGCTATGGAAATATAGAAAGATTTCCCGTAGAATCACCTACAACGATTAGATATGGAGATTTAACTTATGATGAGCTATTTGTCTGTTTCGAAGCCGCAAGAAGGGGAATACTGATTAAGAATAGAGGAAAGGAGAATTTAGTAATTTTAAAATGTTTTGGGCCGGCAACAAATCCGGATATGCCCCCAATAGAAACATACAGCAAAAGAGAATAAAAATCTTGATTTTTCCAGAATAGAAAAGACTATAGAAAAAAGGTTGTCCAGATTTCTTGACTTCTTTAAAGTCAGGTATATAATTAAGAGGAAGGGAAAGAGGGATACGGGACGTGGCGCAGTTTGGCAAGCGCGCTTGCTTTGGGAGCAAGAGGTCGTGAGTTCAAATCTCACCGTCCCGATTTGGCGCCTGTAGCTCAGCTGGACAGAGCAACGGACTTCTAATCCGTGGGTCGGGAGTTCGAATCTCTCCAGGCGCGTTGCGGGGGTAGCTCAGCTGGTAGAGCATCGGCCTTCCAAGCCGATGGTCGCGGGTTCGAATCCCGTTCCCCGCTCTATGGTGAGCGTAGCTCAGCTGGTAGAGCGCTGGACTGTGGATCCAGTCGTCGGGGGTTCAAGTCCCCTCGCTCACCCTAAAAATTACTGAGTCTATACAGGGATATTACCTTTTGAAGAGACTCATCCCGAGAGTGGTAAACACCTATAAAATATTTAAGTTGAGATATTTCCTGATTATAACGGGTTTAGTATTTTTGATCTCTGTAGGCGGGATAACATTCGGGAAAATAAATGATAAATCTTTTGCTCATATTATTATCAAGGAAAATAACTTCTATGTGGAAATAGCTACTACTCCTTTTCAGCATTCTCGTGGACTTAGCGGGCGCAAATCTCTCTTACCGGGAACGGGGATGTTATTCCTTTTTGGCGATGAGCGCGTGCGCACATTCTGGATGAAAGATTGCTTTGTGCCCTTAGATATAGCATTTATTGATGCTAATTGGCGTATTATCTCTATTAAAAGAATGACCGTCTGGTTTGATCCTGGAGATCCAAACCAAAGGGAATACTCCAGTGATAAACCCTGCAGTTATGTATTAGAAGTTCCTGCAGGAGAATTGAAGAATACAGGAGTGAAAGCAGGGGATAGAGTAAAAGCTATACTATTCTACTAAATAGTTTCTTAATATTTAAATAGTTATTGAGAATATAATCAAAAGGGCTGTTAGCTCAATTGGCAGAGCAACGGACTCTTAATCCGTAGGTTACAGGTTCGATTCCTGTACAGCCCACTAAGCGGGAATAGCTCAGTGGTAGAGCATCACCTTGCCAAGGTGGAGGTCGCGGGTTCAAATCCCGTTTCCCGCTCTAAAGCGAGAGTGGCGGAACGGTAGACGCGCTAGACTTAGGATCTAGTGAGGAAACTCATGCGGGTTCAAATCCCGCCTCTCGCATTAAAAACAATATTTACTCTATTCATTAAAAAAAGCCGAGCGAGGGTCTTATTCAATGAATTTAGCAGTAATACTAATAGTTTCTATCAGCTCTTACCTAAAGAATAATCTGATACATTAACAAAGAGAGAGGATAAATTTTATGCAAATAACTATAGAAAAAAAAGAAGGTGCGGAAGTTAGTTTAAAAGTCGAGATCTCTCGAGAAAAAATGGAAGAGGAGACTTCTCGTGCTTTCCAAACCTTGGTAAAAGAAATCAAAGTTCCCGGATTTAGAAAAGGTAAAGTCCCCCGGAGAATTTTTGAAGCTCGTTTCGGGAAGGAGACCCTTCAGGAAGAAGCTATGAGAAGACTTTATCCTCAGATATATAAAAAAATAGAGAATGATCATAAATTAATTCCTATTATGGACCCAAAAGTAGAAATTCTTCCTTCCGCTGCCGATGAACCTTTTATTCTGAAAGTAAACCTGGTAACTAAACCTAAGGTAGAGGTACCCTCTTACCAGGGAATTAAGGTAAAAAGAAAGAAGATAAAAATTCGGGAAGAAGAAGTAACGAAAGCGCTCAAACAAGTTCAAAAACAGCGTATTAGGTATGTTTCTATTAAGGAAAACAGAGGAGCTAAAGAAGGAGACTGGATAGTTATAGATTGGGAAGTTAAATCTTCAGGAAAAAGACCCTTCCAGAGAAAAGAGAAAGATTTATTATTCCAATTAGGTTCTTCAATAATGCCCGCAGCCTTCTCTAAAGGGTTAATAGGAATTAAGAGAGGTGAATCTCGACGTTTAGAAGTCAAATTTCCTTCTCAATATTCCCGGAAAGAATTTGCCGGAAAAAAGATTATCTTTCGTATTCTGTTAAAAGATATAAGAAAGGAAGAACTTCCTCAAATTGATGATGAGCTTGCCAGAGAATTAAAATATAATGATTTAAAGAGCTTAAAAGAGGATCTTAAAGAAAGGATAGAAAAAGCCAAAAGAATTGAAGAAGAGAGGAGATTAAAAAAAGAGATAGTAAAAAAAGTGGTTGATAGCACCTTTGTATCCCTTCCTTCTCCTTTGGTAGAAGAGAAAATAGAGGAAAAAATGAAGGAAATAAGCAATGAGCTTGAAAAAAAAGGTTACTCCTTAGGAAGATATCTTAAGGAAGAAAATTTAAAAGAGTCGCAGTTACGAGAAAAATTAAGACCGGGTGTAGAAGAAAATCTAAAGACTTTTTTTGTTCTCGATGCTATTGCTGAGAAAGAGAATATTACTGTCGAAGAGAAAGAAATAAAAGAGAAATTAAAAAACCTTCTAAATATAGAAAGAGAGGAAGAATTAGAAAAATTAAAGAATCACTTTATCCGGACAGGAAAATTAAAAATTCTTAAAAATCAAATAAAAGAAGAAAAAGTAATAGAATTACTCTATAATAAAGCAGATATAAAATAAAAAGGAGAGAAAAATGGGTTTAATTCCTATTGTGGTAGAAAAAACAGCAAGAGGAGAAAGAGCTTATGATATATATTCTCGTCTGCTTAAAGATAGAATTATCTTCCTTGGTCAACCCATAGATGATATTGTAGCTAATACTATTATTGCTCAAATGCTTCTTTTAGAGATGGAAGATCCTCAAAAAGACATAAAACTCTATATCAATTCTCCTGGTGGTATAGTTACGGCAGGACTGGCAATTTATGATACTATGCAGTACATAAAACCCGATATTTCTACCATTTGTATAGGACAGGCAGCCAGTGCTGCTGCTCTACTTTTAGCCGCAGGAACTCCTGGAAAGAGACTGAGTTTACCTAATGCTAACATCTTAATTCATCAACCACTGGGGCAAGCAGGAGGACAGGCTACAGACATAGGAATTCAGGCTCGTCAGATTCTTAGAATTAAGGATAGACTAAATAAAATTTTTGTAAAACATACCGGGCAACCCTTAGAAAGAATTGAAAAGGATACTGATAGAGATTTTTATATGACTGCTAACGAAGCTAAAGACTACGGACTCGTTGATAAAGTAATTGAAAAAAGAATATAAATTAAGAACCAATTGGAGATGTAATAAAAATGACTCAAAAAGGAAGAATAATTAAAATTTCTGGTCCTTTAGTTATCGCTCAAGGTATTCCCGAGGCACGAATGTTTGATGTAGTAAAAGTAGGAGAAGAAAAACTCATTGGAGAAATTTTAGAAGTAAAAGGTGATAATGTTTCTATACAAGTTTATGAAAATACAGGAGGATTAAAACCGGGCGAACCGGTGGAATCGGAGCATTATCCTCTCTCTGTAGAATTAGGACCCGGCCTTCTGGGAAATATTTATGATGGAATACAGCGTCCTCTAACCCTGATAAGAACAAAAACAGGGGATTTTATTGGTCGAGGAATCTGGATATCAGCTATTGATCGGGAGAAAGAATGGGACTTTAAGCCCAAGATGAAAGAAGGAGAAGAAGTAATCTCTGGAGATATCTTAGGCACAGTTCAGGAAACAGAATTAGTAGAGCACCGCATTCTCGTCCCTATAGGAGTAAGAGGAAAAATAAAGAAAATCTACTCAGGTAAAGCTAAGGTAGAAGATATTATCGCTGTAATTGAGACTGAAGAAGGAGAAAAAAATCTTTCTATGCTGCAAAAATGGCCTGTAAGAAAGATGAGGCCATATAAAAAACAGCTAAACCCCGAAGAACCCTTAATTACCGGGCAGAGAGTTATTGATACTTTTTTCCCCATAGCCAAAGGGGGAACTGCCTGTATTCCTGGTCCTTTTGGATCAGGAAAGACTGTAGTTCAACACCAGTTGTCTAAATGGACAGATGCCAGGATTATTGTTTTTATAGGTTGTGGAGAAAGAGGAAATGAAATGGCTGATGTGCTTCGGGAATTCCCTCAACTAAAAGATCCTGTAAGCGGTAAACCCCTGATGCAAAGAACTATCCTTATTGCTAATACTTCTAATATGCCCGTAGCGGCCAGAGAAGCCTCCATTTATACAGGAATAACATTGGCTGAATATTATCGGGATATGGGGTATGATGTAGCTTTAATGGCTGATTCTACTTCCCGGTGGGCAGAAGCTTTGAGAGAAATGTCCGGAAGATTAGAGGAAATTCCTGGAGAGGAAGGATATCCTGCTTATCTTCCTTCAAGATTGGCAGAATTTTACGAAAGAGCGGGGAAAATAATCTGCTTAGGTAAAGATGAGCGCCAGGGAAGCTTAACTGCTATTGGAGCTGTTTCCCCTCCAGGAGGAGATCTTTCTGAACCGGTAACGCAAGCTACTTTAAAAGTAACCCGGGTTTTTTGGGCCTTAGTAGCTGAATTAGCTTATCAACGTCATTTTCCGGCTATTCACTGGCTGAGAAGTTATTCCCTTTATTTAGATAATTTAAAAGAGTATTTTGAAAAAAAAGTTGCTCCCGATTGGATGGAGCTTCGTAATCAAGCAATGGCTCTCCTGCAAAAAGAAGATGAATTAACAGAAACGGTAAGATTAGTAGGAATAGATGTTCTTTCCCCTCAGGATAGAATAGTAATGGAGACAGCGCGTTCCCTTCGGGAAGATTTTCTCCAACAGTTTGCTTTTGACGAAATAGATACTTATAGTCCTATAGAGAAACAATATCTAATGCTCAAATCAATAATGGAATATTATAAGAAGTGCTTAGAAGCTTTAAGAGAAGGTGTTCCCTTAAATACTCTTGTTTCTCTTCCTGTAAGAGAAGAAATAGCTAAAGCGAAATATATCCCCTCCCATGAAGCTAAAAAAAGAATAGAAGGGATTATTCGCAAAATAAGAGAAGAAATTAATAAATCAAAGGAAAGATAATGGCAGTTAAAGAATATCTCTCTATAAAAGAAGTAAGTGGTCCTTTAATGTTAGTAGATAAAGTTTCCGATGTTTCCTATGAAGAATTGGTAGAGATAGAATTATTTAATGGAGAAAAAAGAAGAGGAAGGGTACTGGAGATAACTTCAGAAGCTGCGCTGGTGCAATTATTTGAAAGGTCCAATGACCTGGGAGTCAGTGGATCCCGGATAAGATTCTTAGGTAGAGGAATTGAGTTGGGAGTCTCCCAAGATATGTTAGGAAGAATATTTGACGGTTGGGGAAGACCAAGAGATGGAGGACCACAGATAATTCCCGAAAAAAGATTGGGGATAGAGGGCAGCCCCATTAATCCGGAAGCTCGTGCTTATCCCACGGAATTTATCCAAACAGGAATATCGGCCATTGATGGGTTAAATACTCTTTCGCGTGGTCAGAAGCTACCTATCTTTTCGGGAGCAGGTTTACCCCATGTCCAGCTGGCAGCCCAGATCACCAGGCAAGCCAGGATTTTAAAGAAAGAAGAAGAATTTGCAGTAGTATTTGCTGCTATGGGGATAACTTTTGAAGAAGGAAACTACTTTATCTCCGATTTTGAGAAGAGCGGAGCTATCGAAAAGATAACAGTCTTTCTAAACTTAGCTGATGATCCGGTAATTGAGAGAATTGCTACTCCCAGGATGGCTCTTACTTGCGCCGAATATTTAGCCTTTGAGAAAGATATGCACATCTTATCTATTCTTATCGATATGACCAATTATGCAGAAGCCTTACGAGAAATCTCGGCTGCACGCCGAGAAGTTCCCGGGAGAAGAGGCTATCCAGGCTACCTATATACAGACCTGGCTACTCTTTATGAGCGTGCGGGGAGGATTAAAGGGAAAAAAGGTTCAATTACTTTAATCCCTATTTTAACTATGCCTGATGATGATAAGACTCATCCCATTCCGGACCTTACCGGTTATATTACAGAAGGACAAATAATACTCCAGAGGAATCTTCATCAAAAAGGTCTTTATCCTCCTATTAATGTCTTACCTTCTCTTTCGCGTCTGATGGACCGGGCAGTAGGAGAGGGTAAAACTCGAGAAGACCATCGAGAACTTTCCAATCAACTTTATGCATCTTATGCCCGGGGAATGGAAATTAGAGAATTAGCCCTGGTAATGGGAGAAGCCAGTCTCAATGAAATGGATAGGAGATATCTTAAATTTGCCGATGAATTTGAGAGAAAATTTGTTAACCAGGAAGAAAGTGAAAACCGCTCGATAGAAGAAACTTTAAATTTAGGCTGGGAAATCCTTAAAATTCTTCCTCGAACAGAACTTAAACGAATAAGGGATGAATATATTAAAAAATATGGAGGTTAAGTTTGCCAGAAACTCTCCCCATAAATCCTACTCGGATGGAGCTCCTTAAACAAAGAAGTAGATTAGTAGCGGCAAGAAGAGCTCACGACTTATTAGAAGACAAGAGAGATGAATTAATGCAACGTTTCCTTCCCTTAGTGAGAAAAATAAAAAAAGAGCGCCAGGAAGCAGAGGAATCTCTAAGGATGAGTTTTACCTCTTTCCAAATAGCTAAACTAATTAGCGGCGAAAAAGAGATTGAAGAATCCCTTATGTGGACTAAAATAAAAACAGGGATAGAAGTTCGCGGCTTTACTCTTTTAAAGACTCCCCAATTTACTCTAAAAAGTGAAGGTAATCTTTTATGTTATGGATTTTATGGAAGTAATTGGAAGTTAGAGCATAGTTTGAGAGCCTTCTCCAAAACTCTTTCTTTATGGATAAAATTAGCTCAAAAAGAGGAGGAGTTAAAACGTCTTGCTCGGGAGATCGAGTGGATAAGGAGAAGAGTAAATGCTCTTAAATATATTTTTATCCCCCGGATAGAAGAGACAGTAAAATATATTGCTATGAAACTCCAAGAAAGAGAAAGAGCCCATATTGTAAATATTATGAAGATTAAAGAGATAATGCAAAAGAGCTAAGTTAAAAATGAACGCTATCGTAAAAAAGGGGAAATTGAGTGAATTAATATATCAATATCGAGGATACATCCCTTTACCTCTTCTCTTAATAGTATTGATATGGAGTAGACCTTCTTTATGGTCTTACATAATCGGAACAAGCATCCTCTTTTTAGGAGAATCAATAAGAATATGGGCGGCGGGATACATTCAGCAATATCGAGGCTCAAAAATAGAAGCTGAGCATTTAATAACTGGCGGCCCCTACGCCTACATAAGAAATCCTCTATATTTAGGAAATTTTTTTATAGGACTGGGATGTTGTATTATTTCAAGGCTTTTCTTTTCCTTTCCTCTCTTTCTCCTCCTTTACCTGGTAGGATACGGAATCATAATCCCCCGGGAAGAAAGCTATCTTGAGCAAAAATTTGGGGAAGAATACACTAACTATTCTCACACTGTTCCCCGCCTTATCCCCCGTTTTAAAAAAATCACTTCACCTACAGGAAGTTTCCAGTGGCAGGTAATTCTCACTAAAGAAATTTATACCATTATTATCTTAGCCACTATCATTATTATCTTTACCTTAAAGAGATAGGAATTCTTTATGCAGATTTTTATCACTACTAACAGCCCCGGGGAGATTTCGGGATGGCTAAAACCCCTGGTAAAAAAGTTAAAACAGGAAAAAAGAGAGGTAAAAATTGTGGTAGTTATTCTTCCCTGTCAGTATGCAGGAGGAAGAGAGGAAAAAGTAGTCCATTCTTTCCAGGAAATAGACTATGTCATTAATCCCAAGGAATATTTAAAATATATTCTATGGGGGATAAAGCCCTCGAGAATTACCTTAGAGAAAAGAGGAGTAATCGTCTTTTTAGGAGGAGATCCCCTTCACGCTCTCCTACTTTCAAAAAGATTAAAATTTCCTGCTGTTGCCTATATCCAGAAACCACGATGGAAAAACTATTTTACAAAATTTATGGTAATCGATGAAGGAATAAAAAAAAAATTCCTGGAAAAAGGAATTAAACCTCAACAGGTGAGGGTCGTAGGAGACCTGATGGCCGATACCCTGGAGCTTCAAATACCGAAGGAGAAAATCTACAAACTCTGGCATCTTAATCGGGAAAATTTCATTATTTCCCTTATGCCCGGAAGCCGTCTTTATCAAACAAAGTATTTAATTCCCTTCTTTTTAAGAGTAGGAGAAATAATTAAATCAAGGTTCCCTTATTCTCAATTTCTTCTCCTTCTTTCTCCCTTCATTCCGGTAGAAGAGGTGAAGAAGCTTGCGGAAAATCCTTCCTCAAAATTTTTAGAAGGAACAGAATTTAAATTTAAAAAAGAAAAAGACAAGATAAAGCTCAAGAGTAAAGAAGGTTTGGAGGTGCTGGTAATTACCACTAACCAATATGATGCTTTAAATATCTCTGATTTACTCCTTACCATTCCGGGAACTAACACAGCACAAGCAGGGTTTCTTGGTATCCCTATGGTAGTCGTTATCCCCTTAAATAAACCCGAACTGATTCCTCTCGATGGCTGGCCAGGTCTTGTGGAAAAAATAATTCCTTTTGGCTCTTTGCTCAAAAGAGCTCTCGTAAAAAAATATAGTAAAACTCTTTGTTTTGCAGCCTTACCAAATAGAAAGGCGAATAAAAAGATCGTCCCCGAATTAAAGGGAATAATTAAGGCTAAGGAAGTGGCTCAAGAAGCCATAAAATTATTGGAAAATTCTTCCCGGCGGGAAGAAATCTCTTACAAACTTAAGGAGATAATGGGAGGAAAGGGGGCCAGTAACAAGATGGTCAATGTCATTTACCAGGTGATGGAGGAAAAATAGATTGAAAGGTAACTCTCTCACTTCTTTAAATACTCAATTGCGTCTGTGGAGATATTTTCGTCCTTATCGAAAAACTTTAATTTTAGCTATAATCTGCACTATCTTCGTTACCCTCTGTACTGTAGCTCTCCCCTGGGTATTAGGACGAGGATTAATTGGGAAAGTCATCATTGAGAAAAATCTCTTTCTTCTAAAACTAATGGCTTTGGGATTAGTAGGTTTAGTCTTCATAAAAGGATTTTTTTCTTATGGACAAACTTACTTCATCTCCTTTGTAGGTTACAAAGTAATTACTGAGATGCGCACTCAAATGTACGAACACTTACAACAGCTCTCCTTGAGCTTTTTTAAAAGGGAAAGAGGGGGGGAGATTATCTCCCGGATGATAAATGATATTGAGATTCTTCAGAACACTCTCGTCAACAGCTTAATCTACTTATTTCTTAATGTCTTAATCCTCATAGGAGTTATAGTGAGTATATTTTATCTTGATT
>JAGGVN010000123.1 GCA_021158005.1 Candidatus Aerophobota bacterium | reverse complement strand
CCCACTTTCGATAGTGGTGAGAGCCACAAGGGAGGGAATTGCATTTTCCCTTTCCTGTCCCAAGCTCTATGGATAGGATAAGAAGCTTCAGTCTCAAAGTCAAGTTTCTCAAAGAACAAATGGAAGTCAAGTCCCGTATACGGGACGGGGCTCTTATGAGCCAATTTTTAACTCAAAACGGGACAAATTCACCTCTTTTTAAATGGGATCCATTTTAAGTATAAGCGCAAAAGGTGAAGCAAGACATCAACGATAGCTTGATAGAAATTATCAGATTTTAAAATTAAGTTTTCAAAGAACAACTAAATGTATTTACCTAAACATATTATACGAGGGAGTAATCTTAGAAAAACAAAACGGTTAGGATTAGATTAAGAGGAATAAATGTCTACTCAATCTAAACCAGAAGTAGTATGTCTGGGGATTATGGTGGCGGATGTAATGGCTAAGATAGTGGAAAAAGTCCCCGAACCCGGAAAACTGGATATCTTTGACCAAATGGAACTCCATCCCGGGGGATGTGCTATCAATACTTCTATTGGACTATCTAAATTAGGAATTAAGGCAGGGGTTATCGGAAAAGTCGGAAAGGATATTTTTGGAGATTTTCTTATCAAAATTCTTAAAAAATATGATGTAGATACTTCAGGAATAACTTATAGCAAGCAAAGAAGAACTTCTTTTTCCTTCGCTATGATTAATAGAGAGGGAGAAAGAAGTTTTCTTCATTACACGGGAGCAAACGAGGACCTGCATTTAGAAGATATAAATTTTGAGTTAATTAAAGATTCTCGAGTTCTTCATATTGCTGGATTTAACTTAATGCCAGGATTTGATGGAGAACCTGTAGCCAATGTTTTAAAACAAGCTAAAGAATATGGAATAACTACTTCTTTGGACACTGCCTGGAATCCCCGGGTAAAAAATTGGAAAGAAATGATTAAACCCTCCCTTTCCTATCTGGATATTATTCTTCCCAGTATAGAAGAAGCACGGATATTTTCCGAAAAAGAAAAGATAAAAGATGTTGCTCAGTTTTTCTTAAATAGGGGAGTAAAAATTGTAGGGCTAAAGATGGGAAAAGAGGGATGTTATATAAAGACTGAAAAAGGGGAGTTTTCTATCCCCTCTTACCCGGTAAAAGTAATTGATACTTCCGGAGCAGGAGATGCTTTTGCCGCCGGATTTTTAGCCGGAATAATCAAAGGATGGAACCTCCAAAAAATAGGATATTTTGCTAATGCGGTGGGAGCTCTTTGCGTTCAAGCAGTTGGCTGCACAGCAGGAGTTAAAAATATGGAAGAGACACTCATCTTTATGGATAAATCTCCTTTACCGAGTTCCCGCCTTTCCTCTTCACCTTGAGGTTAACTCACCTTTTCCATAATCTCATCGGAAATATCAAAATTAGCATAGACCTTTTGAACTTCATCGGATTCTTCCAGAGCTTCCATCAACTGGAGCATTTGATGAGCTTCTTTCTCGCCCAGAGGAACAGTGCTCTGGGGAACCATGGTTATTTCCATCAATTCAGGATTGTACCCTGCTTCCTCAATTTTTTTCTCTATCTCATTAAATTTTTCTGGAGAGAAGATAATTTCCAGGGTATTTTCACTCTCCTTCACATCCTCAGCCTCCACTTCAATAGCTATATTCATTACTTCATCTTCGTCCACTTTTTCCTTATCTAAAACAACTACTCCCTTTCGAGAAAACATCCAGGTAACACATCCTACTTCTCCCAGATGACCTCCATTTCGGGTAAGAATATGTCTAATCTCAGCAATGGCTCTCTTCTTATTATCACTAACTCCCTCAATAAGAAGAGCTACTCCTCCCGGTCCGTACCCTTCGCAAGTAAATTCTTCATAAGTAGTTCCGGGGAGTTCACCTGTACCGCGCTGAATAGCTTTCTTAATATTCTCTTTAGGCATACCTACCTGTTGAGCCATCTCCACCGCCAATCTTAACCCCGGATTCATATCTATATCTTCTCCTCCACGCCTGGCTTCTACAGCAATTTTCCGCGATAGTTTACTAAATATATTTCCTCTTTGAGCATCTTTCTTTGCTTTCTTATGCTTTATACTACTCCATTTAGAATGACCGGACATAAATATCACCCCCTTTATCTTTTTAAGAATCTTTACTTATCACTCCTATAATAACAAAAAAAAGAGAATCTGTCAAAATTATCCTCAACTAACAAACACTAAATTCAGAATTAAAGTCTTCTCTTTCCAAAATCTATAGCTTTCCACTTATTTATCCATACTTTTTTAAATCTTTTAAAAATTAAAAGGTCGCTAAGTAACCTTTTAACTCCTTCTCCACTTATAAGAACCTTATAAGCAAAAGAATAAGAAGGGATAATCTCCATTTCTATACCCTCTTTTGTTTTCTTCATTTCCCTTATTAAATCCAGTGAGATTGAAGAATCTGGTTTTCCATCTATGTATATCTTCACATCGTCAAGAACTATTTCTCCCCTGTATGTAGTTCCTTCTCTACCCTCAAATCTTATATATGTCCCTTTCCCATAGCTAATTTTCATCTTAGAAATATCTTCTGAGTCATTTTCTCCCACGGAAGATTTTTAGTCCTCTCGATGGATTTATCACTTAGAAGCATTATGAAGATCACCTTAACTTATCTTTAGTGCAGGAAAAAGAAGAACTTATATTCTCATAAAACCATAAACTGCGAGAGATGTTTAAATCCTAAGATAAGTCCTTCTTTTCTTCTTTTTCCGGAAAATACCGGGTCCTCATGTTCAATAGAAATTGCTCCATCATATCCCACATCTACAAGAGCACTTATAAACTGGTTCCAGTCAATATCCCCCCAACCAGGGATTCTAAATCTCCACCATCCTTTGCCCAGTATTCCCTTTCTATCAAGAATATCCTGAAGAATTTGAGTATCCTTAGCATGAACATGGTAAATTCTTTCTCCAAAGTCATAAATAGCCTTAATATAATCTATCCCCTGCCAGACAAGATGAGAAGGGTCCATCTCTAATCCTAATGTAGTAGAAGGAATAGCTTCAAACATAGCTTCCCAATCATCAGGACTGGAAGCCCCTCCTCCATGACAATTTTCAAAAGCTATTTTTATCCCATTATCAGTAGCCTTTTCTACAATAGAAGAAAAAACTTCTTTAAAGAGAGAGATATTTTCTTTTACACTAATTCCTGCTCCTCTCCCGGGAAAGCCAGTAAATACCTTAACATCAAGCATTTTACAGATATCCAAAACTTTTAAAAGATAATCAATAGTTTCTCTCCTCTTCTCTTTATCGGGGTCCAAAGGATTAGCGTAATATCCAATAGCAGAGATATAAATTCCGTATCTTTTTACTGTCTCTTTAATCTTCTCTATCTCTTCTGGGGTTACCTTTCCTGGCTCCAGCGATGTTCCCGGTCTCGCATTAAAGGATAAGCTGGTAAACCCCACTTCTGAGGCAAATTTCACCTCTTCTTCCGCATAATTGGTTAAAAATCCTAATTTCATAATATCCTCCTTATTTATCTATCATATTTATTTTTCATATTTCTTCATAACATTTTGACATTACAAAAAACTACTTTATCACCAGCCTTATAGGTATTAGTAGTCGCAAGGCTTGAGAGCCCTGCGTTTAGAAGCTTTAGCCTGTGGAAAATAGCGCAACTTAAAAGTTGCGACTACCAGCCTGCGAAAGAGAATGAAATGCATCCTTTAAGCGAGGATAAAGACTGCGATAAATTTCATAATACTGATCATATATCTCTACATTCGCAAAAGAGGGCTCAACTCTTTCTATTATCCTCAAACACCTCTGGCAAGCTTCTTTTAATCCCGAGAAAACTCCTGAACCTACACTGGCTACAAGAGCCGCTCCGTAAGCAGATTGCTCTTTTACATTAAGAGTGACCACAAGAAGATTAAAAATATCTGCTTGAATTTTTCTGCATAGATAACTTTCTCCTACCTTTCCTGAAGAAACAATATAAGAAAGATTGATTCCCAGTTCTTCAAACCTTTCTTTTGTATCCCGAAGAGCATAAACTATCCCTTCAATAATAGCTCTAGTTAAGTGCCCTCGAGAATGAGAGAGAGATAATCCTATAAAAGCCCCTCTTGCTCGCGGGTCTAAATGAGGAGTGCGCTCTCCCTTTAAATAAGGAAGAAATAATAATCCTTCGGAGCATGGGGGAATATGAGAAGCTTCTTTAAATAAAGCCTCATATAAATCAGGCGAGGAAGAAATTTCTTTCTTAAGTATTTTACGAAAAAACCAATCAAAGCAAATCCCTCCTGAGAGAATAGCTCCCATTAAAATCCATTTTCCTTTTAAAGCATGGGGAATAGTATGTAGACCTCCTTGAGGATAAATTTTAGGAGAATTTATACAGGTTAAGAACTGTCCTCCTGTGCCTAAAATAGAGCTTCCTATTCCTTCTTCTACTATTCCATTTCCCACTGCTCCCATAACCTGGTCCGCTCCTCCAGCGAAAACAGGAGTTCCTCCTCCAAGAGCGGTCTCTTCTGCTCCTTCTTTACTTACATACCCGCTAATCTCACAAGATTCATATAAAGAAGGAAGCTGATTTTCTGAAATCCCCAGTTTCTCTAAAATTTCCTTTGACCACTTTCTTTTGGTAGTATCCAAAAGAAGAGTCCCGCAAGCATCACTAATATCCCCGGCTATCTCTCCAGTTAGCTTTAAACGAATATAATCTTTAGGAAGAAGAATTTTATAAATTCTCTTCCATGTCTTGGGTTCATTTTCTTTAAGCCACAAAAGAGAAGGAGCCATAAACCCAGTAGCCAGCGGAAGCCCGGTTATCTTATAAAGATTGTCTCCAAATTTTTCTTTCAGGGAATAAACCTGAGAATAACTTCGCTGATCCATCCAGATAATAGCTTCTCGCAAAGGAGAAAAATTTTTATCAAGAACTACTGTGCTGTGAGTTTGCCCAGAAAGTCCTACACCCCGAATTTTAGAAGATTCTACTTTAGAATTTAAAATAAGTTTTTTTAAAGCTTTTTTAGTTGCATTCCACCAATCTTCAGGATTTTGCTCTACCCAACCAGGACAAGGGGAGTGGAGAGGATAATTTTCAGAAGATTTACCTATAACCTTACCATTTTCATCAATAAGAATGACCTTTACTGAAGAAGTTCCCAGATCTATTCCTAAAAAATAAGCCATATTGATCTCTTCAAATTTTCAGTCAAAATACACAGGGTTGGTAATCGCATAAAAAGGATAGGAGCCATAACACTCCACTACCAACCATCCCGGACCTTGTTCTTTCAATTCCAGACTAAGCTCAAACTTTTTTGTCCCCTGGGGCAATTTACATCTATCTATTACCAATCCATCTTTAATAATCTTTATCAAATTTATAGATTGAAAAGAGCATAACTTTACCCTAAGAATTAGCTTCTCTTTTGTTTGCAAATCTATTCTCTCTCCGGGGATTTTCCCATTAACATTTATCAACAATAAGGGTCCATTGCTTAAAAAGCTATTCCCTCTTTTTAAAGCTATTAATATATTTTGCAAAGTAAGTTTCGGAAGATAAAGATAAGTTCGCGGCATACCTATTCCTATTCCTCTTCGTGCCCACAACTGAATAGAGGCAATATTTTCCCTTACAAAATTTTTCCAGGCATGGGGAATTTTTTTTAGAGTTATCTTTAGAGGAGCATAAATTAAGTTGCCTACATATTGAGGAAGTAATACATCATGAGTATCGCTATTAGCTGTAGCTGCTAATCTTTTTCCAGAATTTAAAATATCAAACCATTTTAACTTAGCTTCGTAGTTCCCCATCCCTGGAAGATTAGGAGCAGTCAATCCGTTCCATATCTCTAAAAGATCATAATCAGATACTTCCCAGCCCTGATAACTTAAACCTTTTGTAAGAGGATGATTTATCTGAACAAGTCCTCCCTGAGAATGAATTTCTTCAAAGATTCTTTTTATATCTTTAAGTCCTTCTGAGGTCTGCGGGTTAATAAACTCTTTTATATTTATTCCGTTGAAATGGCCAAATTTAGTGGTAATTTCTTCTCCCATAATGGGAATAAACTCATCTCTCTTACCGTTTAGCCATTCCTCTTTGCCTTTAAGAGTATTATGATCGGTAAGCACTGCCCAATTTAAGTTCGCTTCCCGGAGAGATTTTCCAATTTCTTCTACTGTTTGCTTTCCGTCACTGTAAGTAGTATGAAGATGCGCATCCCCGCTATACCATCCTCTCTTTTTCAAATCACACTCTAAATCAGCTCTTATCATCTATCCTTCTATTGAGAAGAGATTTCAGGAGGTTTACCTCCACCAAATATAGATAAGGAAAGAGTAGTCACCACAAAAATGATGAAAAGAACTATTATAACTTTTTCCAGGAATGTATAGGCTCCGGTGGGCCCAAATACAGTCTGCACTCCTCCACCAAATACTGCTCCTGTCCCTGCGCCCTTTCCTATTTGTAGAAGAACAGCTCCCACCAGGAGAATACAGACAATTATATGAATAGTTAAAAGAAAACTCATTTTTCCCCTCTCCTTGAAATTTTCAGAAAATACAGGAAAAAGAAGATTTACTCATTTTTGGAGCGAAGTGATGAAGAAATTTTACTAATTTCTGCGGTTTTTTTGATTATTTCCGCAAAAGAATCAGCTTTTAAACTTGCTCCTCCCACCAGAGCTCCATCAATATCTTTTTCCTTCATTAATTCTTCAATATTTGCTGGTTTTACGCTCCCTCCATATTGTATTCGAAGAGACTGAGAAATCTCTTCCCCGAATAAATCTTTTAAAAGATTTCTTATAAAGAGATGCATCTCTTCTGCCTGTTCAGGAGTAGCTGTTTCCCCTGTGCCAATAGCCCAAACTGGTTCATAAGCAATTACTATCCTTCTTGCTTCCTCGAGGGTAATCTCCTTAAAGCAATCTTTTATTTGCTCTTCTACTACCTTTTTAGCTTTTCCTCTTCTTCTTTCTTCAATCTTTTCTCCCACGCAAACAACAGGAGTAATCCCTGAGGAGAGAGCTACTTTAAGTTTTTTATTTATCTCTTCGTTGGTTTCTTTAAAATACTGTCTCCTCTCAGAATGCCCCAGTATAACATATCTACACCCTATATCTAAGATCATAAGAGGAGATATTTCTCCAGTATAAGCTCCTTCTTCCTCCCAATACATATTTTGAGCTCCCAGACCAATATTAGTCCCCTTAACTACCTCCCCTACCGATTTCAGTGCCGTGAAAGGGGGGAAAATAACTATCTCCACGTCTTGAATATTACCAACCCTCTGTTTTAAATCTTCTACCATATCTACAGCTTCTTTAACAGTCTTATTCATCTTCCAATTTCCACCAATAATAGGTATTCGCAAGATTTCCTCCTTTAACTAAAGATTGAATTTTCTATTTAGTCTCTATAATTTTAATTAATTATTCTCTCTTTTCACTCAGCGCTTCTACTCCCGGTAACTTCTCTCCTTCCAGAAATTTCAAAGAAGCTCCTCCCCCAGTAGAAATATAACTCATTTTATCTTTTAAGCCCACTCTCTCCAGAGCAGCAATAGTATCTCCCCCTCCAACTATGGTAGTAGCCCCGGAAGAGGCGAGTATTTTGGCTATTTCTTCTGTTCCCTTAGCAAAATCCCTTATTTCAAAAACTCCCATAGGACCGTTCCAGAAAATAGTCCTGGCCTTGCGGATAGTTTCTCCAAAGAGTTTAATAGTCTCCGGTCCAATGTCAAGGGCCCGAAAGCCAGGAGGAATCTCATCCTCTCCTACTATCTTAGTCTCCACATCCTCCTTTACTTCTGAAGCAATAATATGATCTACGGGTAAATAAATCGAACATCCTTTCTCTAAAGCCCTTTCCATAATATTTTTTGTCTCTTCTATTCTCTCTTCTTCTATCAAAGAGTTACCTACAGGAATCTTCTTTGCCTTAAGAAAAGTATAAGCCATTCCTCCTCCAATGAGAATACTCTCGCACTTATCCAGAAGATTAGCTATTACTCCAATCTTATCTGAGACTTTCGCCCCTCCCAAAAGAGCAATAAAAGGAGAATCGGGTTGAGTAAGAATCCTATTGAGAATTTTCAATTCTTTTTCCATAAGAAGACCGGCGGCGGCCGGGAGAAATTTAGTTACCCCTACCGTAGAAGCATGAGCTCGATGAGCCGTCCCAAAGGCATCATTCACAAAGATATCACCAAAACTGGCTAATTTTTTAGCAAAATTTTCTTCATTAGCTTTCTCTTCCTTATAGAAACGAGTATTTTCCAATAAGATAATATCCCCCGGCCTCATTTTCTCCACTTCTCTTTTTACTGTTTCCCCTACGCACTCATCGAGTTTTTTAACCTTCCTACCAAGAAGCTCCTCTAATCTTTTAGCCACCGGGTCCATCCGCAAATCTTCTACCACCTTCCCCTTGGGTCTCCCTAAGTGAGACATTAAGACTAAAGAAGCTCCCTTATCGAGAACGAAGTTAATAGTAGGAAGAGCGGCTTTTATTCGGGTATCATCGATAACTCTTTTCTCCTTAAGAGGAACATTAAAATCCACCCTCATTAAAACCCGCTTTCCTTTTAAATCAAGATCCTTTACCGATAATTTCCTCAT
>JAGGVN010000138.1 GCA_021158005.1 Candidatus Aerophobota bacterium | reverse complement strand
GTTTGTTTAAGATTTTCAGTGAACTCAGTGGTTAATCTCTTTGATGAATTTACTTTGTTGATCCTTTCATTTGCTTATTTTTCCAGCTTGAGTAATAGAAGGGGGAGCAGCTTCAGTGTTGAGGTAGGGGGAATTCCGAAGGAATCAGCAAAGCCCTATAAGTAGTTTAAAACCAGAAAGTAACAGCTAGGAAGTGGATTGGTAGCCGCAACCTTTAAGTTACATAAGAGAAAACTAATACACAAAAACGCAAGCTCTGAGTCTTACAACTACCAATTACAAAAAGAAAAAAAATTACTTTTGACAATACTATTTTAAAAGGAGGAGGTAGTTAAATGAAGTTAAGTTTTATGACCTGGTCCTGTCCAGATTGGGATTGTAACCAAATTTTGAAGGCAGCTAAAAAGTATGATTATCAAGGAGTGGAAATACGGGTAGAGTGTAATCAAAAGCATAAAATAGAGTTAAATTTATCTAAAAAGGATAGAAGTTTAGTTAAAAGGATGTTTAAAGAGGAAGGAATTGAAATTCCCTGTATAGCAACTTCCTTGCAATTTGCTATCCCTGATGATAAAGAGCGAAGAGAAAATATAGAAAAACTTAAAAAGTATATAGAATTAGCTTCAGATATTGGCTCTCCTTATATTCGGGTCTTTGGAGGAAATTTTATGCCCCTGGAACCTAAAGTAGCTGCCCAAAAATGTGGATTAGCTTTAAGAGAAGCCGCAGAATTTGCTGAGGGCACAGATGCAGAAATTCTTTTAGAAACTCATGATTTTTTTAGTGTGAGTAATCGTGCTCGTCAGGTAATTAAAGAAGCAAATCATCGTAAGGTGAATATTCTCTGGGATATAATGCACCCTCAAAGAGAAATGGAAGATGTTGAAGAAACTTATAATCATCTTCGTGGTTTTGTGCGCCATCTTCATATCCATGATGGATTTTATTCTCCTGAAGGGAAAATAGAGGTTTGCCTTCTTGGAGAGGGAATAATTGACCATGAGATGCCTATGTGGCTTCTAAAAAGTGATAATTTTCGGGGATATTTTTCCCTGGAAATTATTGGTAAAGGTGAACCTGAGAAATGGTTTAAACAATATGCAGAAAAATTTCGGGAGATAGAGAGCTCTCTCTAATACAGGAAGGGAAGAAAGAAATTTTAAAAAAGAGGGGAATATTGTTAATGATTTAACAGTTTTTTATAGAACTTTCATAAAGATAATAAAGACTACTAAGCCTGCCAATACTAAGAGAAGAGAGTTATTTAAACCCAATTCTCTTTTTCTGAGAGCTAAAGAAATTTGTTTCCCTCTTTTTGTGCTGATGAGTAAATAAAGGAAAATCCCCAGACCAAGAATAGTCAAGCTTTTCCCTATGTTAGAAGGAGAATAAACTTTAAGGGGATAAGCTAAATCTTTTAATAAGATAAAATTAGATATTCCCTGAGCTATCCGGGAAGGAAAGATACCAGAAAGAAGGCAGATTATAGAGAGGAAAATTAGAGGATAAATCAGAGCTTTAGGAATTTTTTTTATCTTATTGGGGCTGAAATTTCCCAAATTCTCTTGAATAGCTTTTTCTCTATTAAAAAAAATCATCATCAGTTTAGTAAAAGAAGCTACTGTTCCTATACCTGCCAGAAAGATAAGAAAGGAGGGTAGGGGATACTCTTTTAAAGATGTAGTTATAAGAATTTTACTAACAAATCCGTTAAAAGGAGGTATTCCCGAAATAGAGAGAGCTCCTATTAAGGATGTAATAGCTATAGAAGGTATCTTCTTATATAATTCGGAAAGTTTTCTTAAATCTCTTATTCCGGTAGCATAAATTACTGCTCCCGCGGAGAAAAAGAGTAAACTCTTAAAGAAAGCATGATTGAAAAGGTGATAAAGGGACCCGGTAAGAGAAAGAGATGAGCCAGCCCCAAAAGAGGCAATGATAAAACCCATTTGAGAGATGCTATGGTAGGCTAAAAGTTTTTTAATATCGGTTTGTGATAAAGCCCAGATTACCGGTATTAAAGCCGTAAGAGAACCTATCCAGAGGAAAAAATGTTGGAAGTTAATTGCTTCTAAAATGTGGATAATTCGCCAGATAGCTAAAAAGGAAATTTTAATCATTATTCCTGATAAAATCGCAGAGATAGGTGTAGGAGCATAGGCATGAGCATCAGGAAGCCAGGAGTAAAGAGGGATAAAAGCTGCTTTAATTCCTATTCCTACTACTATTAAAGAGACAGCTAATTGGAACATAGAAGGGGGGATACCGTTTGCTATATTAAAATTTTTTCCTACCCCGGTTAGGCTTAAACTCCCACATCCTTGATAAATAAATCCTATCCCTAAAAGAAAGAGGGACATTCCCAGGCTACTAATTAAAAGATAATCAAAACTTGCTTTTATGGCTTTGTTTTCCCGGGAATAAGCGATGAGTATATAAGAGGCAATAGATAAAATCTCAAAGAAGACAAACATATTAAATATATCGTTGGTAAGGATTACTCCCTGCATTCCTGAGAGTAGGATAAAAAAGAAAAAGTAAAATTTAAAAGAATAATTTTTTTCTTTTAAACTATAAATGAGACCAAATAGAGTGATAATTATTCCCAGAAGAGAGGAAAACCAGGCTAATCCATCCATATGTAGGGATATTCCTAATGGTTCTTTCCATCCTCCCAAATTATAGATAAAGATTTGTTTCTTAATTAAAATATTGAGAGTAGAAAATCCTATAAGGATTAAGATGGTGATGATAGAAGATAGACTAATTAATTTGGTTAAAATGGAGGGAACTTTTAAAAAATTAATTAAGAGAATTAAGCAAGCAGTAAAAAGAGGAATGATTATTAAAAAGAGGGGAATATTATTCATTCTGGGATAATTTCTCTATTTGGGAAATATTTAAAGTGTGGTATTTTTTATCTATTTTTAAGACTAAAGCTAAGGCTAAAGCTGTAAGGCAGATTCCAATGACAATAGCTGTAAGCATAAGAGCCTGGGGGAGAGGATCTACCACATCTTTTATTCCTTTTTCCATTATGGGAGCAGTAGAACCCTGGCGATGGCCTATTAAAATAAAAAATAGGACTATAGCACTATCGACAATGTTTAACCCCATAATTTTTTTAATTAAGTTTTCTTTGGTTATCATTCCCCACACACCTATAAGAAAAAGAAGAAAAGTTAGGTAAAATTCCATTTTTATTTCTCACTTCTTTCGCATAAACTATAAAAGATTAAAATAATCCCTGCTCCTACTTTTAATCCAATGACCAAATTGAGGAGAAAGACAAATCCTGCCGTAGGAACTTCTTCTATTTTCTTTAAAGGAAAAATATTTCCCAGAAAACTCTTTGCTATTATAAGACCGACTATTCCCAGGAGGATAAAAATAGTAATCATAAATGCTTCCAGGAAAGCTATTTTTTCGAGAGGAAATTTTTTCTCAGTTAAGAAGATTCCGTGAGAGAGGCAGAGAAGAATTATTCCTGCTCCCAGAACTACTCCTCCCTGGAATCCTCCTCCCGGAGAGAGATGACCGTAGGAGATAAGATAAAGTCCAAAGAGAAGAATATAAGGCACTAATTTTCTGGAGATGATACTTACTATTTCTGACCTTTCGCCTTTTTCCAATTTGCTCTCCCCTTTTTAGAGTTAACTATCTTTTTGTGGGAGATAAACTCTAACTTCTTATTTTTCGGTTTATTTAAAATTTTTAGTATTCTCCGGGGTTAATTTTTCTTGAGTAGGAAAACTACCGAAGAGACAGTTATAAGGAGAACAATAGTCTCTCCTAAGGTATCAAAAGCTCTATACCCAAGATAAATACTGGACACTATATTAATGGCTCCGGTTTCTTTTTCTCCTTCAGTGATATAGTGATTACTTACTGCTAATTTTGAAGGAAGGTGAGCGTTAAATCCGTAGAAAAAGATTATTCCCAGGGCTATGATAACAGATAAAACGAGTATATTCTTTATCCATCTATTCATTTTCTTTCCTTTTTGTTTTACCGATTACTACCACAAATAAAGTAGTAGCTACTCCTGCTCCTACCGCTGCTTCAGCAATAGCTACATCAGGAGCATGAAGAAGATAAAAAATGAGGGAAAGAAGAAGACTAAAAACAGCCAGAACAATAACAGCATTTAAAAGATTTTTAAACTGAAGAGCAAAGATAGCCATTATTATAGTGAGTATTAAAATAAAGATAATCATTGCTTATCTTTTGGTTTCTCTTTTCTCCAGGGTAAAATCCCTTCTTCATAAGCACTTCTACCAATAATATGGGAAGATACAGGACTGGTAATCAGAAAAAAGATAGTAATTACTGTAATTCTGAGAGCAACAGAGTTTAAGCCCTCTAAGATTATGAGTCCTATAAATATAGAGATTATGGAAGTAATTCCGCATTTAGAGGAAGCCTGCAAACGAGTATACACATCAGGAAAGCGCAACATTCCAATGTTGCCAAAAGTAGCAAAAAATACCCCCATTCCCAGAAAAAAATAAGCGATGAGTCTCATTCGTGGAGTTTTCTCCCTTTAAGATATTTGCTAATAGCAATGATACTAATATAGCCAAGAATAGCATAAACTAAGGCTACATCTAGATAAATAGGTCGACGAAAATTTACAGAGGCGATAACCATAATAGCCGTTACCTGGGCTACGATAAGATTTAATCCTATTAAACGGTCTTGGGGAGTGGGCCCTTTTATTACTCTATATAAACTTATGAGAGAATTAATAGAAAGAAAGATTATTACTGTTTCCAGTATATTTATATCCATATCTTTTTTAGCCAGATTTCAAAGTATCCTTTTATTAGTTTGCCCGCATAATGGCTGTGAATAGTTTTGGCATTTAGCCAGTGGACTATAAGATGGTCATTGTTTAAATCCAGAGTGAGAGTTCCTGGAGTGAGAGTAATAGAGTTGGCCAGAAGAACCCGGGCCATATCAGATTTCAGCCTGGTGCGAAAATGGACTATGCGAGGGTCGATCTTTTCGGTAAGTACAGCCGGGACCATTTTAAAACTGGCTAAGTATATCTTAAATATTAGAAAGAAGGGATAGATTAAGAGTAAAGATATCCGGGGAAGAAGAGCTCGCCGAGCAACTTCCTCCTTTTCAATAAAGATATCGTAAGTAAAAACAGCAATGATAAAAGAGAATAGAAAACCTATAGAGAGGGAAAAGGGAGAAAAATTCCCGGTAAAGACTAACCATCCTATAATTAAGTAACCAGTGGTAAGGAGAATTCTTATTATCCTCCATTTTTGGTGGATGTCCATCTATACCTCATCATTTTGGGATTTAATAGTTTAGTTTTTCTAAGATTTTTTCTTTTTTGCACTCGTAGCCCAGGTTTATTCTCTACCTGTTTATTTTAAACCCTTGGCATAATCTACGGGGAGAGTAAATAAAATTCCTATACCGGGCTCTGATAAATCTCCACATATCTCTTCAATGAGTTTCTCTAATTTTTTGATCTTTTTTTCATCATCCACCACAGAAAAGATGGTTTTATTATAAGGTCTGTCTCCTTTCATAAAATTTTTAAGATCAGCAAAAAGAGGAACTTGATAAGTTAAGAATCCAATTATTCCTTCACTATCAAGAATAGTAGCTCTGGTAATATCCGCTTCTATAAAAGCAGATACTACATCTTCTAAAAACTCTTCTTTATTAAGCACAAATACTAATAATTTCATTTTAATTCCTTTTGTTTTAGAATACAATATTTTCCTTTATCAGTCAAAAGTTTTTGACCTGTTTCTTTTTTAGCGTATAATATAGAGGTAAATTATCTATGAAGGCGCAAAAAAATTTAGTTTATTTAGCGGGAATGGTGGCTCTGGCAATTTTACTATGTTTTATTGCTTATTTTTTCGCTGGAAGAGAAAAGATTTCCGAAGAGAAGACTTATAAGATAGCCAGAGAAAGAATGGTTGCTCAGCAAATTGAGGCCCGGGGAATTGAGGATAAGAGAGTGCTTGAGGCTATGAGAAATATTCCCCGGCATAAATTTGTTTCTCCAGAGCTTGAATTTTGTGCTTACGAAGATAGACCTCTCCCTATAGAATGTGGCCAAACTATCTCTCAGCCATATATTGTAGCTTTAATGACAGAATTATTAGAATTGAATAAAGAAGATAAAGTTTTAGAAGTAGGAACAGGTTCCGGATATCAGGCAGCTGTTCTCTCTAAAATCGTGAGTAAAGTTTATACGATTGAAATATTTGAGGAATTGGGAACCTCTGCTAAGAAGAGGTTAAAAGATTTAGGTTATACCAATGTGGAGGTGAAAGTGGAAGATGGGTATTATGGTTGGCCTGAAGAGGCTCCTTTTGATGCAATTATTGTTACCTGTGCCAGTGACCATATTCCTCCACCTTTAATTGAACAGTTAAAAGATGGAGGGAGAATGTGTATACCTGTAGGAAATGTCTTTCAAGTACAAAATTTAATGTTAGTGAAGAAAAAGGGGAATAAAATTAGCGTAAAGAATATCCTTCCCGTAAGATTTGTGCCCATGCTGGGAGAACATTAAACAGTGTTAAATAAACACCCTCATTTTTCAGGGATAACTATCTGTTTTCCTATCTTTTTTATTTCCACCTCTATTCTCTCTTATGAAATCTTTCTTATGAGAGTTTTCTCGGTAACTTCCTGGTCCCATTTTGCTTATATGGTAATTAGTGTCGCTCTTTTGGGTTTTGGAGTAAGTGGCACCTTTATCAGTATATTTCAGAGGAAGTTAAAAGCTCATTTTTATTCTTTTTTCACCCTTTTTTCTCTTCTTTTTTCTTTTTCTCTTTATATTTGCTTTTTTCTCTCCCAGAAAATTCCTTTTGACCCCTTCCTTATTGTCTGGTATAAATCTCAATATTTTTACCTTCTTGCTTACTATCTTGTTCTCTTTATTCCTTTTTTTCTCGGAGCTTCCTCTATCGGGCTCTCTTTTTTAAAATTTCCTGAGGGAATAAATAAAGTTTATTTCTATAATCTTTTAGGTTCTGGAGGAGGAGCCTTAGGAATAATTCTAATTATGTATTTTCTCTCTCTTCAGGAAGTCTTATTCTTTATAATAATACTGTCTTTTTTCTCTGTTATCCTTTCTTCCTTCAATCTTTCTTTAAAGAGTTCTATAATAATGGGTTTTATTTCAGGGATTTGTGCTCTGTTTTTCCTGCTATATCCTCCCGAACCCCGGATTTCTCCTTACAAAGGTTTGTCTATTACTCTTAAACTACCGGAAGCGAAAATTATCAAGGAAGAATCCTCCCCTTTATCTCTCATTGATGTGGTAGAGGCTCCGTCTATAAGATGTGCTCCGGGTTTAAGTCTTGCTTATAAGGGGAAAATTCCTCCCCAGATAGCTATCTTTTTAGATGCAGATTCTCTCACCCCGATAACTAATTTTCAAAATGACATTTCTAATTTAAGATATCTGGATTATAGGACATGCGCTCTTCCTTATCATTTATTAAATGAACCCCATGTGCTTATCATAGGAGCGGGAGGCGGCTCAGAAGTGCTCTCTGCTCTCTATCACCAGGCTCCTTATATTGAAGCTATAGAAGTAAATCCTCAAATAGTAAAATTAGTAAAGGAAGAATACGGTGATTTTTCCAATCATATTTATTCTCTTCCCGAGGTGCATGTAAGAGTGGCTGAAGGACGAGGATTTATAGAGTCTACTTCTGGCAATTTTGACCTTATTCAGATTACTCTTTTGGATTCTTTTGCTGCTTCCTCTGCTGGAGTCTATGCTCTTTCAGAAAGTTATCTATATACTATTGAAGCTTTTGAAAGTTATATTAAGCATCTTACTGAGGAAGGTATTCTCTGTATTACTCGATGGGTAAAGACGCCTCCTCGAGATGGAATTAAGCTTTTTGCTACTGCTGTAGAAGCTCTGGAGAATTTGAAAATAGAAAATATTCCCTCTCACCTCATTTTTATTAGAAGTTGGGCTACCTCTACTTTACTCATAAAACGTTCCCCTTTTACTCCCTCCCAGGTTCACACCGCCAAAGAATTTGCAAAAAAGCGATTATTTGACCTTATCTGGTGCCCTTCTCTTAATCCTGAGGAGGTAAATAAATATAATGCTTTACCAAAAGCTTTTTATTACGAAGCATCTCAAAAGATTCTTTTCGGAGATAGAGATAGTTTTTACCAGAATCATCTATTTACTGTAGAGCCAGCGACGGATAATTCTCCTTATTTTTTCCGTTTTTTCAAATGGAAATCTTTACCTTACCTTCTAAACACTATGGGAAGAGAATGGATTCCTTTTGTGGAGTGGGGATATATAATTCTTGTATTTACTTTGATCCAGGCAATAATAATTAGTATATTCTTGATCATCTTCCCCCTTTTCTTTTTGAAGAAAAGAAGGATTTTTGCTCCTCATAAATTATCAATTTTCCTTTATTTTCTCTTTTTGGGAATAGGGTATATGTTTATAGAGATCTCTTTTATCCAGAAATTTACTCTTTTTTTATTTTATCCCACTTATGCAGTAGCGGTAGTTATGGCTGCTTTTCTCTTTTTTTCTGGATGGGGAAGCTACTTTGCTCAGAAGATGAAAATAGGCAGATTGGATAAGGTAACTTTAGCTTCAATAATGATAATAGTTATTTCCATAGCTTATTTGATTTATTTAGACGACATTTTTCTCCACTTTATCCAATTTTCCGATGGAATAAAAATATTATTTTCTCTTCTTCTTATTGCTCCTCTAGCTTTTTTTATGGGAATTCCTTTCCCTTCCGGGCTAAAAGAGGTTTCTAAGACTATTTCTCCTCTGGTCCCCTGGGCCTGGGGAATAAATGGCTGTGCTTCAGTAATTAGTACTGTTTTAGCTACTATATTAGCCATTTCCCTGGGCTTTAATCTGGTAATATTTATTGCTCTTATTCTCTATTTTTTAGCAAGCTTAAATTTTCACCTATTTGGTTCTTGACATTTTCTGAAGATATAGTAAAAATATAACAAAACTTCTTTTAAAAGTGGAAACTGAGTATGGTAAAATACATTATTCGTAGAGTATTGTTAATGATTCCTACCTTATTAGCTATATCCATTATTTCTTTCGCTATTATTCAAGCTCCTCCCGGTGATTTTGTAACTTCCTATGTTGCTCAACTGGTGTCTATGGGTGAAGTTGTTGATCCGGCGCAAATAGAAGCTTTAAGAGCGCGCTATGGTCTTGGCCAACCAATATATGTTCAGTATTTTAAATGGATGTGGGGATTACTTCACGGCGATTTAGGTAGGTCTCTACAATGGAATAAGCCGGTGGCTAAACTTGTAATGGAAAGATTGCCATGGAGCGTTACCATTGCCTTAGCTTCCCTTATATTTGTCTATGCAGTAGGCATCCCTATAGGGACAATTTCGGCTACTCATCAGTATTCCATTAGAGATTATTTCTTTACTCTTATTGGATTTATTGGTCTGGCTATTCCGAATTTTTTATTCGCTCTTATCCTTTTATGGATATATTTTGTCTATACTGGTAATGTAGCTGTAGGTTTATTCTCTCCTCAGTTTCAAATGGCTCCCTGGAGTTTAGCTAAATTTGTAGACTTACTTAAACATTTGTGGATGCCGGGGATTATTGTAGGAACTGCCGGGACCTGCGGGTTAATCCGAGTAATGAGGGCTAATCTTTTAGATGAACTTCGAAAACCTTATGTAATGGTGGCTAAGGCAAAGGGGTTAAAAGAGAGAAAAGTTCTTTATAAATATCCTTTTCGTATTGCTATTAATCCTGTAGTAAGCACCATTGGTTGGACCCTGCCAGGACTAGTAAATGGTGAGCTTCTTACTTCCCTGGTTTTAGGTATTCCCACAATTGCGCCCATATTTCTAAATTCCCTCTTAAACCAGGATATGTTTTTAGCCGGAAGTATTGTCTTTATCTTAAGTTTTCTTACCGTAATTGGGACTCTTATCTCTGACATACTTTTAGCCTGGGTAGATCCCCGCATAAGAGAGGCCGTTTAGAGAAATTAAGCAGGGGGGAAGAAAATGAATTTTCTAACACAAAAGAAAAATGATGAAGAGAAAATAAAAAAAGAAAGACTATTTGTAGCCTCTCAGTGGCAGCTTATTCGCTGGAAGTTTGTAAGGCATAAATTAGCTATGGGAGCTTTGGGAGTTTTGGGAGTGCTTTATTTTTTTGCTATTTTTGCTGAATTTACTTCTCCTTATGATCCTCGCGCTCACGATATTCGTTATATGTATTGCCCTCCTATGCGTATACACTTTTTTGATGAAAATGGAGTGTTTCATCTTCGTCCCTTTGTTTATAAAGTTAAGGCAGAACTGGATATGATAACTTTACGTAAAACCTTTGTGGAAGATAAAGGGGAGAAGTACCCTTTATATTTTTTCGTAAGAGGAGACCCTTATAAACTCTGGGGATTATTTGAGAGTAATATTCACCTTTTTGGAACCAAAGAAGGAAAAGCATTTTTATTTGGAACCGATAAGATGGGTCGAGATATGTTCTCCCGTATTATATATGGAGGGAGAATATCTTTATCTGTAGGCTTAGTAGGCATTGCTATTAGTTTTGTTCTCGGGATTACCATTGGAGGAATCTCTGGATATTATGGAGGAAAAGCTGATGTTATCATTCAAAGAGTAATAGAATTTATTCGCTCTATTCCCACTCTACCCTTATGGATGGGTTTAAGTGCTGCCCTACCACCGTATTGGTCAATTACAAAAGTATATTTTGGAATTGTGATTATCCTCTCTTTAGTAGGTTGGACAAGTCTTGCCCGGGTAGTTCGGGGGAAGTTTATGTCGGTGCGTGAAGAAGATTTTGTTATGGCGGCAAGACTTCATGGAGCAAGTGAGGCGCGCATCATCTTTAAGCACCTTCTTCCTTCTTTTTATAGCTATATTATTGCTTCTTTAACTTTATCTATTCCCGGAATGATCTTAGGAGAGACATCTTTAAGTTTCATTGGTTTGGGACTTCAGCCTCCAGCTATTAGCTGGGGTGTTCTTTTAAAAGAATCTCAGGCAATAAGGGTTCTGGCAAATTCACCCTGGCTTTTAATTCCGGGTATATTTGTTATTGTAGCTATTTTAGCTTTTAATTTTGTGGGTGATGGTCTCAGGGATGCTGCTGACCCCTATGCTACTATTTAGAGGAAGTAATTGGAAAATAATCTTTTACTAAAAGTTGAAGGTTTAAAGACTTATTTCTTCTCCCGGGAAGGAACACTTAAAGCTGTTGATGGGGTAAGTTTTGATATTAAAAGAGGGGAGACTCTGGGAATAGCCGGAGAAAGTGGCTGTGGGAAAAGTGTTACTGCTCAATCAATTCTTAGAATTGTTCCCCAGAATGGGCGTATAACAGGAGGAAATATTCTTTTTAATCTTAATGAGAGAGGATTTATAAATTTAGTAAAACTTAATCCTGAAGGGGAAGAAATAAGAAAAATTAGAGGAAAAGAAATCTCTATGATTTTTCAAGAACCAATGACTTCTTTTTCTCCTGTTCATACCATAGGTAATCAGATTATGGAAGTAATTATGCTCCATCAGGCTCTCTCTCGTAAAGAAGCTAAAGAAAAAGCGATAGAACTCCTAAAAAAAGTAGGTATGCCCAAACCTACCCAAATGATAGATGCTTATCCTTTCAATCTAAGCGGAGGGATGCGCCAACGGGCAATGATAGCTATGGCCCTATCCTGCCAGCCGAGTTTATTAATTGCTGATGAGCCAACGACTGCGGTTGATGTAACTATCCAGGCGCAAGTATTAGAATTAATAAAGGAGCTCCAGAAAGAGCTAAATATGGCTCTGATTATTATTACTCATGACTTAGCAGTTATTGCTGAACTTGCCGATAAAGTGCTCATAATGTATCTGGGTAAGAATGTAGAATATGCCTCGGTAGATGAACTCTTTTATAATCCTAAACACCCTTATACAAAAGGGCTCTTAGCTTCTATCCCTAAATTAGGTAAAGGCTCCCGACAAAGAATAGAGCCTATTTCTGGTTCTGTTCCCAGTCCTTATGAAATGCCTTCAGGATGTTTATTTCATCCTCGCTGTCCTCGTTTTATCCCGGGAGTATGCGATAAGAAGGAGCCTCCTTTTATAGAAATTGGGGAAAATCATAAAGTGAGCTGTTTTTTATATAAAAGGTAATTTGTTATGAATAATGAGGAGAATATTTTACTTAAAGTAAAGGATCTTAGAAAATACTTTTTCCGGGTGAGGGGATTAACGAAGAAAGTAGTGGGAATAGTTAAAGCTGTAGATAAAGTTAATTTTTTCATAAAAGAGGGAGAAACCTTAGCTTTAGTAGGAGAGAGCGGATGTGGCAAGACTACTACCGGTAGGTGCATCTTAAGAGCTATTGAGCCTACCTCGGGAGAAATTATCTTTAAAATAAATAATAAAGAAAAACCGGTTAATATGAGGAACCTTGACAAAGATGAGCTTAAAAAGGTAAGAAAGAATATGGCTATGATTTTTCAAGACCCTTATTCTTCCCTCAACCCGCGAATGACTATCTTAGAGATAGTGGGCGAGCCTTTTATTATTCATAAAGTGGTGAGGAAAAGGAGAGAGCTTGAAGAAAGAGTAGCTGAGCTTCTAAGAATGGTTCGGCTGGATCCCGAGTATATGCGTAGATATCCTCATGCTTTTAGTGGCGGTCAAAGGCAGCGTATAGCCATTGCCAGGGCCCTTGCTCTTCGTCCAAAATTTATTGTAGCTGATGAACCTGTCTCTGCGTTAGATGTTTCAGTCCAGGCACAAATATTAAACCTCTTAGGAGAACTGCAGGATAAGTTTAATTTAACTTATCTTTTTATTGCTCATAACTTAGCTGTAATTGAATATGTAAGTAACCGAGTAGCCGTAATGTATGTAGGTAAAATGGTAGAGTTAGCCGATACCGAAGAGTTATTTTCCTCTCCTAAACATCCCTACACTGAAGCTCTCCTCTCAGCTGTTCCCAAACCAGATCCTAAATACAAGAAAAAAAGGATAATCTTAAAAGGTGATATAGCCGATCCTGCTAACCCTCCCTCAGGTTGTTATTTCCATCCTCGCTGTAAATATGCTCAAGATATTTGTAAAGAGGAAGAGCCTCCTCTTATTAATATTACAGGTGATAAGGAACATCCTCACTATGTAGCCTGTCATTTTGCCGGTAAGCTTGAGCTTATAGGAATAAAAGATTAATGTTAGTCGTAACTTAAAAGATTATAATGATTTTTCCATTATGAGCGAGAGTGAAGGAATCCGAGGTTTTTATGTAAATTAAGAAATTTTTTTATGTTGCTCCTTGTGATAAGAGGACAAAATATAATCTCATTTTTTAAAGGCTCTAATAGAAGAGAGGAGAATATAAATGGCTAAATTTTATAAAGGCGTTTGGACTAATCCCTCCACAGATTTTGCAAATGGTCCTGATTCTGTAGAAATAATGGTTAATCGATTAGCCCGGGCAGGATTCAATTTAATTATTCCTTTAGTGAAAAGTGGCAATGGCTATCTCAATTATCCTGGTAAGATTGAAAAGGTCTCTCCTCAATTCCAGAAATGGGATCCCTTATCGTTAATAATCCAGAAAGCAAAGGATGTTGGCATAAAGGTTCATCCCTGGATGTGCGTCTTTAAAGAGAATGAGAACTCAACCATTATTCAAAAAAATAAAACTTTAAGAATGTTAAATCGCGAAGGAAAACCTACTCCCTGGGCTTGTCCCGTGAGTGAAGAGGTACAGGAATACGAGTTAAGTCTTTATAAGGAAGTGATGGACAACTACGATGTAGATGGCGTTCATATGGATTATATTCGTTATGATTCAGAAGATGTTTGTTTTTGTAAGAGATGCCGTTCAAAGTTTGGAAAAGAGACCGGGGTAGATCCTCTAAAGATTGGGAAGAGCTCACATTACTTAAATCGTAAGCACCTATTCTGGGCTCAGTGGATTGAGTGGCGTGCAAAATGGATTACTAAATTTGTGGAAAAACTTTCCAAATTAACTAAGAGTAAAAATAAAGAACTTTCCGCGGCGGTATTTATGGAGTATCCGGAATGTATCATCTACGAAGGGCAAGATTGGGTTAATTGGGCTGAAAGAAAACTCATTGATTACGCATTTCCAATGACCTATACTAATAGCACTCTGATGGTTAGACGAAGAACAAGAAATCATTTTGCTCAGGTTAAAGGTAGTTGTTCTGTATGGGAAGGACTGGGTAAAGAAAGCTCTCGCTCTTCACTCACTACAAAGGGGCTTATTGAACAGGCGAAGATCTGTAGGGAAGAGGGTGCGGAGGGAGTTGTGCTTTTTTCTTATTCTGCTTTAACTGATGAGGACCTCTCAGCACTAAGTAAACTTGGATAAAAAAGGAAAAGACAGAAATAAAGGACCGGCAAGGAGGTGCGAAGAATAAGTAGGTTAATCTGTCTTAGAAAAGAGAAAGCTTTCCAAAGAAAAGTGTTGAAAGATTAATTTCTCTGTTGAGAATTTCCCGGAAGTCCCCTTGGGTGAAAATCAATCTCCTTATCCCTGTCAGTATTTTATTAAAAAGTAGGCTTGGACTCTAAGTTATGTTAGAGTAAAAAGGGGAAATAATTTCCATTTTTTTGGATGTTGCTCAAATTTTTAGCAAAATATATAGTTTTTGCTCTTGGAAATAATTCCTGTTAAACTTCCTTCTAAAAAGAAGGGAGCATTAGATGTCTAAAGATAGTAAAGGACTACAGATTAGGGTTATTAAACCCTGTATTCCTAAGTATTGCATTTGTCCTTCTTGTGGATTAAAACAGTGGTTTAAGAAAGAAAATGAGCATTGGAAAATAGTAAAAGATTTTCATCTTGATAAACCAATCTTACTTAAAGTACTCACTGCATCTGCTAAATGCCTAAATCCTCACTGCAAGGTAAAAGTTTTCCCTTACCGGTAAAGGGAGTTACGAAGTACCAAAGAGCAGCAAATCGGGTGATTAAAGAGGCGATAGCCAGCAATCTAAGATAATGTTCCTCAAGGAAAGATAAAGAAACGTTTTGCCCGTTCTTTTAATCCTCCCGGTTCTCGTCCTACTATCGATCGCTGGAAGCATAAAGAAGCTGATAAGCTAAACTTCAAGAATCTTATAGAAAAGCTAAAGCTTTCAAAAGTACCCTGTCTCGATGACCTTAGCCCTGAAAGGTCTACTCGTAAGCATCTTATAGTCCCGGATAAGATAAAAGGGTATATTCTTTATCCTGATGCTCTTTCAAGTCAAAGTGAAGAGGAGATAGTAAAATATCTTACCAACCTTAAAAGTTTAGGGATAGATGAGGTTACCTGCTTTATTGTAGATATGTGGAAATCTTTTCCACCAGCTATACATGAAGTTTATCCAAAGGCGAAGATCCGGTATGATTACTTTCACATTTTTCGAAGCTCGTAAACAAACATCTGGATGATGCTATGAAAAATTATTCCCGTGCTTCTTCGATACACAGGAAATCCTCAAGCTTGCTAAAAGAGTATGGTGCTATAGAAGAATTCCAGATTCCCCATATTTTTACCCCAGAAAGAGTCCGACTTTAATTGTTCCGTATCAGGACTTAACTAACGTGAGCACTTGACAAAATAAAAAAATGTATTAATAAGTATTAGTGAAGTTAGACCTTTCTCTCTCCGTGTCAAGTCATTTAGGAATGTAACCCAATTAGTTCCTGTTGGGTCACATAAGATGTAACCGAACGAGGTATTTGTTTCTTAAAAGGACAGGCTCCTTGTGAGTTATTTTTCTCCTGATAAACTCTGTAG
>JAGGVN010000015.1 GCA_021158005.1 Candidatus Aerophobota bacterium | reverse complement strand
TTGCTACCGGTTATGTCCCCAAAATTCCTTTTACCCAAATTCCCTTTCCTCACTATAATTTTATTAATACCTATTGGGCAGTAATTCTTCCTGGAGGATATGCGGCCTTTAATCTCCTTTTATTCAAAGGATTCTTTGACGGCATTCCTGATGAGCTTATAAATGCGGCCAGGATAGATGGGGCTTCAGAAATAGGTATTTTTAGGAGAATAATACTTCCTTTATCAAAACCAGTTTTCGCTGTAGTGGCTTATATGACTTTTTCCAGTGCCTGGAATCAGTTTCTATGGCCTCTTATTGTATTAAAAAAGGAGAAATTAATGCCTATTGCTGTAGGACTTTATAGATTTCAGGAAGAAATAAATCAGCTGGCAAATGTAATAGTCCCTACTGATGAAGGGCTTTTAAGAAGGATGGCTCAAGGGTATTCCTGGAATGGAGTAATGGCAATGAGTTTGGTCCAATCTATCCCTGTCTTTATTATGTTTATCATCTTCCGAGAACAACTAATGAGAGGTATAAAATTAAGAGGATTTAAATAAAGAAACAATATAATTTTATTGATGCTTCTATTTTTTCAAAGTTATATCATATATGCAAATAGAGCCAGAAGTTTTTTAGGTGATGAGGTCTTTATTGGTGACAGCTGCATCGCCGATCCTATAGGTAATATTTTAGCTGTAGGATCACTAGAGGAAGGAGTAGTTGATACTGCTATAGATTTAGACCAATTGGAAATTAGAAAAGAAATGAATTATACAATAATAGTTTCTTCGCATCCGCCTATCTTGTCATTATAACTAACTAAATTTTGTTTTGGTAGCCCAGGTTCTAACATGTGTTTGCACGTTATATCTTTTCTTTCCGCAACCCCAAAATTGCACTTATCTAAATGTGAAATCTCTGTTTTCGAGATTAGTCTTTCGATTACTCGTATGTTAATCCCATATTATGGATTTAAAGGTATTCTAAGATTGCTCCTGTAGGACATCGCCAGGCACATAGTCCACAACGCTGACAATTTCTCTGGTCTATTTTAGCTAAATTATTCTCAAGATAGGAGGCATCAAAAGGGCAAATTTTAACACAAAGACCACACCCGATACAAGCTTTACTGCAAGCTACTCGTGCTCGCTTTCCTTTATCCAGAGAGCTACAAGCTACTCTATAGCTTATTTCATCCCTTATGTATTCTAAGGAAATTAAATCTCTTGGGCAAGCCTCGACACATTTTCCACATCCGGTGCATTTTTGAGAGTCGACTCTGGGTAATCCCTCAATTAGGGTAATAGCTCCAAAGGGACAAACTTTCTCGCAGTCTCCGTATCCTAAACACCCGTAGGGACAAATATTTTCTCCTCCCGCGATCATATTTGCCGCCTGGCAGCTTTCTACTCCTTCATAAACCGCTTTTTTCCTCCTCTGTGAATCTGTCGCTCCGCATTTAATAAAAGCTATTTTTTTCTCATTTTTGCCAGATTCAAATTTTACTCCCAGTATTTTAGCTATCTCTTCAACTTTTCCTCCTAATACACAACTATCTAAGGGAGCTTCTCCTTTCACCATTGCTTCTGCTAAAGCTCGGCAGCTTCCGTATCCACATCCTCCGCAATTAATTCCCGGTAAAATATTAGTTATCTTATCTATTCTTGTGTCCTCTTCAACTTTAAATCTTTTCTCCATAATAGCTAAAAATATGGCAAAAAGCGCACTTAATCCTCCCATTGTTAGGATAGAAGCTAAAATTAAATTCATTGTAGTTAATTCAATCCTCTTTGAGGTTACCTTTATCTTCGCAGGCTAAAGCCCGGTCTACCCATACCAATTCCCAGGAACTAATGACTAAGCACTGATGAGGCCACTAAAGCCCATAAAGACCAGGGCCAATAAACCGGCGATGATCAGAGTAATAGGAGCTCCTTTGAAAGATTCCGGTATATCCGCAAAGTCTAACTCCTCCCTGATTGCTCCCATTATCACCATTACTAAAGTAAATCCTATCCCTGCCGCAAAACCAAAGACTACACTCTCTAAGAAATTATATCCTCTCAAAGGAATAAGTAATGCCAGGAAGAGGATAGAACAATTGGTGGTAATAAGGGGTAGGTAAATACCCAGAGTTCTGTAAATAACCGGGCTTACTTTGCGAATAAACATTTCTATAACTTGAACTAAGGAAGCAATTACTAAAATTGCTACTACATACTCTAAAAAAGAGAGATTAAACTTAAAGAGAATAAGGTGCTCAATTGGCCAGATGATAGTAGCAGTAAGAGTCATAACAAAGGTTGTTGCCAGACCCATAGCTATAGCTGATTTTATTCTCCCGGTAACTCCTAAAAAAGGACAAATCCCCAGAAAATAATGGAGAACAAAGTTATTGACTAAAACCGTGCTCAGAATTAAAAGAATAATTTTCATTGCTTCATCGCTGCCCGGATAAAGTCCCTAAATAGAGGATGGCAAAGTAAGGGACGGGATTGAAATTCTGGATGAAATTGAGTGGCAACAAACCAGGGATGAGAAGGAATTTCAATAATTTCCACTAAATCTTTATCCGGGAAAATACCTGCTATCCTTAACCCCGCTTTTTTTAATACTTCTCTATATTTATTATTAAACTCATAACGATGTCTATGTCTTTCCCGAATTACTCTTTTTTTATAAGCCCGATAGCTGAAACTGTTTATCTGTAATCTACATGGATAATTCCCTAATCTCATTGTCCCTCCCTTTATTTTTGTCTTCCTTTGCTCGGGCAAAAGGTCTATTACCGGATGAGGAGTGCGAGGATCAAATTCGGTGCTGTTAGCTTCTTTTAAATTTGCCACATTCCGGGCAAACTCAATAACTGCACATTGCATTCCCAGACATATTCCTAAAAAAGGTATTTTGTTCTCTCGGGCAAATCTTACAGCCATTATTTTCCCTTCTATTCCTCGCATACCAAATCCTCCAGGAACCAAAATACCCTTGGAGGAAGAAAGATACTCTCCCGGAGTTTTCTCTATCTCCTCTGCTTCTAACCATAAGGAATTAACTTTTACATTATTTGCCATCCCTGCGTGGGTAAGAGCCTCATTTAGACTCTTGTAAGCATCTTTCATCTTTATATATTTACCTACTATAGCAATTTTTACTTCTTTCTTAAGGTTATTTGCTTTTCTTACCCAGCGAGACCATTTTCCCAGGTTCTTTTTAGGGAAAGATAAATTTAATTTCCGAAGAATATTATCTGTTAATCCCTCTTTTTCAAAACGAAGGGGAACCTCGTAAATATTTTTTACATCTATAGCTTGAATTACATCTTTTTCTTCAATATTGCAAAAAAGAGAAATTTTACTTTTTGCCTCTTTAGTAAGAGGAATCTGAGTCCGACAGAGAATTAAATCAGGCTGAATTCCTATTTCTCGTAATTTCCCTACACTATGTTGGGTAGGTTTAGTTTTTAGTTCTCCAGAAGAAGGAATGTAAGGAAGAAGGGTGAGATGGATGAATAGAGTGTTTTGCTTACCATGGCGCAAGCGAAATTGTCTTATGGCTTCTAAAAAAGGGAGAGACTCAATATCTCCTACTGTTCCCCCTATCTCGGTAATAACAACCTGTGCCTTATCTTTCCTGGCTACTTTTTTTATTCTTTCCTGAATCTCTTCGGTAATGTGAGGAATTACCTGGACAGTTTTACCTAAATAATCTCCTCTTCTTTCTTTTTCGATTACAGCACTATAGATTTGGCCAGCAGTGACATTGTTATACCGAGAAAGATTTATTTCCACAAAACGCTCATAATGACCCAAATCTAAATCAGTTTCAGCCCCATCCTCAGTTACAAACACTTCTCCATGCTGGTAAGGATTCATTGTCCCCGGGTCCACATTAATATAGGGATCAAACTTTAACATACTTACCTTCAAACCTCTGTGTTTAAGCAGGGCACCCACTGAGGCTGAAGCTATTCCTTTTCCCAGAGAAGAAAGCACTCCTCCGGTAACAAAGATAAACTTTGTTATTGGGGAATTAATTTCTTTGCCTCTTTTAATAAAGTTTCTCCTATTTCCTCTTCTTTTACCCGTTTAATTATTTTTCCTTTTCTAAAAATTACTCCTGCTCCTTTTATATAAGCTACTCCTAAATCCGCTTCTCTTGCTTCTCCAGGGCCGTTAACTTCGCAACCCATTATTCCTATCTTCAGAGGGAAATTAATCTCTTCTAATTTGGGAAGAAGATTCTTAATAGCGGAATTTAAATCTATCTTGCATCTTCCACAACCAGGACAGGAGATAATAACCGGACCCCGCCGGGATAAATTGAGGGATTTAAGAATTTCGTAAGCCGCTTTTACTTCTTTTAGGGGAGAATCACTCAAAGAAACCCTTAGTGTATCCCCGATTCCTTCTACGAGAAGGTCTCCTATTCCTATAGCTGATTTAATTAAACCCTGGAAGAGAGGGCCGGTGGCTGTTACTCCCAGGTGAAGAGGGTAAATAGTCTTTTTAGAGATGAGCCGATAGGAGAGAATGGTGGTGAGCACATCTGAAGATTTAAGAGAAATTACTATTTCTCGAAAATCTTCCTTTTCTAACAAATTTATTGTCTTTAAAGCACTTTCCACCATTTTCTTTGCTATTATTCTTTGATGTTTTTCCAGATTACTTTTATCTTTTAGAGGAAAAATACCTTTTAAAGAACCAGAATTTACACCTATACGAATAGGAATTCCCTTTTCCTGTGCTTTTCGAATTATCGGCAAAATTTTCTTCTCACCCATATTCCCGGGATTAATTCTTATTTTATCTACTCCCTGTTTAATAGCTTCCAGAGCTAACTCTGAGCTGAAATGAATATCTGCTACCAGGGGAATCTCTATCTCTTTTTTAATCAAAGATAGGGATTTAGCTGCTTTCATATTGGGAACAGCCACTCTCACTATTCTCGCTCCTGCTCTTTGTAACTTCTGGATCTGTTCTATTGTGGAAGGAATATCCTCAGTTAAGGTTTTGGTCATTCCCTGCACTACTACGGGATGACCTCCCCCAATTTTTACTTCCCCAATTTTTACTACTTTACTTTTTCTGCGCATCTCTTTTAAGTATTAAAGATCTTGGGGGGCGTATTAAATTTACGCCCCGCACTCTCTTAAATATTTTACACATTTAGGGAGATCTTCTTCTGGTTTTCCAGGAATCCCGCATTCCAGAGCCATATATTTATCATAACCGGTCTCTTTTAAAGCGGAAAATCCTGATTTAAAATCAGTATGTCCATATCCGGGGAGAAGACGCGTAGAATCAGCTAAATGAATGTGATAGATAAAGCCCTCTGCTTTTTTTATGGCTTCGTCTATCTTTTTTTCTTCAATATTCATATGGAAAAAATCAGCCATAATCTTCACCCCTCTGCTACTTACCTCCTTACAGATTTCTACGGCCTCTTCCAGGCGGTTAAGGAAATGAGTCTCATATCGATTTAAAGGTTCTAAAAGGCATAGAGAATTAACCTTCTCTGCTACTTCCCCTATTCTTTTTAATTCTTCTATTAATATTTTTCTTTCCAATTCTTTTATTTCCATCCAGGGAGAGAGGTCCGGTAGGCGAGGGGGACCGAAAATAGGAACTACAATCAGTCCCTCTGCCCCTATATTACTGGCTACTTTTAGTAGAGTCTCAATGTCTTTTATGGCCCTTTCTCTTTCCTCTTTCTTATCACTCAAAAGGCACCCTTCATAACCGGCACAAATGGTACTCACTTTTACTGAACTTTGAGAGGAAGCCTGGATAATTTCTTTTTCTCTTTCAACAATTCCCTTCCCCCAGAATTCAATTCCCTCAAAGCCATATTCTTCTAAATTGGCAAATTTTTCTTTTAAACTCTTACCGGGAATCATACCCTCCTGAGCAGCTAATTTCATTCTTTTCCCCTTCTAATATTTTTTACTCTTCTTCCATAGTAATAGCTTCTGAAGGACAAGCCTCAGCACAAGAGCCACACCCATCACAATCCTCAGGTCTTACCAGAGCAGAAATATCATCTACCAGCTCTAAACACCCATTTGGACACTCTTCTATACAAATCTCACATCCTGTGCATAACTCTTTATCAATGACCGGCTTTTTCATTTTTTCTTTTCCTCCTTTAGTTTTTCTGAAATTTCTCTTTTTTTGTCCTGAGATTGCTTCGGGATTCTATCCCTCGCAATAACGGAGCTAAGTTAAAAACCGGGAAGAATAAGATTTAAAATCTTGATTAAGGTAGGCCTGATTTCATCTCTCTTTACTATTAAATCGATCATTCCGTGTTTAAATAAAAATTCTGAACTCTGGAACCCCGGGGGAAGTTGCTGCCTGATAGTTTGCTTTATTACCCGAGGACCGGTAAATCCCAGAAGAGCTCCCGGTTCAGCTAAGATAATATCCCCCTGACTGGCAAAACTTGCCATAACTCCGGCCATAGTAGCATGGGTGAGAAGAGAAAGATACAATAATCTTTCTCTCTTTAGTCTGGCTATAGCTGCGCTGGTTTTAGCCATCTGCATTAAAGAAATCATTCCCTCCTGCATTCTGGCTCCGCCTCCAGATCCTGAAATAATAAGGAGGGGGTACCTTTTTTCTATAGCCTTTTCTACAGCTTCAGTAATTCTCTCGCCTACTACAGAAGCCATACTTCCCCTCATAAAACCATAATCAGTAACTCCTACTACTATTGATTTTCCTCCGATCCTCCCCTCTCCTATAATAGCAGCTTCATCCAATCCTGTCTCTTTTCTACTTTTTTCCAGTTTCTCCTCATAGTGGGGAAAGTTGAGAGGATTGTCCGAAGTGATCACAGAATCGTATTCCCGAAAACTATCTTTGTCAAGAGTAATCTCTAATCTTTTTCTGGCTCCTATATAGAAATGATATCCACATTGAGGACAGACTCTTAAATTCTCCTCTAATTTCTTATTATATATAATCTCTCCGCATTTAATGCATTTTGTCCATAGACCATCAGGGATATCTACTTTCTTTTTACTTCTTTTTATCCTGTTATATGTTCTTTCAAACCATCCCATCATCATCCTCTTTAAGTCTAACAAATATCATAATAAAGAAGTAAAAAATGTCAAAATTATAAGATAACTTTATCTTCAGATGTTCTTTCATAGCTCTTGTTTACTGCTGCTACTCTTTCTATAAGAAGAAAATGCTTATCCCGATGAAGTAAAAGATAATTATAATGTTCAAGCTACCATAATTACTAGCATACCTCACTTAAAAACACGTTAATTCCTATTTTTTAATATAAGTCCTATTCTGGAGCTCTTCTCCCGGATAACATTATTTAACCTGAATAAAAAAGACAGTAAAATCATCATATAGCTTGATTATATTCTTTTTACAATTTTGTTGCGCGGAAGATTTTCTGAACGATAATTTTGGTAGTTATTACTTTTTCTTCAGGAATTAGTGCCTTCATTTTATTCTCTCTTTTTCTTTTCTAAAATAAAGAACTCAAATGATGGCCTCCTGGACACATCTTGCCGGCTAATCTTTTTACAAAGAGTGTTGTGATACAGGGAGAATATCCCATTCCCTGTCGAACAATTAACTCTTTTTCTCTTCCTGTCCATACCCCCCACCATGGTGACGAGCATACCATTTCTTAACTTCCTTTTCGGGAAAAGGCAAGAGTTTTAAACCTAAGGTTGCTCCCAGCTCTAAAGCTCCTTTGGCAGTCATTGCTACATATTCTAACATAATAGCGGCTCTTAAAGCTTTGGTAGGAGTTTCATCAAAAGTAAATACTCCATGTTTTCCCAAAAGAATAGCCGGACACCCCTTTTTATAATTCTTCAAAATAGCCTTTCCAATATGATTAGACTGATTGTCTACATAAGGAGTGCAGGGGATCTCTACTCCAAATATATCGGCCTGAGTAGTATTATAAACGGGAATAGGCTTTTCCAACATAGCGAACATAGTAGCATAGGGCGAATGAGTGTGGATAACTCCTCCTATTCCGGGCATATTTTGATAAAGATAGAGGTGATGAGGGGTATCTACTGAGGGTTTAAGATTTCCCTCTACTATTTTACCTTCCAAATCCACTATTATCATATCTTCCATCCGTAGCTCCTCATATCTGACGCCGCTTGGCTTGATTATCACTAAACCCTTATCCTTGTCAAAGCCACTAACATTGCCGGTGGTTCCTACAACCAGATTATTCTCCGGGAGGGCAAGATTTGCTTTCCATACCTCCTGCTGAAGTTCCCTTAACATAATTTCCCTCCTTTCCGGACATTAATCCTTAACATAAACCTCAAAATTAGACATACTCCATTACAAATTCTTGCTCTCTTTTAAGGTAGTTAAGAGCATATTTTAAGTCAGCATCTAATTCCTTTCTGGGGATAACTCCTTCTCTAACTTCGTAAGGGGAAGCACCTTTGGGTAATGGCTCTAAGGAGATACCTCCTCCATATTCTATATCATATAAAGCTCTGATAATTTCTCTCCAGTTCATTGTTCCTTTTCCGGGCGCTTCCCTGGTATT
>JAGGVN010000128.1 GCA_021158005.1 Candidatus Aerophobota bacterium | reverse complement strand
GGTTCTCCAGTTGGCTATATTTTTACCCCTCATGTAGGAATAATGGGTTTTGAAGAAGCAATGCTTGCCCTTGTAGATAAACCCGACCTGATGAGATATTTAATAGAAAAGGTTTCTGATATACATCCTGAATGGGCCAAGACCTATGCTGAGGCTGGCTGTCATGCCTTTATTATTTCTGAGTCAGAATTTTCTTCAGACTTAATATCACCTGATACATACAAAAGAATTCTTTTTGATATTCACAAAAGATACTTTAGAGAAGTCTCTAAGATGGGGATGATTCCCATTTTATGTTTCTTTGGTAATATAAATCCTTTGATAAAGCATATAAATAAAATTGGAATAAAGGCTTTAATGGTTGAAGAAAGTAGAAAGGGTTTTAAAATTGATATTTTGAAGATCAGGGAAAGTTTAAATGAAGAAATTACCCTTTTTGGAAATATTGATCCACATCAGGTATTGGTTAAAGGGACACCACAGGATGTGGAAAAAGCGGTCAAAAAGCAACTTTTAGCTGCCAGAAGGGGAAGATTCATTGTTTCCAATGGAAGTCCTTTAATAACGGGAACTCCTGTAGAAAATGTTAAAGCAATGATAAAGACAACCCGTCAATACGGGAAAAATCCCTACTGGTAGTCCTATGTAAAAATGGGAAATATAAGGGATGTACTCCTTGAAAACATAACCTTGTAAGGAGGGTAATGATTATGAGTGATAAGTTAAGAAGAGAAAAGCTTGCAATTGAAGGAGGAAAACCAGTAAAAACAACACCTAATCCACCCATGTTTCCAGGAGGTATAGAGATAGGGGAGGAGGAAAAGAAGGCTGTTCTTGAAGTCTTAGATCACAGGTATCTTTTTCGTTATTACGGTCCAGAAGAGTTTCCCTCGAGAGTAAGATTACTGGAGGAGGAGTTTGCTAAAAAAATGGGGATAAAATATGCACTGGCAGTAAACTCCTGCACCTCAGCTTTAATTTCTTCTCTTGTAGCTGTGGGAGTTGGTCCAGGGGATGAAGTAATTATTCCAGGGTATACCTTTTTTGCTACCTGTGCTGCAGTTATTGCAGCCAAGGCTATTCCTGTAATTTGTGAGGTTGATGATTCTTTAACCTTAGATCCTGATGATTTTGAGCGAAAAATTACCCCTCGGACCAAGGCTGTTATACCTGTCCATATGAGAGGAGTCCCCTGTAATATGGACAGAATAATGGATATAGCAAGAAAACATAATATAAAAGTTGTTGAGGATACTGCTCAGGCCTGCGGTGGAAGCTTTAAAGGAAAATACTTAGGGACATTTGGAGATTGTAACGCCTTTAGCTTTCAGTACCATAAGATAATCACTGCTGGTGAGGGTGGTATGGTAACTACCAATGACCAGCTCCTCTACGATAGAGCTCAGGAGTATCATGATACAGCAGCTTGCTGGCGTCCTGGAGGACCGGAGAAGCGCTTTAGTTCAGCTCGTTACAGAGGAGAACTTTTTCCCGGAGTTAATTTCCGGATGCCAGAGCTAATAGGAGCAGTGGCCAGGGTTCAATTGAAGCGTCTTGATGGTTTGATTGAGAAGATGAGAAAAAACAAGGCAAGAATAAAAGAAGCTATATCTAATATTAAAGGAATTGAATTTAGAAGATTAAATGATCCAGAGGGAGATACAGCTATTTGCCTTGTCTTTTTCCTTCCGACAGCAGATCTTGCGGAGAAGTTCGCCAGGGCTTTAAAAGCAGAAGGAGTTGAGGCAAATTCTATATACAATAAAGGTGTACCTGACTGGCATATATATGCCCACTGGGAGATGATTTTAAATAAATGGACAGCCACCCCTGAGGGTTGCCCTTACACCTGTCCCTATTATAAAGGACCCGAGCCCAGATATACACCAGATATGTGCCCAAGGACACTTGATCTTCTGGGTCGTTCTATTCATATAGATATTCCACCTCAATTATCTGAGGAAGACTGTAATCTAATTGCTGAGGCAATAAACAAAGTGGCCAGAGCTTATCTGTAAAATCTATTATTTAAAGATTAAAAACAATTTATTCAAGCTTTTATTACAAAAACATAGAGGAAACCAACAAATGAATTCTAAAGAAAGGTTACAGATAGCCTTCGACCATAAAGAACCAGATAGAGTCCCTGTACAGGTAAGTTTTGTTCCAGAAGTATTAGAGAAGTTGAAGTTGAAATATAAAATAAAAAAAGATTCTGATGATCTATTAAGTGCCGGTGTAGTTTCAAGTATAGACTATGATGTTGATGTATATTTTGGGCATGATATGCTGATCTTAGATGTTGGAATGGGATCCGGTTATTATAGAAAGTTCGAACCCGGGAAAGATACGTACACTACAGAATGGGGAATTACGTGGAAAAAAATGCCTTACAAAACGAGATTTGGCAATGGTTACTATACAGAAATAGTCGGTTTCCCACTTGCAGAAGACGATGCTTTAGATAGCTACATTCCACCTGATCCAGAGGATGAAGATATAAGTTTTGTGGATGATGTAATGAGAACATATGGAAAAGATTATTATATTTGTGGGAGTCTGGCATGTAGCATACTTGAGGCTTTCAGGTATCTACGAGGTCCAAAGGCCTTTGAAGATTTACTGATAAACAAGGAATTCGCACATAAGGTAATGGATATGACAGTAAATTATCATTTAAAACTCGGTTATAAACTAATAGAAAAAGGTGTTGATATGATATGGCTGGCTGATGATGTTGGAAGTGAACACTCTATGTTAATATCTCCAGAGGTATTCAGGGAGTTTATGAAACCAAGATTGGGTTATATGATTAGCGAATTTAAGAAAAAAAATAAAAACATAAAAGTTGCATGGCATAGTGACGGGTACATAGTACCTATATTGGATGATCTCATCGAGATAGGACTGGATGTTTTAAATCCAATCCAGCCTGAATCAATGGATCCCTCGTGGATAAAAAAACGCTATGGCAACAATTTATGTCTGTGGGGAACAGTTAGCACCCAAAGAACTCTTCCCTATGGTAAACCAGAAGATGTGGAAAATGAAGTTATAAACCGAATTAAAAATTGTGCACCAGGAGGAGGGTTCCTTATTGGTCCAACTCATAATATTCAATTAGATGTTCCAGAGGAAAACTTACTTGCATTTTACGATGCAGTTAAAAAGTATGGCGTATATCCAGTCAAAATATGATCCTTGAATTATCAAAAATTTGATAAAGGCGGTATTATTATGACTAACGAAAATGAACTATTTAACCTGGTGGACTTTGGAGAAATTAAATGGTGGTCAGGTAAAGATCCAAATACAATTGAGGGCTATCCTATCCAGCCTCTTAAAGATAAGGAGGGAAATTTCTATTGGTTACCAATGGCGGAATCTGAAGAAAGTGAACCTCATATAGGAGTGGAGTGGGAAGAGCCAAGAGACATATATGAGTTAGAGGTAATTTATAAAAGTGATGAATTTGTCCCAAAACCAGATTTAGTGAAAGTCCAGTACTGGCAATACAGCTGGCTCACTCCTGCTCCAGAAAGACTAAAAGGCACAAAACGAGGCTGGATAGAGGAGGATGACCCTTATCATGGACGCTGGATAACCGCCAATGTTAAAATAACAGCTAATAAAAATAAACATATCTATAGTTTTGAGCATCTTGATGTTGTGGAACTACCTGATGAACGAAAAATAGAAGAAGCTGGAAACTATAATGTTTTTTTCAGAAAAACTTTAAAAATTCGCCTCTTATTTAAAAAGAGAACAAATTGAACATGCTATAAGATGTTTTTATAATTTTCTGGGAGTCAGTCTGTATCCGGATGTCAAGGTATTTGCTGAATGGACAGTAGAACTTGGACATGGAGCTGGTCCT
>JAGGVN010000139.1 GCA_021158005.1 Candidatus Aerophobota bacterium | reverse complement strand
GGCTATTGGTAGCTTTGAGTTCATCTATTTTCTTGGTAAGTTCCTCTCTTACCTTGAAGAAGTTATCGGTAATCTTTTTAATAGTTTCCGCTTGCTGGCTATTGGTAGCTTTGAGTTCATCTATTTTCTTGGTAAGTTCCTCTCTTACCTTGAAGAAGTTATCGGTAATCTTTTTAATAGTTTCCGCTTGCTGGCTATTGGTAGCTTTGAGTTTTTTAATCCGCTCTTCCAGGTCTTTAGTAACGATGAAAAAATTCTCGGTAAGTTTATTAATCACCTCTACTTGATCTTGGATAGCTACCTTAGCTTCTTCTAACTGCTCTTTGAGAGTCTCTTCAGCGTATACTCTGGACATTCCTCCAGTAATAAATATAACTCCACTTATTAAACATAATAGTAGCCCTTTTTTTGAAAATATTTTACTCTTCATTTCCCTATGCCTCCTTTTTTCTTCTAAAGCATATTCTAAGAAAACCTTATCTTTTTCTCACCCCCTCATATAATTATATTAATTCTCTGGTTAATTAAAAAATTTTTTAAAGTAATATCATCACCTCCCTTCTTGCCTAAAATTATAGATATCATAATTTTCTTATATGTCAAGAAAAAAACATCTTGACACCATTTTCCCCTCTCTCCCCACTAAAAATATCCTCCGCTTCTCCTCCAAAAAACACTATCTAAGGCTCTTCAGCAATAAGTCTCTAGTAGTGAATTATAGATAGAATTACCTATAAATGGCCAAGAAAATCTAAAATTCTTCCTTTCCTTATTTAAAGAACCGAGGATATCCGCTCCACTGCTTTCTTTATTTTGTCCTCGTTTTCTACCAGAGCAAATCTAATATAACCCTCGCCTCCTTCTCCAAATCCTGTCCCTGGTGATGTAACTACTCCTGTCTTTTTCACCAGAAACTCACTAAATTCATAAGATGTTAATTTTGAATATGGAGGGGGAAGAGGTGCCCATACATATATAGTAGCTTGAGGAAGTTCTATCTCCCAACCACATCTTTTTAATCCTTCAACTAATACATCTCTCCTTCTCTGATAAATTTTACAGATGTTTTCTACGCACCCTTGAGAAGATTGGAGAACAAAAGCAGCTGCTCTTTGAAGAGGTGAAAAAAGGCCGAAATCAACATAACATTTTGTCTTAAAGATAGAATTTATAAGATTACTGTTACCCACTACACAACCTATACGCCATCCAGCCATATTATAGGTTTTTGAAAAAGAATAAAACTCAATTCCCCTTTCTCGAGAGCCCTCTACTTGGAGTAAACTAGGAGAACGATATCCATCGAAAGTTATTTCGGCGTAAGCAAAATCATGAGCTATAATTAGATCATACTTTTCAGAAAAAGCCACAGCTTCTTTGAAAAACTCCAGGTTAGCTACAGCAGTAGTAGGATTATTGGGATAACAAATGAAAATAATCTTGGCTTTTTTTAATATTCTTTCAGGAACAGAAGAAAAATCAGGTAAAAAATTATTTTCTTTGCAAATAGATAGAGTATAAGGAATTCCTTCTGCTAAAATGACTCCATTAAAATGCACCGGATAACAAGGGGTAGGAACGATAGCTACATCTCCAGGATTGAGAAAAGTTAAATAGGTCATAACTATTCCTTCCTTAGACCCGATAAGAGGAAGAATCTCTCTCTCTGGGTCCAGATGAACATTATATCTTTGCTTATACCATTGAGCGATAGCCCTTCTTAATTCTTCCTCACCCCTTGCTGGAGGATATCGATGAGCAGAAGGGTCCGTTAACAAACTTTTTAACTTCTCTATACCATGAGAAGGAGCGGGTAAATCCGGATTCCCCATTCCCAAATCAATTAATTCTGTATTATTTACTCTTCTTTTTAGCTCATCTATTCTACTAAATAAATAAATTGGCATTTTTTTAACTCTTTCTGCTATTTCCATATTCATATACTCTCCTTTTCAGTCGGCTATTGGTTCTTAGTAATTAGTTAAGAAACCAGCCTTAGCTTTTTTAAGAATTGAAAACTAACTTACTTCCTCCGGGCTGGCAATTCTCCCTTTTATTGCCGATGCAGCAGCTACCGCAGGATTAGTTAGATAGACCTCACTCTTCAAATGTCCCATTCTCCCTATAAAGTTACGATTGGTAGTGGATACTGCTTTCTCCCCCTCTCCTAAAACTCCCATATGCCCTCCGAGACAAGGCCCACAAGTTGGGGGACTGACTACTCCCCCTGTTTCTACAAATATTTCAATTAGTCCCTCTCTTAAAGCCTCAAGATAAATAGAAGGAGTAGCTGGAATAACTATTAACCTTACTTCAGGATGAACTTTCTTTCCCTTTAAAATACTTGCAGCTATTCTTAAATCCTGGAGATGCCCATTAGTGCAAGAGCCAATTACCACCTGGTCAATATTCACTCTTTCTATTTCTGATATTCCTTTTACATTAGAAGGAAGAGGAGGAAAAGCTACCTGGGGTTCTATCTTACTAACATCATACTCTCTAACTTCTATATACTTAGCCTTAGTATCACTATGGTAAAAACACCAGCTTCTCTTCGCTCTTTTTCTAATATAAGAGAAAGTAACCTCATCAGGTTCTATAATGCCATTCTTTGCTCCTGCTTCTACAGCCATATTACACATAGTAAATCTTCCTGCCATAGAAAGAGATGAGATTACTTCACCGCTAAATTCCATAGTTTTATAAGAAGCTCCCTCTACTCCTATGTCCCCAATAGTCCAAAGAATTATATCTTTAGCACTAACCCAACTTTGGAGTCTCCCTCGATAGACAAACTTAATAGTAGAAGGAACTTTAAGCCATATTTTCCCGGTAATCCAGCAAGCTGCTAAATCTGTACTTCCTACCCCCGTAGCGAAAGCTCCTAATGCTCCCGCAGTACAAGTATGCGAATCGGCTCCTATTATTAAATCTCCCGGAAGGACCAATCCCTTCTCAGGAAGAAGAAGATGCTCAATCCCAGCTCTTCCCACCTCAAAATAATGAGGAATCTTCTGTTCCCGAGCAAATTCTCTCAAAAGAGAGCATTGCGCTGCTGACCTTATATCCTTATTAGGCGTAAAATGATCAGGAACTAAAACCACCCTGTTTTTATCAAATACTTTCTTTCCACCCCAATCTCTAAATTTCTTTATAGCAAGAGGAGCGGTGATATCATTAGATAAAGTAAGATCTACATCCACTTCAATAAACTCATCTTCTTCTACTTTATGCCCGCAATGAGCAGTTAGAATCTTCTCGGTAATAGTCATCATTTCCCCCTCCCTGGCCAACAACCACATAGCCAATGGCCATCTCAAAGCTTCCATCAATTTATTATCAATAATATATGGGATAGAGAAAACTGTCAATTAACCCCTTAAATTATCTTATTTTTCAGCTTGTTTAGCTACCCTTAATTTAACTAAAAACCAGATAAAAGTTACCTTTAAGAGGAAGATAATCTCTCTTTCCTTATGGCAAGGATTACTCCTATTTCTGATAAAAATACTATCGCCGAGCTTCCTCCGTAACTCAGGAGAGGAAGAGGTATACCAGTGATAGGCATTATTCCCGCAGTCATTCCTATATTAATAAAGACTTGCAAGAAAATTAGTATAGCTATTCCCCCAGTTACCAGACCCGCAAAATTGGGACCATTTTCTCTGGAAAGTTTCAATCCTCTCACAATAATGATAAAGTACAATCCCATAATAAACAAAGCCCCCATAAATCCCCATTGTTCACCTACAGTAGCAAAAACAAAATCTGTAAGAGGTTGAGGGAGAAACTTAAGTTGACTATAAAGCCCCTTCCCTATCCCTTTACCTATTAACCCTCCTGATCCTAAAGTAATTTTGGACTGAAGACTACTCCATCCCATTCCCAGAGGGTCTCTTCCCGGATTTAAAAAAGTAAGGATACGTGCCTTTTGGTAAGGGCGAAGAAAAAGGTAACAAAGAGGAAGAAAAAACAAAATACTTCCTATGAGAGTTAAGAATTTCTTTCGGGATAATCCCGCTAAAAATAACATTCCTATCCATATAAGAAGAAAGATAAGAGCACTTCCCAGATCGGGTTGATAAGCTATTAGAATTAAAAAAATAAGAGTTACTCCCCCGGAGAGAATTACCTCTCTCCAGCCAATATTTTTCTCCGAAATTAAACGAGAAACCAGAAGAATAAAAGAGAGTTTCGCAAACTCAGAGGGTTGCATGGAAAATACCCCTATTTCAAGCCACCGCCGCGCTCCGTAAACTCCTCTTCCTCTTAATAAGACTAAAATTAATAAAATAAGGCTTACACCACCAAAAATATAAGCAATTTTCCTCCAGAAACTAACTTTAAGAAAGGAAAATAAAAAAAGAAGGCCCATCCCAATTCCTATCCAAATAATCTGGCGGAAAAAATAACGAATTTCAGAAGAAAAGGTAAGGGTGTATAAATGAAAAAGACCCATCCCAATTAAAGCCAGAGTGGATAAAAAAATTATCCAATCATATTTTTTTAGCTGAATATTCATCTTTCACTAACTTCAGAGTAAAAATTCTTGAAAGAATTTTTCCGGCTATCTCAGAGGCAATAGCTCTTTCCTCTTCTCTATGTTCTACCATCACCACTATAGCTATCCGGGGATTATCAGAAGGAGCATAACCTATAAACCAATTATGAGGTCTTTTTCCTTCGGTTAATTGCGCAGTTCCTGTTTTTCCGGAAATGTCTACTACCTTATTATCCGCACGCCATCCTGTCCCTCTCTTCACTACCCCCTTTAATGCACTTCTTAAAAGAGTTAAAGTAGAGGAGGAAAGAGGTACCTTTCTTAATTTTTGGGGTGAATTTTTTTTAATTAATCTCCCTTCAGGAGAAACTATTTCTCTTACCAAATAAGGTTTAAATAAGCTTCCTCCGTTAGCTATTATACTAATAAGATTAAACATTTGAATTGGCGTACAGAGTATATAACCTTGACCAATAGAAAGATTTGCCGTATCCCCTCTAAACCAGGTTTCTCCTTTATTCTTTAACTTCCAAGAAGGAGTAGGGAGTAAACCAGATTTTTCCGAAAGTAAGTCTATTCCCGTAGGCTTCCCCAGACCGAAGGAAGAAGCAGTCTTAATTATGTTATCCACACCGGTTTTTAAACCTAATTGATAAAAGAAAATATCGCAGGAATGGATAATAGCGTCCTCCAAATTTAACTTCCCATGTCCTTCTTCTTTCCAGCATCGAAAAATTCGATCACCCACAAGAAATTTCCCCCTGCAAATAAAGGTCTCATTTTCCCCAATTATCCCATTTTCGAGAGCTGAAATAGCTACGATTATCTTAAAAGTAGAAGCAGGAGGATATTCGCCTCTAATTGCCCTATTTTCCAGAGGATTAGCCGGATTCTGTTTTAATCTGTCCCATTCTTTAATAGATATCCCCGAAGAGAAGAGATTGGGGTCAAAACAAGGATGACTCACCAAAGAGAAAATTTCTCCTGTCCAGGGATTACCAAGAATCACTACCCCTTTTCTCTTTCCCATTTCTTCCTCGGCAATTTGCTGCATTCTAATATCAATGGTCAAATAGATGTCATTTCCGGGAAGAGCATTCTTCTCAGAAATAGTTCTCAGATAGCGTCCATAAGCATCTACCTCTACCTGCTTGCCTCCTTTCTCTCCCCGTAAATAAGAATCATAAACTCTCTCTATACCTACCCGACCTATAAAATCTCCTTGCTCAAGATGGGGGAAAATCCCCGAAAATAGTTCTTCTTTACTCACCTCTCCTAAGTAACCTAAAAGGTGAGAAGCAAGGGATTGATGAGGATAACTACGAACAGGCCGGGGAACAATAACTACTCCGGGAAATTCTTCTTCTCTCTCTAAAATATAAGTCATTGTCGCCATATTCACGTCTTTTTTTAAAAGGACTGGCCTAAAGGGATTAGGAGCTTGTTGAATCTTCTTCTTGCATCTTTCTTTATTTATCCCCACAATTTTCTCAAGCGAGATAAGCAAACAGTTCACATCGCTTATATTAGAGGGAACTACTCCCAGGGAAAAAGAGACTTTATTGGTAGCCAAAATTTTCCCATTTCTATCCCTGATGTGACCTCGAGGAGGGGTAAGAGGAAGAAGTTGAAGACGAAAATTCTCAGAAAGAGAAGAAAACCTCTCTCCTTCTATTAATTGAAGCCAGACTATTCTTCCTGCCAAAAGAAAGAAACCACAGATTATTAAGATATAAATAAAATCAACTCTTCTCTTAAATAATCTTTCCCTGGAGTCAATTTCTCCTTGAAACATTTTTTTTCCGGGTTTATATTCTTCTACTGATAATTACCCGCTGAATTCCTTCATAATCATAAATAAACTCAGGAGATTCGAATTCCTTCTGAGCAATAATTAATTTTTCTACTTTTCCAGCCTGATTATATCCCATTTCTAACGCCAGAAGACCACCCTGACCTAAAAAAAGAGGAGCTTCTTGAATAATCCTTTTAAAAAACTTTAAACCATCTCTTCCCCCATTTAGAGCAATAAGAGGTTCCTTTCTTACTTCCGGAGACAGTCTTTTTATCTGTGGACCAGCAATATAAGGAGGATTAGAAATTACCAGTCTTACTCTCCCTCTAAGATTCATTCTTCTTAAAGGAGAAAAAACATCACCCCATAAAAAAGTAATCCTCTTTTCTACCCTATGTCTTCGAGCATTTTGAAAAGCTACTTCCAAAGCACTCTTAGAAATTTCAACCGCATATATCTTGAAATCACTTAACTGTTTAGCTATACTTATAGCAATATTTCCACAACCCGTCCCCAAATCTATAATAATATTTTGTTTTCTGGAAATCGGTTCTTTTTGAAGAATTTTTACGACCTTCTCTACTAATATCTCCGTTTCTGGACGAGGAATAAATACTGCCGGAGTTACCCGAAACTTTAGTCCCATAAAATCTTGTTCTCTTATTGTATAGGAAAGAGGAATATGAGAAGAACGCCTTCTAACCAGTTTTTTTAATAAACAAAGCCTGGAGGGAGGAATTAAATATTCAGACTCTAAATAAAGATAAGAGCGCGGTTTTTTTAATATTGAACTTAAAATAATTTCTGCATTAAGGCGGGGCTCCTCAATTCCTTTTTTCTTAAATTTTAGAATAGTTTCTTCCAAAACACTCCTAACTGTTTTTCTCTGTTTCAATTTTCCAAGAACCCAGTAATTCAGGAATCGATCCGGGTAGGAGGTAAATTTCCAAGATATACTCGAGATACTTTTTGACTCAAATTAGTCACTAGTTCATTAGGAATAGTATTCGCTTTTAGAGCTACTTCTTCCAAAGATATCTTTCCTCTTCCTTGAGTTCCCCAAAGAACAACCTCATCCTCCACTTTTACTTTTATATCCCCTGTATCTACTAAACTTTGATTCATACAAACCCTTCCTACTAAAGGAAACCGTTTACCTCTGATAAGCACTTCACCCCTATTAGATAAACTGCGAGGATAACCATCCCCATAACCCACCGGTAAAATAGCAATAAAAGTAGAGCGCGTCGTTACATAAGTTCTATTATAACTTAGAAAACTACCTGGAGGAACTCTTTTAACAAAAATAACCCGAGATTTTAAACAGAGAGACGGTTTTAGAGAAATACTTCGAGTAACTAAAGGTGAAGGATAATATCCGTAGAGTAACAAACCTGGTCTTATCGCGTTAAAACAGTTAAAATTAAAAGAAGAAGGAATATTTAATAGAGCCGCACTATTAGCTATATGTTTCAAAGGAGGATCTATTCCTCTCTTTTTTAACTTTTCCACCACTTCTTGAAACCGAGAAATCTGAAGAGAAGAATATTTTCCATCTTCCTCATCCGCAGAAGAAAAATGAGTATAAATTCCTTCTATTTCGATTCCCGCAAATTTATTTACCTCTTCTATAAACTCCACTGCTTTTTTATAGGGAATCCCTGCCCTTCCCATTCCTGTATCTACATTTATATGGATTTTTATCTTTCTTCCCCTTTCTAAGGCTCTTCTTGAAAGTATTTCTGCTGTCTCTTTTTCAAAAATAGTAGGAGTAAGTTGATAATTACATATTAAATCAACCTCCTCTTCCCAAAAAGAAGACAAAATTAAAATAGGGATAAAAATCCCTCCTTTTCGAAGTTCTATCCCTTCTTCTACATTATCTACGCAAAGAGCATCTATTCCTTCTTTTACTAAGAGATTACTTACGGCAATTAATCCGTGACCATAAGCATTCGCTTTTACTACCCCCATTATCTTAACCGAGGGACCTACTCTCTTTTTAATCTGGCGTAAATTATGGCTAATAGTGGATAAATCTATCTCCGCCCATAATCTTTTCCTCATTTCTTTAGCTTATCTCTATATTTTCTTATATAAATCCGCCATTTCCATAGCCGATATTGCTGCACTCCATCCTTTATTTCCCATTTTGGTTCCTGCTCTCTCAATAGCTTGCTCTAAAGTATCCGCCGTAATTATTCCAAAAATAAGAGGAATATCTGCTTTTAAGGATAGAGTAGAAATTCCCCGGGATACTTGATTAGAAATTAATTCAAAATGAGAAGTATCACCACGGATAATAACTCCCAGACAAATAAGAGCGTCAAACCTCTTCTCCTTGATTAACCGAGCGGCTAAGGAAGGAATCTCGAAAGAACCCGGAACCCAGAAAACTTCGATATTCTCTTCAGCAACTTCATGTCTCTTAAGGGCATCTAACGCCCCTTCCAATAGCTTCTGAGTAATAAATTCATTAAACCGAGAGAGTATAATCCCAAATCTTAATCCTTCTCCCTTTATTTTTCCTTTATAAACTTTCACTTACCCCTCCTTAAAGAAACTTCAGGTCTTCTTGCTAATTTATTCCACTCATTTAAGTACTTCTGGATAAAAAATCAGAAACTGAGCATTAACAATTAATTACTGGAGGTTTAAAAGATGACCAAGTTTCTTCTTTTTGGTCTCCAGGTATTTTCGGTTAATCTTATTTGGCTTTATCTCCAGGGGAATACGTTCACCTATCTCTAACCCATAACCTTTTAACCCCACAATCTTACGAGGGTTATTAGTTAAAATTCTAATTCGATGCAAGCCAAGGTCAGCCAGGATCTGTGCTCCAATTCCATAATTCCGCGGATCCCATTCAAAACCTAACTTTTGATTAGCCTCTACTGTATCCATCCCTTCATCCTGAAGTTTGTAAGCTTTAAGTTTGTTTAATAAACCTATTCCCCGTCCCTCTTGATTTAAATAAACTATCACTCCGTATTCAGATTTTCCAATAAGCTCTAAGGCTATATCTAATTGTGCCCGGCAATCACAGCGTAGAGAGTAAAAAACTTCCCCGGTAAGACACTGAGAATGTAATCTCACAAGAACATCTTCTTTACCCGCTACTTCTCCCTTCACCAACGCTAAATGAACTTTATTATCAATAATAGTCTTATAAGCAATAAGTTTAAAATCTCCATAAGAGGTAGGAAGATGAGTAACTACTTCTCTTCTTATCAATTTTTCCTTTCTCCAGCGATAGGCAATAATATCCGCTAAACAACAAATATTTAGATGATACTTTTTAGCAAAAGATAAAAGATGAGGAAGTCTAGCCATTCTTCCATCCTCTCCCATTATCTCACAAAGCACTCCCGCTGGATAAAATCCAGCCAATCTGGCTAAATCTACCGCCGCTTCAGTATGACCTGCTCTTACCAATACCCCCCCATCTTTACTAATAAGAGGAAATATATGACCGGGTTTTGCTAAATCCTCCTTCTTTGTCTTAGGATCAATAAGCACCTTAATCGTCCGTGCTCTATCATATGCTGATATTCCGGTACTCGTATGATAGCGAGCATCTACAGATACAGTAAAGGGAGTCCCTTTTAAAGATGTATTCTTCTCCACCATAGGAGTGAGTCCCAACTCCCTTGCCCTCTGAGAAGTTATAGCTAAACATATTAATCCTCGACCATATTTAGCCATAAAGTTAATTATCTGTGGAGTAACACAGGAAGCAGGAATTATTAAATCCCCCTCATTCTCTCTATCTTTATCGTCTACCACAATAGCCATCTTCCCTTTTTTAAAGTTAGTTAGAACTTCTTCTATAGAATTAAATTCCATTTTAGTATCCGGCATTCTTTAAAAATTCTATACTTATTTTCTCTGGAGAAGAAAGAATTTTTTCCACATACTTAGAAAGAATATCCACTTCCAAGTTAAGCAAATCTCCTCTCTTCTTTAAACCCAGAGTAGTATTCTCAAGGGTAAAAGGAGTAAGACAAATAGTAAATCCTTCTTTTTCTACTCCCGCTACTGTTAAACTTACTCCTTCTAAGGTCACCCTTCCCTGAGGAACTATATATTTAGATAATAAGGAAGGGAACTTAATTCCCCATATATTCTGTCCTCTTTCTCTTCTAATATAATTTATTATCCCTACTCCATCTATATCCCCGGTAACCAGGTGACCCCCTAATCTTTCATTTAAAGATACTGCTCTCTCCAGATTAATCTTATCTCCCTCTTTCACTCCTCTCAAGTTACTTTTATTTAAAGTATGGGGCATTATCTGAACTGTAAAACATCTTTTTTCAACCTCTATTACCGTCAAACATACTCCATTTACAGCTAAACTATCAGATACTCCTGTGCCCTCCAATACCTTTTCCGCCTTTATCCTTAACCGATGTAAAGAAGATTTTATTTCTACCTTCTCCACCACCCCCATTTCCTCTATTATTCCCGTAAACACTATTTCTTCTCCTGCTTCTCCGTTATAGATTAAGAATTTTTAAGGAGCGTAGAAAATGAAGTCTTTTTCGATTTACGAAAAAATTACTGAATCTAATTTATTAACAACAAAGAGGGTTTCTCTAATCTTTCTTTTATTTCTCTCAAGAATTTTGCAGCTAATAATCCATCGACTGCCCGATGATCGCAAGAAAGGGTCATTTTCACGGTAGGCTTAATTTCTATCCTCCCCTCATTCACCACAGCTTTTTGTTTAATTTCTCCTACGGCTAAAATAGCTATCTGAGGAGGAGTGATTAACGCAGAAAATTCTCTAATTCCAAACATCCCCAGATTAGAAAGAGTAAAGGTAGCTTCTTCCATCTCCTCAGGAGAAAGCTTTTCCTTCTGGGCTTTTTCTACCAATTCCTGTCTCTCTTTAGTAATTTGAAAAAGACTCTTCTCTCCTGCATTTTTAATTACAGGGACCAGAAGCCCTCTCTCGGTAGCCACCGCTAATGCTATATTTACCCTCGGAGATAAGTACAACCTACCTTCTGTAAAAATAGAATTCATCCTCCTTACTTTTTTTAAACCCTGAGCACAAACTTTAATTAATATATCTGTAAATGAAAGATGAAGACCTTTGTTCTCAAATTCCTCTTTCAACTCCTCTCTTACCTCTTTTACTCGAGAAAAATCGACTTCGATAGTAAGAAAAAAATGAGGAATTTCTTTCACTTCTTCCATCCGTTTCATCATCACCTTTTCTATTCGCGATAAAGAAACTTCTTCTCTCTCTGAAGAAGATTTTCTTTCCTTCAAAAAGGCATTAATATCTTCTTCAATTATCCTCCCTCCCGGACCGGTTCCTTTTATCTTTGATAAATCTACATTATACTCCTTAGCTAACTTCTTTGCCCGAGGAGAAGCCTTGATTAGAGAAGGAGTCTCTCCGGGGATTTCTTCCTCCATTGTCTCAGTAATATAAGCAATAGTTCGGGTTACCGGGATTATCTCCCCTTCCGAGGCGATAATCTTTCGAAGAAAACCGGAGACAGGAGCTTCTACCTCAATATTGGCTTTATCGGTAGCTACTTCCAAAATAGGCTCTCCCTTCTCTACTTTCTCCCCTTCTTTCTTCAACCAGCGGATAATTTCCCCTTCCTCCATTGTTTCTCCTAACTTAGGCATCACAACAGGTGTAATCATCTCTAACCTCTCCAAATCATTATATTTACTCGTTTCATTCCTCTTAATTACCGGGATGAAAGAGAATTAATTAGCTTTCCTTTTAATAAATCTTAAATTAAAAATAGGGAATTGTCAACTGAGTAAATCGGGTTCCACTAATTTAACTTTTGCTTTTATACTAAGGAGATGATAAATCTCGCTCTCTATCCGGGTTTTTATTTCTACAAGTTTCTTCATTTCATCAAAAAAAATCTTTTCAGAGACCTCTACTAAGACTTCCAGAATATCTCCCGTTTCCTCCCGATTCACGGAAAGACGAAAATGTGGCTGGGCTTCTCCTATTATTTTGGCAAGAATTTGTCCAATTTGTGAAGGGAAGAGACTCACACCATTAATAACCATCATATCATCGGTTCGACCTTTCACTTTCTTCATTCGGATCAAGTTCCGTCCGCAAGGACATAAAGATGCATCCAGACTGGTAATATCTCCCGTACGATAGCGAAGGAGAGGAAAACCTTCCTTAGTTATAGTAGTAAGAACCAGCTCTCCTTCCTGACCCAAAGGTAGTATTTTTTTAGAACAAGGATCAATTATTTCCGGAATGAATTGATCTTCAAAAATATGAAGACCACTTTTTTCTTTACATTCAACCGCAACCCCAGGATTAGCTATCTCACTCAACCCATAATTTTCTGTAGCTATAATATTCAATTCCTCTTCAATTTTTTCTCTTACTGTTTCAGGAAAAGGTTCCCCGGTAAATACTCCAATTTTAAGGTGAAAATTAGCCGGACTAATTCTCTTCTTTCTCAAAACCTTGACTAATCTTAAGGCAAAGGTAGGAGTAGAAATTAATACAGTGGTATGATAGTCTCGCATTATAAGGAGTTGTTTCTCTGGATCTAAATTAGGGGCAGGAATTACGGAAGCACCTATAAGTTCAGCACCATAGTGAAATCCAAGCCCCCCTCCAAAAAGACCGTAGTCGAGACAGATCTGCACTACATCATCTTTAGTTATTCCGCTGGCGGTGAGCACACGAGCGCATACTTCCGTCCAGTGCTCAAGATCATTTTTCGTATATCCAACTACAATGGGCTTTTCCGTTGTTCCGGAAGTACATTGAAGTCGCACTATTTCCCGCAGAGGCACAGCAAACATCCCGTAAGGATAACTTTGAGATAGAGTCTCTTTACTGGTAAAGGGAATCATAGCCAATTTTTCCATAGAGTTAATCTCCTCTGGTATTAGATTGGCCTCATCAAACAACTTTCGGTAAAAACTCACATTCCGATAAGCCCGAATAACGGTTATCTGGAGTCTTTCCAGCTGTAGCTGCTCTATCTCATTTCTATCCATAGTTTCATATTGTTTATTCCATATATTCATTTATAATCCTCTTATTTTTTATTCCCAAACCTTCTTGTATTCCTTTCCCAAATAAGCTCTTTTCACTTCTTGATTATTAAGAAGGTCATCAGCACTTCCCTGAGCAACAATTCTCCCTGTTTCTATAACATAACCTCTGTCAGCAATCTTTAAAGCAGCTTTAGCATTCTGTTCCACTAGTAAGATAGTAGTCCCCTGCTTATGTAATTCAGAAATAATATGAAAGATTTCCCTTCTTACCACAGGAGAAAGTCCTGTAGAAGGCTCATCCATTAAAAGAATTTTAGGACGAGACATCAACGCTCTGCCAATAGCCAGCATCTGTTGCTCACCACCGCTAAGAGTTATAGCCGGTTGTTTTCTTCTTTCCTTTAGAACAGGAAAACGCTCAAATATAACCTCTAAATCTCTTCGAATCCTTGCTTTTCCATTCTTTCGATAGCGATGGTAGGCTCCTAAAATAAGATTATCCATAACTGTAAGAGGAGCAAAGAGTTCCCTTCCTTCCGGTACCAGAGTAATTCCCCGCTTAATTATCTGTGGAGGAGATAATTTAGTGATATCTTCCTTAAAAAGTAAAATTTCTCCTTCTCTTATAGATACTAACCCCATAATAGAATTTAATAAAGTTGTTTTCCCGGCTCCATTTGCCCCAATTAAGGTCACAATCTCTCCTTCTTTTATATGGAGAGATACTCCTTTTAAAGCGCACAAATAACCATAGAAACTCTTAAGATTTCGTATAATTAACACTTCCTACCTTTCTCAAACCTTTATCCCTCACCCAGATAAACAGCAATAACCTCTTTATTATTCTGAATTTCCCGGGGTGCTCCCTCTGCCAAAACCCTCCCCGAATTAAGCACTATTACCTCATCGGAAATTTCCATAACTACATTCATATCATGTTCTACCAAAAGAATAGTAATTCCCCGTTCCCGAATCCGAGAGATAAGCTCAGCTATACATTCGGTCTCCCGAATACTTAAACCTGCTGCCGGTTCATCCAGAAGAAGTAACTTTGGTTCCGTAGCTAAGGCACGAGCAATCTCTAACAACTTTTGCTCCTGAATAGTAAGATTAGAAACTGATTCAAATGCTCTATCTTTAAGACCTACAAAAGACAATATTTTCTGGGAAAAAGCAAGAATACTTTCCTCTTCATAACGAGCCCTTTTTAGTTTCATCAGGGTAGAAAGAAATTCGCACCTCGTCCGACAATGGCGACCAACCATTACATTCTCCAATACTGTCATATTTTTAAAAATTTGAATATTTTGGAAAGTCCGACAAATACCTCTTTTAGTAATAAGATGTGGTTTTAAACCAGTGATTTCCCTGTTCTCGAATTTTATCAAACCCGAAGTAGGAAAATAGAGACCAGAAATAATATTAAAGAGAGTAGTTTTGCCAGCCCCATTGGGACCAATAATAGCTTTAATTTGGTGTTGATTTACTTTAAAACTTACCCCATCAAGGGCCCTCACCCCTCCAAATTCCTTTCGCAAGGCAACAACTTCTAAAATAGGACTCATCTTCGACTCTCCAGGGATTTTTTAATTAAACGATTTTTAGGAAAATTACCTTTGTAAATTAAATTAAATAACCCTTTAAACACTCCTTCAGGTAAGAAAATCATAATAAGAAGGAGGACGCCTCCATAGATAAGAATGTCATAATCATGAAATATTCGTAAGAACTCAAGAAGAATGGTAAGAAGAGCTGTTCCCATAATTGCTCCCCATATACTATCCATTCCCCCTATAACTACCATAGTAAGCAAAGCTATGGAAAAAGAAAAACTGAATGTCCCCGGACTGAGAAAAGTCACAAAATGAGCGTAAAGAGTACCAGCAATAGAAGCATAAATAGCACTGAGAACAAATACCTGTATTTTATATTTAGCTGTGTTCACTCCCAGAACATTAGCCGCTATTTCACTTCCATGAATAGACCGAAGAGCACGACCCACCCTCGAGTGAATAAGATTTAAAGAGAAAATTAAGACTACGAGAACAATACTCCAAACAAAATAATAATAGCGAAAGTCAGAATTGAAAACAAAATTTCCCAGTTTAAAGTAAGGAATTTGCCCAAAACCCGAGGGACCTCCCGTATAAGCAATCTCCTCGTTAAGAATAATAAAAATAATTTGACCAAAAGCCAAAGTAGCCATCGCTAAATAATGACCTTTCAGCCTGAGAGCAGGGGTTCCAATAAGAAAAGCAATTCCCCCGGTAACAAAAATAGCTATAATTAAGGCCAACCAAGGAGAGAGGCTAAATTTAGTACTAAGTATCCCCGAAGTATAAGCACCTATTCCAAAAAAAGCTGCCTGACCCAGTGAAATCTGGCCAGCATAACCCATAAGAAGACTTAAGCCTATAGTAATTAAACTATAAATACCTACAAAGATTAATATGCTCAAGTAATAAGGATTACTAATCACCAGAGGTAATATCATTACCATTATACCCAGAACCAGTAACGAAAATAAATTCTTTTTCCCCATTTAAAATTTGCAACTTAAGTATGTTCTTTGTTTCCCAATATCCCGCCGGGTCTAAAAAATAGAACTGCCAGCAATACTACTAAAGCAATAGCGTCCTTGTATCCAGAAGAAATAAAACCCGCTCCTAAAGATTCTGTAATACCGATGAGAAAACCAGCTATCACTGCTCCTGCATTACTCCCCAGTCCTCCCAATACGGCAGCGCAAAATCCTTTTATAGCTAACATAGTTCCTCGATCATAGTCCATAAGAGCAATGGGGGTGATAATAATCCCCGCTACTGCCCCTATAGCCGCACTGAGAGCAAAAGAAAAAAGAACCATTAACTTCACATTAATACCAACAAGATTAGCTGCTCTTCGATTAACAGCACAAGCCTTCATCGCTTTTCCTGCTCGGGTAAAAGAAAAAAAGAAAATAAGAAGAAGAACTACTCCTCCCATAATCCCTAAAATCCACAAAGTTTGAGGAAGAATGATAGCTCCCAGAACAAAGATAGGTTTTTCCCCTGAAAAGGAAGGAAGAGTAAAAGTTTCTTTACCCCAAAGAAACATCGCCCCTCCCTTAAAAAGAATGGAACCCGCTATGGTGATAATAATGAGAGTAATTACGGAAGGACTCTTTAAAGGATGAATAGCTAATCTTTCAAATATTGCCCCTATCAGAGTTACTAAAAGAACTGACAGAAAAAAACTTAAGAATAGGGGGAGTTTGACAACGGTGGTAAGAAAAATAGTAATCATCCCCCCTAACATTACAAACTCCCCCTGAGCCAGGTTAATGATCCCCGTAGAGTTATAAATTATGTTAAAGCCAAGAGCCACCATTCCATAAATACTACCTATGGTGATTCCCGTAAATAAGTATTGTAAGAGTTGATTCCCCAAACTCATTTTATTTTAAAACGACAAACTTTCCCTTTTTAACCGTAAGCATCTCGAAAGCTTCTTTATTTAAACCAGTATGATCCTCCGGGGAATAGTAAAATATTCCCCCCGTACCCACAAATCCTTTTACATTTTCAATAAAAACTCTGATTCTCTCTCGATCAGGCCCTACAGCCCTCAATGCTAAAATTACCAGTTGAAGAGCATCCCAGGCATGACCTCCAAAGGTGCTTACATTTTCACCGTATTTACTCTCGTACCTCTCTTTATAACGAGTTAAAACTTCTTTTTGAGGATGAGTTTCCGGAAGAGTATCCACAGCCAGCAGCCTTCCTGCCGGGAAAATGAGTCCTTCGGCAGCCTCTCCAGCCATCTCAGCATACTTAATATTACCGAATCCGTGACTTTGAAAGAGAGGAATGGTCATTCCCAGTTGTCGCATATTCTTTACTACAATAGCTTGAGCGGGCACTATAGACCAATTTATTACTGCCTGAGCATCGGTTGCCTTAATTCTTGTAAGTTGGGCTGTCATATCAGTATCCTTGGGACCATATGTCTCATCAGCCACTATAGTAATTCCAAATTCCGGAGCTAATTTCTTTAATTGCTTGCGTCCTTCACTACCAAATCCGGTAGTCCCGGTAATGATAGCTACCTTAGATATCTGGTGTTTATTCATATATTCATAAATCTTTACCACCGCATCACTATCTTTCTGAGGAGTTTTAAACACCCAGGGCTTTACCGGGGCAACAATGGCTTCAGCAGCCGCGCAGGAAATTAAAGGGATCTTTGCTCTTTCTACTATAGGAATCACTGCCAGGGTAGTTCCGCTCCGTGAAGGACCAACTATCGCTAAAACTTTATCTTTTTCAATAAGCTTCTTTACCGCCATTACCGCTTTCGTTTCATCACCCACTGTATCCTCAACAATAACTTTAAGAGGATGACCATTAATCCCCCCGAGAGCGTTTATTTCTTCCTCAATCATTTTAACGGTATTTCGCTCCGGCTCTCCCAACCAGGATGCAGCTCCTGTAATAGCAAATATGGCTCCCACTTTATAAGGCTTCAGAGGCTTATCTTCCCCGGCCAATATTTGAGAAGCCAATACCCTTGCTAAAATTAACAGAAAAAAACTTATTCCTAAAATAATTCTACCTCGCCTCATCTTTTTTCTCATTTTTCTTTCCTCCTTCTATTCTTTTTTCATGTTAACTCGGCTCCTGCTAACAAGTAGCAATATAATTAATAAAAAAATATACTAACAATTACCCTTCCTCGCTAAGAATAAATTCTCAAAAATCTAATACTTTTCCCTAAGCTCATTTCCTGACCAATTTTACAACTTGCTAATCTCTTCCCGGGTTAAAATTTTTACCTTTTCTCTTCTTAACAGTTCTACCACCTCAGTAAGTTTTTCAATTTTCAAGACTACCAGAGCATTCTTACCCTTCGGAGCTACAAAAGCATATAAATATTCTACATTTAAACACGCTTTTGCCAATATTTCTAAAACTTCAGCCAGTCCACCAGGTCTATCCATAATCTCTACCACTATTACCTCAGTCTTTGATACGGTAAAACCACTCTTTTCCAGAATAGAGCATGCCTCTTCTGGCTGACTAACTATCATTCGTAAGATACCAAATTCAGCAGTATCGGCAATAGACAAAGCACGAATATTAATTCCTTTACTTCCTAAAACTTTTGTAACTTCCGCCAATCTTCCTATTTTATTCTCCAAAAATACCGAGATCTGATTTATCTTCACCCTGCTTCTCCTATTTTAATTTTCTTTTATCTATCAATCTTTTCGCTTTACCCATACTTCTCTGAATAGTCTTTGGCTCCACCAATCTTACTCCTACTCTCAAACCCAGAGTCTCTTCAATTTTTCGGGCAATCTTCCTTTCTATCTCCTCAATCTTTCGCACTTCATCAAAGAATATTTGCGGTAGAGTCTCCAACTCTACTGTCAACTCATCCAGCCCTTTCTTCCTCTCCAGAATTAACTGATAATGAGGCTCAATCTCGTCTATTTGCATAAGGACATTCTCTATCTGGGAGGGGAAAATGTTTACTCCCCTTATGATAAGCATATCATCTACTCTTCCTTTTATCTTCCCAATGCGAGCCAATGTTCTTCCACAGGAGCAGGGGCGATAACTTATAGTAGTTATATCTCCTGTCCGATAGCGGATTAAAATAATTCCTTCTCGGGTTAAAGTAGTTAAAACTAATTCTCCTTCTTCTCCTTCTTTTAGAACTTCTCCTGTTTTAGGGTTAATTATTTCCGGTAAAAAATGATCCTCAAACACATGAAGTCCCTTCTTCTCTGGACACTCCTGAGCTACTCCTGGCCCAATTATCTCAGTTAATCCATAAATATCCAGAGCCGTTATACCCAGACGAGATTCAATCTCCTGACGCATATTTTCAGACCAAGCTTCCGCTCCTAATACTCCCACCCGAAGAGGTAATTTCTTTAAATCGACTCCCATCTCCTCAGAGATTTCAGCTATATGGAGAGCATACGAGGGAGTACAGGTTAAAATGGTAGGCTTAAAATCCTGCATCATCATAACTTGGCGAGTAGTTTGTCCTCCAGAAATTGGAATAATCTTTGCACCAATAAGGCTGGCACCATAATGAATACCCAATCCCCCTGTGAAAAGGCCGTATCCATAAGCATTCTGAATTATATCCTCTGCTGTAACCCCTGCACAGCTTAGAGACCGGGCGCTAACTTCTGCCCAGATTTCGATATCCTTCCGTGTATATCCATCAACCACAGGTTTACCGGTAGTTCCAGAAGAAACATGAAACTCTACTATTTTACTTAAGGGGACTGTAAACAATCCAAAAGGATACCCCTGGCGAAGTTCTGACTTAGTAGTAAAAGGAAGTTTATTCAGATCTTTTAAAGATTTTATATCTTCAGGGCAAATTCCTCTTTCCTTAAATTTTCTTCTGTAAAAAGATAAACAGTGATAAACCCGTTGAGTAACCTCTTTTAATCTCTTTAACTGAAGAGACTGTAACTCTTCTCGAGGCATACATTCGTATTTCTTATTCCAGACCATCTTATTTTCTCCTTCTATTATTAGTTTAAAGACCGAAAAACTTCCTCTCCTCCCTCTTCCTTTTCCCTCTAACTTATCTTCGTTAAAAATATAACATTTTTTCTACTTTGTCAAACTTATTCTGGTTTCCATTATTCCCTCATTACCTTTCCAGATATCCGGAGAAGGTTTCACTATATCCTCTCTGGAATAAAATCCCGAAGGAGAGAGTCTACTCTCTATCCCCCTATAAGAAGAAGTTCCGGAAGATTAAGAAAAAGTTCTCATAATCTACTGAAAAAACTGAATTTTCTGCTCGGTTCCTTAAATTAAACAAAAAATTAAGAAAAAAAAGGGTTGACGGTAGGAAAATTTAGTATATAATCCTCTGAACTTTCAAAAGAGAGGAACTATAAAAATGGAGACATCAGAAGAACCACCGGGTAAAAGCTTCATAAATTTTGGAGTAGGAAAGATAGTAAGAGGATTCTTCGCTGAGATTAAATGTATATGTCAGCGAGGAATCCCTTTATTTTTAAGCATATCTTTAATTTTTCATTCTTTTGCGCAAATAAAATAACAGGAGAAATAAATAATGAAGACTTTTCTAAGAATACTATCTTATACTAAACCTTACCGAGGAAAGTTAATAGCTGCTTTTATCGCCGCTGGCGGAGTTACCGGGTTAGGATTAATACCTCCTTATTTGGTAAAAATTATTATTGACGAGATAATTACCAAGAAGAACCTTCACCTCTTCCCTATCATTATGGGAATGCTTCTTTTTGCTTATATCTTAAGAAGCACTCTCATCTCCTTTCGTATCCTTCTAAACAACAAAGTCCAACAGAGACTCATTTTTGATCTCCGCAATCAGGTTTATCATAGCCTCCAACGTCTTTCTTTAAGTTATTTTGAAGGTAAAGAGACCGGCAAAATAGTTTCCCGAATCATTAATGATGTAGAAGCTCTCCAGGCAATAGTCACCAGTGGATTAACTACTCTCTTCGTTGCTTTTATTACCCTTACAGGGTCATTGATAATCTTAATAAGAATGAATTTAAAATTAACCTTAATTGCTATGATTCCCCTTCCTTTGCTTGCTTTCCTAATTTTTAAATTCAGCGGGAAAGCTCATCGAAGTTATCGTCAAGTGCGTCGAAAACTGGCTAAAGTAACCGCTCTTCTCCAGGAAAATATTTTTGGAATAAGAGAGATAAAGACTTTTACTCAGGAAGAGTATGAAGAGAAGAAATTTGCCATTCAAGGTAGAGGTTATTTTCGAAGTAATATGAGAATAGCAAAGCTATGGTCTATTTACTACCCCCTTATCTTATTTATAAGTTCTCTGGGAACAATATTGGTCCTCTTTTTTGGAACAAAAGAAATCCTTGCAGGGACTTTAACCATAGGAAGCTTAGTCGCCTTTTATGGATATCTGGGACTCTTCTATCAACCCATTGACCAGCTAAATCAGGTGAATAATATGTTTCAACATGCTCGCGCCGCCGGAGAAAGAGTCTTTGACATAATAGATACTATCCCGGAAGTAAAAGAAGCCAAAGATGCCATCTCCTTTTCTTCTCCTGTAAAGGGAGCAGTAGAATTTAATAATGTCTGCTTTACTTATAATAAAAAAGATTATGTTCTTCACAACATTAACCTTAAAGTTAAACCAGGTGAGAAAATCGCTATTGTAGGACCCAGTGGATCAGGGAAAACTACTCTTATCAGTCTTATTCCCCGTTTTTATGATGTAACTAAAGGTTCTATTACTATTGATGGATACGATATTAGGAAATTAAAACTCTCTTACCTGCGGGAACAAATAGCAATAGTTCTTCAGGAACCTTTCCTGTTTAACGAATCGTTAAAAAATAATATTGGTTTCAGCAAAAGAGGGGCTACTAACGAGGAGATTATCGCTGCTGCAAAGATTGCTAACGCTGATGAATTTATTAAAAAATTACCTGCTGGATACGAGACTAAAGCGGGAGAAAGAGGGAATAATCTATCCCTTGGTCAAAAACAAAGAATTTCTATTGCCCGCGCTGTTCTCAAAAATCCTTCTATTCTCATTCTCGATGAAGCTACCTCCTCAGTAGATACTGAAGTGGAGGCTCTCATTCAGGAAGCTCTGGAGCGTTTAATGAAAAACAGAACCAGCTTCATTATCGCTCATAGACTCTCAACCATAAGAAATGCAGACAGAATCGTAGTAATGGATCAGGGAAGAATAGTAGAGATAGGCACTCACCGGGAATTGTTAAGACATGGAGGATTATACAGCCATCTCTACAAGGTACAGTTTAAGCCTCAAAATATAAAAGAAGAACTTCCCATTCTTACAGGCTTAGCTAATTAGTTTTCATCTAATAGTTCGCAGTTTGAAACTTATCCGGAAGAAAGTCTTCTTTGTAAAATAAGATAACCCATTCATTATTTCCCTGTCCTTCCGGGTGTATCTTTTACGATGTTTCAGGGAAACTCTTTTATAGAACCATAGCCTTTTAGCAAGCTCATGAGATCCTGTACACCTTTTGATATTTTGCAATTCCTTTTACAGGCACACGGAAACTTTTGACTTTACAGGAGCATCCTTCTTACCCTTTATTAGCGTCTATTCTTATTATTTTTTGCTTTTTTGAGCATTAAAATAGCTAACTTAATAGCTTCAATTAAACTTTGAGGATTGGCTATTCCTTTACCTGCTTTATCAAAAGCAGTTCCATGAACAACAGAAGTGCGCACAAAAGGGAGACCTAAAGTAAGATTTACTCCCTCAAAAAATCCTTGGGTTTTCAGGGGAATATGCCCTTGATCATGGTACATAGCAATAATACCATCAAATTCTCCTTGCTTAGCTCGATAAAAGAGAGTATCCCCGGAAAAGGGTCCCTGGACTTCTATTCCCAGAGAATGCGCTTTTTTAATAGCAGGAAGAATTTCATTTATCTCTTCTTTTCCCAATAATCCTCCCTCCCCCGCATGAGGATTAAGTCCGGCTACAGCTAAACGAGGTCTATTTATTCCTAAATTCTGAAGAGCTTTATAAGTAATAGTAATCACTCTAAAGATTCTCTCTCTTTTAATAAAATTAAAAATCTCTCGTAGAGGAAGATGAGTGGTTACATGAGATACCCGAAGGTTTCCTCTTATTAACATCATAACTACTTCTTTAGCCCTGCATAGTTCAGCTAATATCTCTGTATGTCCAGGATAATGATACCCTGCTATATTTAAAGCTTCTTTGTTCAAAGGAGCGGTAACTATAGCTTCAATCTTGCCGGAAAGAGCTAAATGAATGGCTTCTTTTATGTAGTCAAAAGCCGCCCTCCCAGCCATGGGAGTGATTTTTCCTCTTATTAGATGCTCAGAGTCAACGTTTTGAAGGTCTAAAACATTAATAACTCCTTCTGCAAACTGGCAATCTTTTATTCTCTTTACAGCTCTTACTTTTGCCTTCCGAGAGGTAATTTCAAGAGCTTCTTTAATAATTTTTCTATCCCCGATCACTACCGGTGCACATATATTCTGAATCTCCCGTTGAACAAGGCTCATCACAATAATCTCAGGGCCTATTCCTGCAGGATCTCCCATTGTAATCCCTAAAAGGGGTTTATCTTCTCTCATGGCCGATTATTAAAAGAACTGTCTGAACCATTCCTTAATTTTGACCATTCCCCGTTCTCTTTGTATCGACTCTTCTTTAGCCTTTAATCCGTAAAAAATTAAGCCTATTGCTGTGGCATAAATGGGATTGACAATCTTCTCCGGGTGATTTATCCGGGGATATCCTATTCTCACCGGTAACTTCAATTTTCTCTCCGCTCTCTCTTTAATTCCTTCCAGAAGAGAGCATCCTCCCGTAAGAACTACTCCACTGGCAACTAATCCTCTTAATCCACTTTTTCTAATCTCTTCATCTACCAACTCAAAAATCTCATCCACACGCATTTGAATTACTTTAACCAAATCTTTCCTCTCTACAACATAACTCCCTCTTCCAGCTACTTTTTCAATCCTTATCATTTCATCTTCTTCCTCAAAATCTAAAGAAGCTCTTCCATATTTTAATTTAATACTCTCAGCTTTCTCTCGAGTAGTATGAAAAGCTACTGCTATATCATTGGTGATATAATTACCTCCTGTGGCTAATACCCGGGCAAATCTCAACTCCCCATTCAAAAAGATAGCTAAATCAGTAGTCCCGCCTCCGATATCTAAAAGAAGCACTCCCAGTTCTTTTTCTTCTGGAAGGAGAGTAGCCATACTTGAAGCTAAGGATTGAAGCACCATCCCCTCAACCTCATATCCTCCTCTGCGAATACTATTCTCAACATTCTGGCAACAAGCAGAAGAAGCACTTACAATATAAACCCTTACTTCTAATGAATTTCCACTCATTCCAACCGGTTCTTTCACCTGATCCTGACCATCAATGATATACTCCCAGGGAAGAACATGAATAATTTCTCTGTCAGGACCAATAACCGGATGAGAAGCCTCTTCCAGCACCTTCATCTTATCTTTAAAAGTAATTACTTTATCATCCCTTTTTACCTTTACAAACCCCCGATGATTCCTACCCTGAATGTGAGCCCCTCCTATACTTGTCCATCCCCGTTTTATTTTTAAACCAGCATCAAATTCTGCTTCTCTTAAAGCCTTTTTAATTGCTCGGGAAGCCTCCTCAATATCAGTAATCACTCCTTTGTTCAGTCCCCGGGAAGGAGTCCTCCCCATCCCTATAATTTCAATCTCTTTTCCTTTTATTCTGCCAATAAGAACACATATCTTGGTAGTCCCGATATCTAATCCTACTATTAAATTTGCTTTTTTCTTCATTACTCATTAATTAGTTTAACTACTCTGCTTTATTACTATTTGACGGTAAAATCGTAAATCTACATACTCTATTTTCCTATTCTCAGTAAGAACAAAAGGGAGGTAAGAAAGATATTCTAAATGCTTACCTTCTCCTATATAAACTTTAATTCCCTTGGGAAGATACCCGATAATACCCTCCGGATTTTCTACATTTACCTCAGCGAAGCTCACTCCTCTATTTTGAGCAAATTTAACCACCTCTATCCCCTTTTTTATTCTTTCCTTATCCGAAAGTGAGCTTACTCCACTAATTACAGGTAAATCCTGTAACTCCTCCACCTTGCCTATCACCACTCCTTCTTTATCCACTTCAAAGAGCATCTCTTTATAAAGAAGATAAACAAAGGGCTTTCTTTCTTTTATCTGGATGAGGATACGGGAAGGAAGTAATCTTTTTATAATAACTTTCTCAATTTTTGGCTGGGATTCCAACTTTTTCTCTATTGCCTTTAAATTTAACCGGAAAATAGATTTACCCAGAGGAATTTTTGCCCAATCTAAGATAACTTCATCAGAAAGTTTTTCTTCTCCTTCAACTTCAATATTCTCAATTTGAAAATAAGAATCAATAAAAATAAACCTGCTTAGCGTTATTCCTAAACCCATAACTAAAAAAATAAAAATTACATTTTTCATCCCGATTTTTTCATCTGTTTATTTCTCCCATAAGGCAAACAATATCACCACTATAATTTTCTATATTATCTCAAGTTCAGTTTCCAGAGTAATACCGAATTTTTCCTTAACTATTCTTCGCACTTCCTCAATTAATCTAATTATATCTTTAGCAGTGGCTTTACCCTTATTAATTATAAAATTAGCATGATGAGAGGAAACTTCAGCGTCCCCTATTCTCATTCCGGCACATCCTGCCTTTTGAATAAGTAATCCGGCTGAACAGGAGGGAGGGTTCTTAAATACACATCCTGCAGAAGGAAAAGAAAGAGGCTGGGAAATCATCTTTCTCCTCTTTACTTCTCTTAACTTAATGAGTATTTTTTCTTTTTCTTCAGGAAATAGCCTTAATTTTGCGCCCATTAACACCCAATCCCTTCTTTTCATAAATATACTTGTCCGATATCCAAATCTTATATCCTCCTTAGAAAGAATTAAATCACTATTATTGTTCCCATCCATCACTCTTACGGAAAGAAGTCTTCGGGAAATACTTTCACCAAAAGCACCTGCATTTCTTACTATAGCTCCACCAACTGTTCCGGGAATTCCTGCTAAGAATTCCAGACCACTTAGACCCTTCTCGGTAACAAAATCAATTAAGGTAGATAAATCCATCCCCGCTCCTACTATTATCTCTTCTCCGCAATTTTCTATCTGCTTAAATAAAGTTCCTAACTTAATCACCATTCCCTTAAAACCGTCATCTTTAACTAATAGTTTGGTTCCGTTGCCTATAATGAAATGAGGAATCCTTCTATCTTTGCAAAAAGATAAAACTGTTGCCAGGTCTTTTTTATCCTCCGGAGTAACAAATAAATCAGTTTTCCCTCCTACCCTCAAAGATATTAAATCTCTCATCTGCTGATGAACAACTACTCGGCCTTTAATTTTCAGTCCTTCCTTCTCGCTTAAGGACATACCCCATTCCTTTCATTTCCTCAATTTTTTTCATTTTAACCCCAATCTTTAAAGAAGTCAAGGAAACTTTCGGACATTTTCCCCTTCGTCGCTATATATCCGCTTGAAATTGTTCCACTCAGTCTCCTCATTCACTCTTCAAACAGTATTTCTTTTCCTCGTTTTGGAGATATCGTTAAAGTAGCATATATAATCTTCCTTCAGGGAAATGTCCTTAAGTAAAGAATTATAGATGTAATTTCCTTCTATATATCAAGGGAAGTGAAAAATGAAAGTAGGTATGTATT
>JAGGVN010000156.1 GCA_021158005.1 Candidatus Aerophobota bacterium | reverse complement strand
GTCGAACAAATTTGCTGAAAATGACAAAATTTTTCCTGGGTCTTTCTCAAATTTTTATCCCTTAAATTTGAAAAAAACCCGCATCTGGTGTATATTTGAGGTAGTTCCATCTTAAAAATTTCACAAGGAGAAAATCTAAATGTTAGGAAAAACCGATCCCCAGGAAAACTTCTTTGATGCTTACATCAGGGATAACTTTCTGCCTGAAGAACATGAACTTCTTGAGATAAGAAAAAGAATACTTTGTGGGACTGCAAGCTGAGGATCCTATCCCTGATGATACATCTTTAGTTGTCTTCAGAAAAAGATTGGGTGAGGAGAACTTTGAGGAAATATTTGATGAGTTCATTATACAGTGCAAAGATAAAGGTCTTTTAAAAGGAAAGCTGAAACTCATCGATGCCACCCACATAATAGCAGATGTTGCTATTCCAAACACCGCTAATCTCTTGAAAGATGGTAGAAGAAAGATCCTTAAGGCAATTGAAAAAGAGAAAAATGGTTTGGATAAATCCTTAAAGAGATATCTTCCAGAGGAAAAACCTTATCGAAGAATAGCTCAAGAGGACCTGGTAAAGGAAGTAAGCTTATCAGAGGATCATAAAAGAGGTCAAGGGAAAATACTCTCTTTATGTAGAGAAGAAAATTTACCTTTTGGAAAAGGCAATCCATCCTCAGGGAAAAAGAGAAATCGTCAGCTTCGTTGACCCTGATGCCGGATTTGGAAGAAAGAGCAAGAAAAGGGATTAACTTCAGAGGCTGTAGCATGTGATGCTCTCTATGATTCACTATCTAATAGAAAGAACATAGAGAAAAGGAAAATGAAGCATTACATCCCCGAGAAGAGAAAGAACAAAAAGCTGAACAGCTTCATCTATAGCGAGAAGGAAGATAAGCTCATCTGCCAGGAAGGATGCTCCTCCATAGGAAAAAGCCGGCAAAAAGATGGCCATCTTTACTACTTTTCCTCTGACTTCTGCAAGATCTGTAATAAAATGAAAGAGTGTTTCTCTTAACAAGGATAGAGCAAGAGTGTATGTAAGCGAGTCTCATCTTCTTTACCTTAAGAATGCTTCAGAAGAAAGGGAAAAAGCACAAAAGAAGCGAAAAAGAATAGAGGCAAAGTTCGGGGAAGCTAAGAAGCATCATAGTATGATGCGGGCAAGATATCGAGGTAGATGGAAGGTAGCCATCCAGATATTTATGAGCTTTATTGTGATGAACTTAAAAAGAGTGGTAAAGCTACTTAAGATAAGGGAAGAGAGTGTGAAGTTAGCTTTTTCCTCAGGATAATATTAAGGCAAATAGCAGAAATCCAAAGAAAAATGAAGAGAAAAAGAAGCTTTTTCCTATTTCTATGTTTTCAAAAAAATCCTCCTTTGAAAAACAGGGCGAAAATAGGGTAATTTTTCAGAGCTCTCTGAGTTGAAGTTTATCCAGAGTTAAGCGGAAAGACTTATAATGCCTGCATGGGTTGCTATACATCTTTTTCTCAAGCCATCCTGATGGTTTTCTTGCGCTCTTATCAACGAATTTATTCAACATTTTTGTTACTCCCCTTTAATTTCCTCCATTGTTTTTCCCTTTCTCCAACTATCCTACGCCAGGTGACCAATTTCTCAATAGGCTCTCGGTCAGTTCGGAAGCTATTGTAAGGATGCTCCCAATCTGGATAGCCAATAGCAATTGCGATAACGGGTCGCTTGGACTCAGGGATGTTTGCGATTCTTTTCACATCTTCCGGAAAAGCTGCCACCTCACCCAGAATGCAGGTGCCTAATCCGTATTCCTGAGCCGCAAGGGCCATTCTGGGTTATCAAGCCTATATCAAAGATGAACCAGCCCGATGCCGCTTTATCGGCAACAATGATAATACGAGCCGATGCGCCATAACTGCTTACACTCATTTCCATCTATTTCTGCATTTTGCTCTTGTTCTCTTCAGTCTCCAAAAGGCCAAGAACCTGCTTGAAAAATTTCCCTGCCTCTTTGCAGGTGCTGCAAAAAATCCCGTATCTGGATCCTCACCTGGCTTCCAAAAGTTTCATTTTCATTTACCTCCCTTTCTTTGCGTTTAGTATTAGTTCTTTGTGCATCAAAATGGCCAGAATGAGTTGAGCAATTGCAAGACACTCGAATATTAGAAGTATTGTAAATTTCTCCACTGGAAATTGAAATACAGGAATTCCAATACGAACAGTCATATGAAAAGGAGAGTAAAGAATAATAAATAATGGGCCTACAATAGCCAACCAATGAGCTACAGATTTGCCTGCTTTTTTATATTCTTTGAAAGAGCCAATCCCAATCCAGATGGTTAACACTGCAGAAACTAACCCAAGCATTAATCCACTAAGACAAACAAAATTATAAATATAGTAAATTAGCTTGGAGATGAAGTACAATGAGCCAAGTAAAACATAGATAAAATATATTTTCTTTTCTATAAGCTTCATGGTTGCCTCCTTCACTCTGTCTTTCCTAATCCTCTTGCAAAATTTTTTGCTTTTTTAAATCTTTCTCATTGGGTCTACCTTTTGATATTTCACCAACAAGTTTAAATGCTCCATAATTATCCCATCTACAATCAATTTCTCCTATAATGTCAAAACTCTTTTCTAACAATTTCTCCTTTAATGGGCTAAAATATAAATGCTCTTTTGTGATTTAGCATAGGCAGTTTATCAACGTTGACAAATAAACGCATTTACACATCAACAGATTGAGATTATAAATTAAGAATGTGGCTTAAGGACATTGATCTACAGGTGTTGCATGACATATGTTAAGGTATACCCTTTCTCCCACCTCAAATACCTCTGCAGGAGTTGTTTGAACCTCCAAATCTGTGCTCCCTATTGATAACTTATAGTTAACGATATTGCCCAGATATATAATACTTTTAATCTCTCCAACACCACCTTCCCCCTTACGAGTTAGCTTTATATCCTCAGGTCTTATTGAAAACATCCTCTTCCCTGCTGGTATATCCCCAATTCCGTCAATTTTTATTACTACTCCGTCCAGCTCAATGACTTTCTTTCCACCGATTTCCTTAACCTGGCAAGAAATCAAATTGGTTCTGCCAATAAATCTTGCAACAAATTCTGTTTTAGGATAGTTATATATTTTTCTGGGGGTATCTACCTGGATAAGGGAACCATCCCTCATTACAGCAATTCTATCTGCAATGGCCATAGCCTCATTTTGGTCGTGCGTAACATAGATAACAGTAAGTTTTGTTTCCTTCTGAATTCTTTTTATCTCAAACCTCATCTCTTCCCGTAGCTTTGCATCCAGATTTGATAAGGGCTCATCCAGAAGAAGAATCTCGGGATTCATCACCAAAGCTCGAGCTAATGCAACACGCTGTTGCTCTCCACCGCTGATCTCATGCGGATATCGCTTAGTAATATGATTTAGCCGGACCAACGAGAGTGCCCTTTCAACTTCCCTCTTTACCGTATTCCTCTTTGCGCGCTTTATCTTAAGAGGATAGGCGATGTTATGGAAGATATCCATGTGAGGCCATAGCGTATAGTTCTGAAAGACCATTCCTACCTTCCGTCTATACGGAGGAACAAATATACCTTTTTCCTTAGAAAAGAGTATTTTATTTTCTAAGTAAATGGTTCCCCTATCCGGGGCTTCTAATCCAGCGATTAAACGCAATAAAGTCGTTTTACCACAACCCGAGGGTCCAATCACAGCTAGAAGTTCATTCTTCCTTACGGTTAAATTAAGATTATTCACAGCTAAAATTTTACCAAACTGCTTTGCCAAATTTTCTAATCTTACCTTCATCTTTTAATCACCCCATTTTATCTTTCCTAATGGCTCTATGATCAGATAACCGATAATTGTTATCCCCATTACAATCACTGCTATAGTAGAAACTACCTCCAGTCCACCTGTCTCAAATCCCAGCGAGAAAAGGAGAGTACCAACAGTCTCGGTACCCTGGGTATATAACATAGTGGACAGGGGAATTTCTCTAATTGCTATCAGAAAAACTAAAATCCACCCGATAAAAACTCCCGACTTTATTAAGGGAAATATTATATCTTTTATGGTTCTTATCCAGGAGGAACCTGACATCCATCCTATCTCTTCCAGTGCTGGATCTATTTTTTGGAGAGCTCCGGATACATTACGCACAGCATAAGGGGCGAATGCAACTGTATAAGCAATGATAATGATCCAGGGTGTGTTATATAGATTGATAAAAGATAGAATCATAGCGGTTGCCAGTACTGGCCCCGGTATAGCCAGAGGTAACGTCACTAAGAAGTCCAATATCCTTCGCCCGGCTATCCTGGTTCTGATAGAGAAATAAGAACTAATGAAACCAATGAAAATAGCAGCAGTTGCTGCCACTGCTGCAAATATACTACTATTTCTAAAAGCTCTCGCTGTCACCGCCTCCTTAAACAACACTGCCCCATAATTTTTCAAGCTAAGATTTTTTAGTGATAGCGGAATCCCCCATGTCTTTAAAAATGAGGATAGAAAAATTGAAGCCAAAGGGAGCAATACAGTAATTGATAAAAATACAAAGAGGATTAAAGCAATAGGGATTTTCCACTTACCCAGCTTAATTGGGGTGGGTAGTTGAGTTCTTGATGTAGTAACAATATACCTCTTTTTCCTGAGTAACATCCTGTAAGCAAAAAGAGCTATACCGGCAAAAATAATTAATATAACAGAGACTGCACAGGCTATGTTAACATCATAGTGGGAAAGTGCTGTATAGACCCTTGTGGTGAGTAAATACTTTCCAGCGGGAAGACCAATAACAGCCGCAACACCAAAACAGGAAATAGTTTGGATGAACACTAATATTGCTGCTGATAGAATGCTGGGGAGCGCTAAAGGAAGAGTAATTGTGGTGAGCATCTTAAAGCCTCTGCTACCTGATAAAGTTGCAGCATCCTCCAATAATGGATCGGTTGCATATAGAACATTAGATGTAGCTAAAAATACAAGTGGATATAGATGGATTCCCATGATAAATATAATTCCCTCTAAAGAATATAACTTGATCAAAGGTGCTTTCATATTAAAAAAATTCCTGAAGAGATTATTAATATAACCGGATCGACCCAAAAGCTGGATCCAGGCAATAGCCTCGATATAGGCTGGAGTAATGAATGTAAGAACAATGAGGTTTCGAATTATGCTTTTACCTACAATATCGGTGCGAGTAACAAGCCAGGCTATAGTCACTCCAATTAGTGTTGCCAGGAAGGTGACGGCGACTCCTACATAAAGGGTATTGAATAAAGCAATATAGTTTAGTCTACTGGTGAATATCTTAAAATAGTTTTCCCATGAGAAAATTTCTCCGGTAGAAAAGCTTTTAAGAAGAACCAATGCCAATGGATAAGCTACAAGTATAAGCAATACTACAACAACAGCAATCAGCATTATCACTCTTGACTCAAAATTTCTCAAAAAGCTATCTTCATTGACTCCTCTCAAAGCTATTTCAGTAATTTATTATCCTCCATACATAATAGATTCAAATCTATCCCGCAGTTGCCTTTTATTCTTATGGGCCCATTTCCAGTCAACAGTTATCGAGGTTATCTTCCTGGGAACATCTGGAGGCAATGGAAGATCGCCTCTCACAGTAATAAATCCATATTTGGTGGCAATCTTTTGTCCCTTCTTAGAAAGAACAAAATCAACGAATTTCCTGGCTAATTCTGTATTCTCTTTTGTCCGTTGTCCATCTTTAATGATGGCAATGGGTCTTGGCGTAGATATTGCTCCATCCTCAGGCCATACAATCCCTAAGGGACTTTTTATCCCTTGTTTCTCGGCTTTTCTTATTATTCTTAGAGCTCCGTCTAATGGCACAAATCCCACCAGTGCTTCTGCCGAAGCAATGCTTTGACCAACAATCACAGCATTATTAGCGAGCATAGCCTGGTTCTCTTTTAACCTCTCGAAAAAACCCCAGCCTTGTAACTTAACTAAACCACAGGTTATAGCAAACGCCGTGGCACATAAGGTAGCATCTGAAATAGCTACCTTCCCTTTCCACTTAGGATCTGTTAGATCACCCCATCTGGCTGGAACCTCAGATGGTTTAACCATCTTCTTATTGTATGCAATCACGGTATATCGTTCGTTAGCCAGGGTAAAATAGATTTCCTTTGTCTTGTACTTAGATTTCAAAGCGGCTCTTTCAGGAGAATTATAAGGCACCAGCCAGCCCTCGTCTTTTAACATCATATAAAGCAATGGTTCAGCGCCATATATTACATCTGCCTTTATATCGC
>JAGGVN010000126.1 GCA_021158005.1 Candidatus Aerophobota bacterium | reverse complement strand
TCTTTTCGTTTTATTCTTCTGAGATTTATCTTTTTTTTAGAGTTTTTGATATTTTAAAGCCTTTCAAAATAGAAAAGATTCAAAAACTTTCCTGGGGATGGGAAATAATGGGAGATGATTTAGTGGCAGGCATTTTGTCTGACATAATGCTGCATGTATCTATCTCTATGTTTGGATGGTAAGTTCAGTGACTAAAAATTTTATCGGCTTTGAAGTTCTCATTCCCAAGTTCCTCCGCCCCAAGGTGTCTTTTCTGGCCAGTTAGCAGTTACCAGAGCTTCGGCAATCTGTCCCAAAGGATAATCATCCAGTGTTACATCAACTGCAATTGGTTGTCTTCTAACTTTCACGTCCTTAGGTATTTTTATGATAAATTCCAGTGTTTTTTCTCCTAATTCTTTAATCTGTATCTTGTGAACTGCCGGAATCGCCTTCCAACCTTTAGGCAATACCATTTTCACTACTCCATATTTAGCTTCTTTGAATGGATTTCGTATTTTCACCTGTATTTTTTTGCTTTGATTTTGGTCTGAAAACTCCAGGTGATAGGGGAAAATTTCTGCGCCAATGTGGTCACAGTTCCAGTCAAACTCATTTATTGGCAGGAGTATCTTATGAATTTCAGCCTGTTCAGAGCCGGCTCTCTCGAGAGTTTTCAAGATTTCATTGTTGACTTGTATTGTATTCCAGTGACCTGAGATGATGAGATCCGGGTTTATTTTCCTGATTAGTGTTGCTGCATTCATCATCTCCTCGCGCCTGAATCGATTCTGATAGACATAATTATGATAAAACATATCTGAACGTTTTACCATATTTGAAAACCCTTGTTGATCTCCCGTGTGAATTACCTTACGTCCATCGACTTCAAATTCAATCATCGCAGAATAGAACGTATGAGCACCCGAAGGGTGTAGCTTAAACTTATACTCCTCCCACTGAAACTCCTTCTCGAATGGAATACGGCGATGAACCTTCATCGGTTCAGGCCATATACACTGGACATTATATTGGTAAGGGTTTTCAAGTAAATCGGCAAAACGCTCAGCGCACCAGAGTTGTGTGTCAAATATTCGTTCTAAGAGGGGGATTCCGCATACATGGTCATCGTGTATGTGAGAGGGGATTACAACATCAATTTTCTTAATGCCGAACTTATTTTTTAAAGAATTTATCCCGTGCAGGAGAGGTCTACGCGTAGAAAAGTGATGTTTTATCGGAAACAGTATAGGTGCCCTATAACCGTAATCTAATGCCATTGCTTTGTTGGACTTAGAGATAAGATAGAAGCTTCGAGCAGCTGAAGCTTTATCAAGATAAAGATGATTAGTGATTTTTGTAAGACCATTCCACTTTTCTTCTCTCACTGAATCAAGCTCTTCAGGTCGTGCTCTGTATTTCAGAAGTAAATTGAAATTTTGTTCTAACTTTTCCAGGGCTTTTTCAGGTAAAAGTATAGGTTCGCCATGACAGGGAAGAAGAATGTCTACTTTTTTAGCACGGATTTCTCTAAGGCTTTGAACCCAAGAGCAAATGCCGTATGCATCATTATAGTTCCACTGACTTGAGGCAAGATTCCAGACTTTGCCCGCTTCATAAATTAAATCTCCAGTAAATATGATTTTCTTTCCGTTAATTTCAAGGCTTAAAGATATTGCTCCTGGAGTAGGACCCGGAGTAGGGATAATCTCAAATGTAAGCTCGCCGATCCTTATTTTATCATAGTCCCTAAGGTATCCTGCTGGTTTGATCGAGTTTATGGGAGAGTATCTATCCCAACGACCATCATAATTTATCCAGGTTTGTCTTTCTTGCCAGAATCCTGTAGTACCACAGAACATATCCTGCTCCCAATAAGGCACATAGATACTTATATTGTGTTCTTCAAATAACGGAAGTCCTTGAACAGTTGGCCGAAAGTGATGTGTGTTTAGACAAGCAATGATTTTTTTATCGTGGAAAGAAGTATGTGTCTCATTTAATACATTTCCATTTCCTGCGTGAATCACTATTAATCCAGTTTTGTCCTCGATAACATAAACATTACAGGTATCCTTATGAAGATATATGTTTTGAACGATCTTCTTCATAGCAAGTCCTTTGTCTTTAATTTAATCCTTCATAATACATCTCTATGTGTTCTATCCCAGCTTCTGAAAAGGTTTTCCCTCTTGATCTAAAGCCGCATTTCTTATAAAAATCTTTTGCATATAGTTGGGAATGAAGAAAAATTTCTCCAACTTTTTTCCTTCTACAATATCTGATTAAATAATCCATAAGTTCTCTTCCAAATCCCTTACCGCGATATTCCTTTAACAGGGCAATCCTTTCCAGTTTTGCCCTGTTTCCCGGAAGTCTTACCCTTGCACAACCAATTGTCTTACCCTTGTATTTGACGATGACATGCTTTGCTTCATCGTCCAGACCATCCATCTCACATTCCCACGGGCAATTCTGTTCCTTTACGAAAACAGTTTCCCTTATTTTAAGCACATCGTTTAACTCTTTTCTATTTTTGACTATTCTAATCTCTAAGTATTTGTTCTTCATCTATCTATCTCTCTCTAAAAAAGATTTCATCCTTTCTGAACCAAAAGAAAGAAGGAAATCTTTTACTCTCTGAAAACTCGGACACCCTGCTCTTCCGCCCAATTTCTCACATTTAAGGGAAGCAACAGCGGTAGCAAATTCACTAATTACCTCTATTGGCCAATTTTTAAGGAGTCCATAAATAAAACCACCGTGAAATACATCTCCACACCCGGTAGTATCTACTACCGGAACATTAAAAGTTGGTTGAAAAAACCTTTTTTTCTTTGTTGCAGTCAAAGAACCCTTCTTTCCCTGAGTAATAACTACTACCTCTGGACCATATTTTAAAAAAAATTCAATGGCTTTTTTTAGATTACCTTTACCGCTAAAACCGAGAGCAAATTCTTCGGGCACAATTAAAAAATCAATTAGTTTTATTAAAGGAAGTAGCTCTTTCTTTTGAGGAGTTTCTGCATCAAGCACGGTCTTTATCCCTTCCTCTTTAGCCCAGGTAGCTGCTAAAATTGCTATTGGTAAATTGTATTCATCAAAGTGAAGTATACGAGAAGAAGTAATAAAATCTCTTGATAGCTCTTCTTTTCTAAGGGGAGAAACCATTTGATCTGTCCAGTAGATAGTGCGGCTACCCTTTTCTTTATCTATCAATATAAAACCAAGATAGGGTCCTGCTTTTTCTTCTTTAATTACACCACTTATATCAACTTTTTCCTGAATAAAATCATTAATAACAAAATGAGAAAATTCATTATCTCCCAATTTTCCTATAAAACTAACCTTTGCCCCCAACCTGGCTAAGGTAACTAAAGCGGTAGCTACTGGCCCTCCTCCTTGCTGAACGAACCTGATTATCTTATTTTTTGTATCCGGTCTGGGAAAAGAAGGGACAATACCTAAGAAATCAACCGTGCAATTTCCAATTCCAATTACATCAAATCTCTTTTTATTTTTGCTATTTTTATTCATTTTTCTTTTAGTGCTCTTATTAATGGATATCCTTTTTCGCCTAATGATTTTGCGTATCTCTTTAGCTCTGAAACCTCAACAATTCCTTCGTAGGCAGCTTCTACCGCAAGTTTGATGGCACCAATACCGGCTTTAATTCCCCCGGGATGATGATAAACTGAAGTTCCCGCTAAAAACATTTTACCCTCAGCACCAAGAATTTTTATATTATAACCAATATTGCCTGCTCCCAGACCCCCAGCAATTACCAGAGTCATTCCTTCATTTCCTTCTAATCCTTCTTCTTTTAGTCTTTTGATAATAGGCTCTTTTTCAACATCAGTGGGTCTAATATATCCCCTGAGCGCTGGTAGTTGCATAAAGGCTGCTCCTTCAAGCGCGGCTAATAAATATACTATTTTGGGGTCCTCTCCAAAAGAATAATTAGGATCCCCACAGTATTTATTCATTCCCGCAGTATGAACATAAATGGGGACTTTGTATTTATCTCCCATTTCATATATTTTTCTGATAACTTCAAAATCACCAGAGAAATGGGGAGAAAACATTAGGGCATTAGCTCCCTTATCAACGGCAATCTTAGCGTATTCAAGGATATCAAAAGGACCTACAGTAATATGAGGGGCAAAGAGAATCCTTTTTTTATTTAGCTTAGGATTGAGCGATAAGTCAAATCCATTCTCTTTTAACATTTTAACTGTAAGGGTAACATATCTTGCCAGGTCTTCTTTTTTAAGATGTAAGTTTTCATCAGATTTAATAAAGAGTGCACCCGAGAGGGCAGCTTCTGTTACCCTTTTAGCAAAAAGCTCTGCTGGTAACCATTTTGGCTTAACAATAGTCCCTATAATTGGTTCTTTTTCTTCTATTCCAAGATATTCCCTTATTCTCTTATGTGGCCAGATTTGACCAGAAAACTTACTTTTAAATTTCTCAGGAAATCTATAGTCC
>JAGGVN010000007.1 GCA_021158005.1 Candidatus Aerophobota bacterium | reverse complement strand
GTATAAAGTATCTATTGAGCTTGCCCTCTCCTCCCTCTGCTGTATTTTTTGCCAATGATAATATGGCTATAGCAGCAATGAAAGTTATAAAGGAACAGGGCCTTAAGATACCTGATGATATATCTATAGCAGGTTTTGATGATATTGAAGCAGCATCCCAAATTGATCCACCCTTAACCACTGTAAGACAGCCCCTTTACAGAATGGGAGAGGAAGCAGCAAAACTGCTTTTTCATCTTTTAAATAGTAAGGAAGATAAATCCCAAAGGATTCTCTTGGACACCGAGCTTGTAATAAGGGAATCCTGCAAGGAGTGTAAAAGTTAAGGAGATAAATATGAGAACTGTACCACTTGGAAAAACAGGTGTTGAGGTAAGTGTATTTTGCCTTGGAACTATGGATTTTGGCACTCATACCGATCCAGAAACATCATATGAACTGTTGGATTTATATGTAGAAAAAGGTAGTTTCTTTTTGGATACTGCCAATGTATATGCTCGCTGGTGGCCGGGATACGTTGGTGGCGAAAGTGAGGCCTTATTAGGTCGTTGGATGCGTGAGCGTAAAAACCGCTCCAGGCTATTCCTGGCTACCAAAGTTGGATTTGAAATGCTAGGTATTGAGAGAGGACTTCGTGCACATCAGATAGAAGAAAAGTGTGAGAAAAGTCTTAAAAGATTAGGTGTTGAGGCTATAGACCTTTACTACGCTCATCGTGATGATCCTAATACTCCTTTAGAGGAAACGTTGGAAGCATTTTATAAATTAATAAAGGCAGGAAAAGTGCGCTTTATTGGAGCAAGTAATTATCCAGCTTAGCGGTTAGAAGAGGCTCGCTGGATAAGTAAAACACATAACTGGGCTGAGTATTGTTGCATCCAGCAGCGCTATACCTATTTATGTCCCAAACTTGGTGCAAACTTTGATCCTCAAATTGCAGTTAATGAGGATTTATTGGATTACTGTCGGGCTCGAGATATAAGGCTTTTAGCTTAAATAGTTGATCATTTTTTGCAGAGGTTAAGGAGAAAGAAAATAGAGATAATATTTTATATTCTTTTTAGGGTAAAAACTGGATTGAGACCAAAAGGAGGTGATGATTGAATAGGTCAAGCCCAGTAAAGAATAAATTGATTTTTTGTAAAATTTCATGAAGATAAATTATATGAAGGAGGAGGTTATGAAAAAAAAGGCAGTAATTATAGCGACAGTGATTTTTGTTGTGGCGTTAGTATCTTTCTATGGGTCGATACCTGCTGTAGGAGCAAGGGATAAAGTAAAACTTGAGCTATGGACATTTGTAAATACCCATGCTCGTTGGTTTAGGTCGATGGCCAAGGATTATAAAAAGGAACACCCTAACTTTGATCTGAAAGTCACTGAGATTGCTTATGAAGAAATGCATAATAAACTTCTCGTTGCTCTCCAGACCGGGATAGGAGCTCCTGATCTTGCAGACGTTGAGCAAGGGCGTTTTGGAGATTTTATCCGGGGAAAGATAATACCTTTTGTTGATCTTACAGATAAATTAAGAAAAGAGGGTTACCTTGATGAATTAGTTGCCTCTCGGGAAGCTCTTTATTCCTGGAAGGAGAGGATATATGGCATCGAGCATGCTCTATGTCCTGTTGTTTTATACTATAGAAGAGATATACTCGAGAATGCAGGAATAGAGGTTCCTATTCAGACATGGGATGATTTTATTAAAGCTGGTCAAAAAATATCTACTGGTAAGAGAAAGATGATCGCTCTCTCACCAGATTTGTGGCCAATCCTTATGCGTCAAAGAGGTGTAGGATGGTTTGATGCACAAGGTAATTTAACAGCTGATTCTCCTAAAGCAGTTGAAACATTACAGTGGATAATTAATCTGCGGGACAAGTATGGAATTGCCAGTGAAGCACCCGCAGGTAATGTTTATAATCCAGCATATTATGGTGCTTTAAAAGAAGGTGCTTATATTTGTCATATAAGTGCTGACTGGTACGCTGGATTTTTGAAGGATAACGTACCCGAGCTTTCTGGAAAATGGGGTGCAATGCCTCTTCCTTATTGGAAAGATGATCCATATAAGAGGAGAACCAGCTGTTACGGAGGTACGGGGGATGCAATAACCTACCTCAGCAAACATAAACAAGACGCATGGGAGTTTCAAAAATGCACTATGCTTTCCGTAGAGGGAAATGTTAGACGGTATTTACTGACCAATCTTTGGCCTCCTCTTAAACCTGCTTGGAAAGATAATAGATTATACAGAGAAGATCCTTATTTTGGAGGACAAATTTTAGGTAAGTTGTTTGCAGAGCTTGGTCCAGAAGTTCCTCCTCAGCATCAATCTCCATATCTTTCCATATTTCACTCTCAAGCTGAGCAGTGGCAATCTACTTATTGGCGCCAGATTTTAGATAGAAAAATGACAGTAAAAGAAGCAATTGAAAAGATATGTAAGATAGTTCGTCAAAAAATGAAAAGGTGAGTTTCCCGTGAGTAAAACTGTTATAGATATAGGAAGGCGGAGAGATCCTTCTCTCTCCGCCTTTGGACAATCTAAATCATGGATGAGGTTTAAACGACGAATTACTCCTTACCTTTTTATATCTCCATTTTTTATTGGTTTTGCTCTTTTTTGGATCTACCCTATAAGCTATGCTCTATGGTTAAGTTTTTATGAGCAAGCAGGACTTCTTTCAGATAAAGTTTTTATTGGATTAGAAAATTATGCTCATCTTTGGTTAGATGGAAGATTTTTAAGAGCTTTGTTTAACACCAGTTATTATGCCTCGGCGAGTGTATTTATTATTGTCCCTTTAGCTTTATTTGTGGCACTTATATTAGATTTAGATTTTGTTCGATACAAGCATTTCTTTCGACTTTTTTTCTTTACTCCCATGCTTACCGCCTCTGTAGTTACAGCTATAATGTTTACTCTGATATTTGAGAAAAAATACGGACTGTTGAATAATGTAGTTCTTGTACCTTTAGGACTACCTCAATTGAACTGGTTGTTAGATCCAAAACTGGTTATGCCAGCTATTATTTTGGTAGGAATATGGAAGTGGACTGGTATTAATGCTTTATATTTTGCTGCTGGTTTACAGAATGTATCAAGGGAAGCTCGAGAAGCGGCAAAAGTTGATGGTGCAAATTCTCTACAGATATTCTGGTATATTACTATTCCCTTACTTCGTCCAATACTTCTATTTGTTATTGTTCTTGCTATTATTGGCTCTTATCAGCTTTTCGGAGAGCCCTATCTTCTTCTTGGAGGAGGAGGACCTGAGGATGCAGGCTTGTTCATGACTGTCTATTTATACATAACAGGTTTCAGACATATGGAATTTGGGTACGCCTCAGCTATAGGATATATTATGGTAGTTATTATTCTTACTCTTTCTCTACTTCAATTTAAACTATTTGGTGGATTTGAAAAAAAATGAGAAGAGAGTTAATAAACTGGTATAAAACTAAGTATAAAACTAAAGAGTTTATATCTAAATTTTTGATTTATTTATTTCTCGGAATAGGAGTAGTAGTTACAGCAGCTCCTTTTATATGGGAAATTTCTTGTTCCTTTAAATTAAACTCAGAAATTTTCAGTTTTCCTCTTACACTTTTCCCCAAAAACCCCACCTTTTCTAATTATATAAGATTAATTCAAGGCGAAGAAATTCCTTTCCTTCGCGAGTTTATGAATAGTTGTTTTGTATCTGTTAGTTACACTATCTTGACTCTTCTTATTTCTTCTCTGGTTGGATATGGATTTGCTAAGTTTGAATTTCCCGGAAAAAGACCGTTATTTATTGTGGTGTTAGTAAGTATAATGATACCTCAACAAGCTTTGTTAGTCCCTCTGTTTTTACTGATGAATACATTTAAATGGACAAATACATACTATGCGGTAATAATTCCAGGTGCTTTTTCTGCATTTGGCGCCTTCTTTATGCGTCAGGTTATGTTTTCCGTTCCAAATGATCTTATTGATGCTGCCCGTATAGATGGTGCCTCGGAGTTGAGTATATTCTTGCAGATAGCTTTGCCCTTAGCTCGAGGAGGTTTTTGGGTTTTAGGAGTTGTTTTATTTTTGAACTCGTGGAATTTATATCTATGGCCAGTAATTGTTTTAAGAACTGAAGAAATGTTTACTCTCCCTGTAGGGCTGGCTACTTTACTTGGTTTGTACAAAGTGGAGTACGGGATGTTAATGGCTGGAGCTTTTTTGGCTACTTTACCAATTATAATTTTCTTTATTTCTCGAAGGCGACAGTTTGTAGCTGGCTTAGCTTCTGGAGCATTTAAATTTTAATATAGAAGATAGACATATGAGATCTTGTGAGGCTAAGCATTTTGCAATCGCCATGTAGGATTGGTCATAGCTTACATGAGTTTATCGAGGTGGTGGTCAGGAGGACTGGGGTCAAACGTTAGATGAGTTAGTTGAACGAGGTTATAATACTCTACGAATTGATGTATTTCCACATTATGTTAGCCCTTTCTTTAAGTGGATCTACAGAAAAAGTTTTCCACCTTCTTTCCTATTTTGGGCGATATTGGTCTTGGGGTAGCGAATTTACTTTAGATATTGAACCATGACCTGCTCTTGTTACTTTTATGAAAAAGTGTTTTAATCGCAAATTATATATCGGTTTATCTACGTAACGAAGCGCCTAAATAGATAAAGAAGAGGTGAAAAATGGAAGAGGGGGAAGTTTATTTAAATCCTGATTTTCCTGTGAAAGAAAGAGTTGAAGATCTTATTTCCAGGAT
>JAGGVN010000029.1 GCA_021158005.1 Candidatus Aerophobota bacterium | reverse complement strand
GAACTATCGGCTATTCAAAAAAAGTTTAAGAGTGATCCCCAAAAAATGCAGATGGAAATGATGAAAGTATACAAAAAATATGGGGTTAATCCCATGAGTGGATGTCTTCCTCTCCTCATTCAACTTCCCATTATATTTATCCTTTACCGGGCAATTTTAGGTTTTAACTTCTCAGATAATCCTTCTTTTCTGTGGATAAAAGATTTAGGAAAATACGATATTCCCTTACTTTTAATGGTTGGGGGAGTTATGATGGCCCAATCATTACTTTCTCGAAAATCCCAGGCAAAGACGGACCAAGGAGGACTAAGTAAATTAATGATATTTTTCCCCATTCTTATTATTATTTTCTTATGGAAACTCCCTTCAGCAGTGATGCTTTACTGGTTTACTTCTACTTTAATTTCCCTTTTCCAGCAAACTCTGGTGAGCAAGAAAATGAGGCCCGTGACAATTAAAGATAATAAAAAGGGGGAGAAGAAATGAATTCGGAAGATACTATTGCCGCCATTTCTACCCCTGTGGGATATTCGGGGATAGGAATAGTAAGAATAAGCGGTAAAAAGTCTTTCTCTATCGCCAAGAAGATTTTTCATCCGGTGAAGAGTAAAATAAATTGGTCCTCATCTTCCTTCAAAATGTTCTATGGCTGGATAATCAACCCTGAAAATAAACAGAGAATAGATGAGGTACTTCTCAGCTTAATGCGGGCTCCCAGAACTTATACTCGAGAAGACATAGTAGAAATTAACTGCCATGGAGGTCCTCTTCCTTTGAGAAAAACTCTGGAGTTAGTGTTAAGATATGGAGCACGTCTGGCTCGACCAGGAGAGTTCACAGAAAGAGCCTTTTTAAAGGGAAGGATTGATCTTCTCCAGGCAGAAAGTGTCCTCAATATTATTCAAGCAAAGACAGATAAAGCCTTAGAAATAGCCCTAAATCAACTAAGAGGAGGACTCTCCCGAAAAATTTATTCTCTTAAGGATAAAATGGTAGATTTATTATCTTTAATAGAAACAGAAATAAATTTTCCGGAGGAAGATATAGATCTCCCTTCTATAAAAGATAAGGAGAAAAAATTTGAAGAAATTCTAAGAATAATAACATCTTTAAGGAAAATGGGTAAGGAAGGAAGAATTTATCAGGAAGGAGTAAAAGTGGTAATTGTAGGAAAACCCAATGTAGGAAAATCTACTCTTTTAAACACTCTTCTTCAGCAGGAAAGAGCTATCGTCACTCCTATTCCCGGGACTACCCGTGATACCATTGAGGAGATGATAAATATAAACGGCTTTCCTTTAACGCTCATTGACACTGCGGGATTAAGAAAGGTTAAGAATAAGATAGAAATAGAAGGAGTAAAAAGAACTTATTCAAAAATTAAAGAAGCAGATATAATATTGCTCATCATAGAAGGCTCTTCTCCTTTAACTAAGGAAGATATAACTCTTCTCCAGGAGGTAAAAAGAGAAAAGACTTTATTAGTCATTAATAAGATTGATCTTCCTCAAAAGCTTGAGAAGAAAGAATTAGAATCCTTTTTCCCGGAGAAGAAAATAATAGAAATCTCCGCTATTAAAGAGATTAATATAGAAAGACTTAAACAGAAAATAGCTAAATTCGTAAATGAGGAAGTAATTTCTTCTTCTAATGGGATAGTTATAAGTATAAAAGAAGAAGAAATCTTAAAAAAAGTAGAGAAAAATATAGAGAGAGCCTTTAAAACACTTAAAGAGAGATTACCTTTAGAACTAGTAGCCTTTGATTTAAAAGAAGGGATAAACAAAATAGGAGAGATCACCGGGGAAGTCACTACTGAAGATATTCTCGGACAGATTTTCTCTCAATTTTGTATAGGAAAGTAATTATTTCGAGAAAAAGTAATGAAGAGCTGAAGAAAAAATATAAAGAGAGACGAAGTAAGTTTACCAGAGGAGGAAGAAAATGTATGTAGCCACCAGAGATGTAATGCTTTACTATTTAAAGAAAGAGAATCCCTGGGAAAGCCTCAAACAATTAGGCGTATCTTCAGTAGAGATAGCTGTGGATAGGAACCTTAGAACCTATAAGTTTCCCGGTTATGAGGGAAAGGTTTTTCATCTGCAAGAGAGTAAAGAAAGAGAATCTTTACAAAGAAGAATTTCTGAGAACAAAGTGAAAATATGTGCTCTCCTTATGGCTAATAACTTTACTAACAAAAATAAAGAGGAAGAAATTGAGTGGATAAAAAAGGTGAGTGATGTAGCTTCTCAGTTAAATATAGAGACAATAAGAATTGATATCTCTGCTCATCTAAAAAATGAGGAAGTAAAACCCTTTGTTAATCACTGTAGTAATATTATTAAAGAGGTTCTTTCTTCAACAGAAAAAATTAATCTGGGAATAGAAAATCACGGAAGTTTAACTAATAAAAAGGAAATTATGGATGCTCTCCTGGAAGAAGTAGATTCCGAAAAGTTAGGAATTACTCTTGATACCGGTAATTTTTACTGGTGGGGTTATCCCTTAAAAGAAGTTTATCAAATTATAGAGCATTTCGCTCCTTATGTTAAACATACTCATATTAAAAATATTTCTTATCCTCCAGAAAAAAGAGAGATTAAAAGAGAAATGGGATGGAGATATACTGAGTATGTAGCTCCTATTTATCAGGGAGATATAGACCATTCCCGAATAATTTCCATCTTGAGAAAAGCTGGATATGAGGGAGATATTACTATAGAAGATGAATCTCTGAGTAAATTTCCTGGAAGTCAAAGAGAAGAAATTCTCAAAAAAGATGTAAAATATCTTCAAAAGATTTTAAAATAAAGGCAGGCCTTCAAGGACTTTAAGGAGGGTAAAATGAATTCTCGAGAAAGAGTAAAATTAGCCTTAGAACATAAAGAAGCAGACCGAATTCCTATTCATGATAGCCCCTGGAGAGCGACTATAAGTAGATGGAAGAGGGAAGGATTACCGGAAGAGATCCCGGTAGGGGAATATTTTGGATATGAGATAGTGGGAATTGGATTTGATTCTACGCCTCGTTTCCCAATAAAAGTTTTAGAAAAAACAGAAAAATATATTATTGAAACCACCTCTACAGGAGCAATAAATAAAAACTTTCGGGATTATTCTACTACTCCAGAAATTCTAGAGCGTCCCATAAAGACAAAAAAAGATTGGCCACCAATAAAAGAAAGGCTTTATCCTGACTATACCCGAGTTGACTGGGTCTCAGCTTTTAACACCTACCATAGAGCAAGAAGTGAAGGTAAATTTATTACTGTGAATGGCGGTTGGGGATATGATATCCTCCAGGGATACATAAGATCTGATCAGTTATTAATGGCCATGGTAACCGACCCGGAGTGGATAAAAGAGATGATTTTAACTTTGGCTAATCTTAATCTAAAAATGATAGAGATGATGATAGAGAAAGGATTGAAATTTGATGGAGCTTTCTTTTATAATGATATGGGATACCGCAACGCTCTTCTCTTCTCTCCCGAAACTTATCGCCAGACTCATAGAGAAGCTGACGAAATGGTCTTCTCTTTCTGTCATAAACATAATATGCCCGTCATTCTCCATTCCTGTGGAAATGTGAAAGAGATTATTCCTGACTTAATTGCTGTAGGCCTTGATTGTCTTCAACCTTTAGAAGTTAAAGCGGGAATGGATTTAAGAGAATTAAAACAAAAATTTGGAGATAAACTCAGCTTTATGGGAGGAATAGATGTAAGAGCTATGGCCCATCCCGATCCGAAAGTTATAGAAGAAGAGATAAAGAGCAAAATTCCTCTGGCTAAAAAAGATGGAGGATACATTTATCATTCGGACCATTCTATCCCTAAAAATGTCAGCTTCCAGCAGTATAAGAGGGTAATGGAGCTGGTGAAGAAATATGGTGAATATTGAGTCAATCTACCAACCATAACTGTTTTCCCACAGTCTCTTAAAGTATTTTTCGAGTTCGAAAGCTACTTTTTCGGAAGTTATAATTACCGAAACTTCGTTGTTCTTATGGAGAGAATAGTAGGTCCAGTTATTGCTTCCCAGGATACTAATCTTTTTGTCAATGATTATTAATTTAGCGTGAGTGGTAATAGAAGGAGGGTCATATCTTACATTTATTCCATTATTAGAGAGAATTTTAGCTACATTTATATTCTTCTTATCGACTTCTTTCCAGGTCCCTATCTCCAGAATTACCTCTACTCTTACTCCTCGTTTTTTAGCCTCGATTAAATCCCAGATTAAGATATTGCTGGGACTATCGGGATATTTTTCATAATACGCAGCTTCAAACATTATTATTTGAATAGATTCCTTAGCTTCTTTTAGAATTTGGTGAACCCTTGGGAAATAATCTTTATCAGTAATTATTTCTACTTCGTGAGCAGAAAGAGCATAAATAGAAGAAGAAAGAAAAAGGAATAAGAATAGAAAGAATAAATTAAAGCGCAAAATCTTTTTAACCATAATTTATCCCGTTATTTAAGAATCAATCAATAATACATTCTTCTTAAATCTTTTCAGCTCTTATTTCGTAGATACGAGCTTCATTTGCTCCGTTAGTGGCGTTCACTTCAATCCTCAGCTTTTTCGTAACAATAGGACCAAAGGTGTGTTGTCGATGTCGGTGATAATTACCAGTTTCGCTTAAGATCTTTACCCAAGATTTTCCATTATAAAAGTAAAGGGTATAATCTCTCACGCATTCAGGGACCGGGCCTATCTCTACTAACTTATCTAAATTGGTATCAAAGGTTAGGGAAATAGTATTTATCTCTTTTTTATTATCAAATTCAAGGTCTATATATTGAGGCATTTCCTGATTAGGATTAGAAATCCAGATATTGGTATTATTTCCTTCGGGACGAGAAACTCCGCTTATTACATTTTCTGGTTTGTATTCTTCTGACTTAAAGCTGGAAGCAGTAACTTTAGCTTTTCTGGCTAAATCATTCTCATCCTCATTTTTTAATCCGATAATATAACAATCATTTTTAAGAAGTAATTGTTGAAGCTCATTAATATAATTTTTATAAATTCCCCGAGGAAGAGTATTATATTTTTTACAAAGATAAGCCGCTGTCCCTACAGCTTGTCCTTCTACAGCACAGGTAGCCATTACTCGTGTGGAACCTAAGGCCACATGAGTTACGCTAATATTTCTTCCAGCCATCATTAAATTCTCAATATTTTTTGAATAAAGAGAGCGAAAGGGGATACTATAAAGACCAGGATAACTATTTTCACAAGGAGGCTCTTTAGCAAAAATACCCTGGGGTGGATGTAAGTCGATGGGCCATCCTCCATAAGCTACTCTATCAGGGAAAAGCCTATGTTTCTCTAAATCATTTTGAGTAAGAATATAATCCCCGATAAATCGGCGCGATTCCCTTTTTCCAGGAATAGAACTCACCCAATCCAAAGCAAAATTTTCTGCTCCGTGATCTCCATGATTTTTAATATGGTCCCATACTCCGAAAAGAATCCTTAAAAGCTCATCTCTTATTTTCTCATTATCCTTGATAGTATCTAAAGTTCCTCCATACTCTATCCACCAAAATCCACTTTGAATAGGAGTGTGCTTACGAAAAGGTAAATCTTCATCCTTAGGAAAATCATAAGCCCAAAAAGGGGGGTTAAAAGAAACAGGATGACCCATATCCTTAGCTCTAAATAAAAGAGAACTACCCATAGTCCACTTATCAGCTATTTGAGGAGCTCTTGACTCTCCAAATTCATTCCTCGATTCTCGCCCTATTCTAAACTTTGCTCCCGCACTACAAGCCACAGCCCCATCACCACTGGCATCTATGAATATATCCGCCTCCAACTGAAATCTCCTTTCACTTAAGGTCTGCTCAGCAAAAACACTTCCTATCCTAATGGAACTTTCCATATTTGCCTTTATCGCTCTGGTATTAAGATAAAGGTCTATATTCTTCTCTTTCTTTACCCACTCCCATAAAATTATATCCCATATCGAATTTACCATTCCATTCCTTAATTTTAATTTGAGATGATTTCGGTATCTATCCTCAATCCTTAACTCCTCTATAATCCCGGTCTCCCGAGCATTCCTGTTACCACCCCCATCAGCTCCGCTTATTCCCACGCCAACCTCACTACTGGAGTTACCTCCCAGGACTGGTCTATCCTGAACTAAAGCTACTTTGCATCCCAGTCGTGCAGAGGATATAGCCGCAGAAATCCCTGCTAAACCTCCACCAATAACTACGCAATCATAAACTCTCTTCTCGAGCAATGCAAAACCCCTCCTTTAACTATGCGTTCACTTTCTCTTCTAAGTTTAAACCTTTTTAGGATATTTTGCAAATTATCCCTTCATAAACAGTCTTAAATAGTCAAAAAGAAGGGAAGAGTAAATATACTCATTAAATAAGCGATAAAAAGGGAAGCAGAAACCAGGGAAGTATTACTCTTATGACGGGTAGCTATTAAAGATAAGGCCACTGCTGGTGGACTGGCTGCTTCGATAATGACTACCATTTTGGGAATCTTCGGCAGGGGGAAATATTTAAGTACTCCCCATACTATCGTGGGTAAAAGAAGTAATTTTACTATAAGAGAGATACTGATACTCTTTTTATTTAATTCTTTATCTTTCCAGGAAAAAGTAGCCAATATTCCTCCCAGAGTAAATAGAGCTAAGGGAACCGTAATCTTACCTATCAAGGAGAGAGGCTCTAATATAAGATGAGGGACATAATTTTTTCCGGGACTCCCTCCAATAAATAACCCTAATAATGTAGCATAAAAAGGTGCATCCGGCCGAAATTTTTCTCTCTGGTGAGTGATAAGATATACTCCCCAGGACCAGGTCAAAAGATTTCCTACCGCTATAAAAAAGAAAATGTCAATTAAAGCCTCGGATACCTCTGAAGATGGCAAAAGGGAGATCACTAAAGCCATTGGTAAATATCCATAATTACCAATGCCCGATATTCCAGCCGTTACCCCTCTTATTTCTTTTTTAACTTTAAGAGTAACGGCTAAAAGATAACCTAAAAACATCCCGGCAAGAATAATAATAAAAGCATATAAAGGGAAAAAGAGAACCGGAAAGAGATTAGACCAATCAAAACCTCGAATAAAATTAGAAAGAATAAAACAGGGAAGAGTTACTTCAATAATAAACTTACTGAAAATACCCATACTCTGTGCCGATAAAATTCTTCTTTTCACCACTATATAACCCAACATAGAAATAAGAAGAATCTCGGCTACTGCCTTAAAAGTAGTGAGAAAGCCCATTATTCTTTCCCTAAAAGAGCCCTCTTGTAAATTTCTATTATATCTTTTAGGGTAGCTTTCCGCGGATTAACTGCGAGCTTTCGTTTATTTTGCATCACCTCTTTAGCAAATTCTTCAATTTTATCTTTTTTTATGTTCTTCTCTTCCAAACCCTCAGATATATTCACCCGTTGAAGAAAACTCTTAAGCAAAAATACACCTCTTTCAGCCTCTTCCTTCTCGCTTAAGTCTTTAATCTTATCTTCTAATTCTCTGGTTAATAAGGCACCCTTGGTATAATTCGCCGGAAGGTTAAACTCATAAACCCAGGGAAGAAGAATACCATTGGCTCTTCCGTGAGGAATTCCAAAATCGGTGGTTAATCTATATCCCATAGCATGAACCAGAATAGTTCCTGTTTGAGCAATAACTATTCCCGCTAAGAGGGAAGCATATAAAAGGGAGGAGCGAGCTTCTAAATTATGAGGATTATTTATAGTTTCAGGTAAATAGCGAAAAATTAAGTTAATAGATTTTAAAGCTAAAAGGTCGCTGAGGGGTTGGGCCCGAGTAGAAGTAAAACCCTCAATGGCATGAGAAAGAGCATCTACTCCTGTATCTCGGGTAATAGAGGAAGGTAAAGATAAAGTAAGCTCTGGGTCAAGAAGAGCTACTTCAGGAAAGAGATGAGAATCACCAATAACTTCTTTACGATGAGGAACCTTCTTTTTGTTGGTAAAAACAGCATATTTAGTTACTTCGCTCCCTGTCCCCGCAGTGGTAGGAATAGCTATTAGAGGCAAGGGGGGATTTTTTACCTTTCCCTGACCTATATAAAGGTCAAGAGGAGAAGAATTGGTAGATAATACAGCTATCCCTTTAGCAGCGTCCATAGGACTTCCCCCTCCAAGAGCAACTATTACCTCTACTTTTTCTTTTCGGGAAATTTCTCCTCCTCTCTCAACTGTATCAAAAGAAGGATTTGGTTCTACTTCCTCAAAGAGAATCATTTTTATTCTTTTTTTCTTTAAAGAACTTTCTACTTTCTGGAGGATTCCTGTTTTCCGCGCGGAAGTCCTCCCGGTTATTACCATTACTTTTTCTCCTAATTTACTTGCCTCTTCTCCTACTCTCCTTATTACTCCTTCTCCAAAATAGACCTTTGTGGGAAGAAAAAAACTAAATTCTTGCATTTTCTCTCCTTTATTTCACCAGAGCTATATATTTTCTCTCCTCCCTAAGAGGAGCAAAACTTTTCCCTCCTCCTTGATAGAATTTACCAAAAAATTCTACAAACTGTAATCGTAAAGTATGAATAACTCCGGAAAGGGTATTCAGTCCTATATTTCCCAAATGTCCTCCTATAAGAATGATAATCATCAATATAGGTCCTATAAAAGGAATTCCTTTTACCATCACCGCTATAGTATTCACCACCGTAGCAATTACACTGGTAGCTAATCCCAGAGCCAAAAGCCGCGAATAAGAGAGAATATCTCCGAATGTTTGCACTATTCCATAGAGTTCATATGCCCCCTGACCTATTCTTCCTATAAAAGTTTTGTTCCCTCTTCCTACAAAAAGAAAGAGAGTCCCTGCACTCCCTATAAACATAACCAGACCAATATCTCCTATTGTCTTCTCTAAAACTCCTGCTTTACTTGCCCCAAATATGAGTAATCCTAAAATAAGCAAAATCCAGGAAGCGTGGTCTAAAAATGCAGAAATTATATCTCCTCTTCGAAAATCTTCCCAGAAAGCGAGAGCTATTCCTACGAGAATATGAATTAATCCGAGGCCTAAAGCTACCATGAGAAAAACCATAGGCTCTTCCAGGGGATAAAATAATACTATCCTTTTTAAAAAACTCAAAGAAGGAGGTAGGGAAGCAACACTGATTCCAAATATTCCTCCGGTAAGGACCCCTACGCCCATAGTTACCAACCCACTGATAAAGAGAATAAGAAAGAGTTTTTTCCATCCTCCTCCTATTTTGAATTTCTTAAGGGCAATAAAAGACAATAGGGAAAGAATAAGCCCATATCCACCATCCGTAAGACAAAACCCAAAGAAGATAGCAAAAAAGGGAGCTAAAAAGGGAGTAGGGTCAATTTCGAAATAGCGGGGTATCCCGTAAAGATTAACTATTAACTCAAAGGGTTTAAAAAGAGAAGAATTAGATAAAGCCACCGGAACTTCTTCATCTTCTCCGGGCTCCCGAGTGATTATCTCTAAAGAGGGATAATCCTTCAATCCTTTTTTTAGACGAGGAAGATCCTCTTCCCTTATCCAGCCTTGGAGAGTGAAAGTATAAGAAGAGAAACGGGCTTCTGTAGTTACTTTTTTTTCCTGGAGGAGATTATAGAAATGGTCATAAAAAGCCATTAATTTGATTCTCTCTCGGGATACTCTTTTAAGCTCCTTTTGGTACTTTTTTATTTTCTCCTCTACATCCCTAATTCTTTCCTTGAGTTTCTTAAATCTTTCATTTAGAGGTTCTCGCCCTTCCTCTAATTCTACTTTTTCTATTTTAAACTTTTGAAAAATAGAATCTATTTTTTCCTGGTTTTCCCTAAGATAAATAAGGAAAAAATATACATTTCTTCCTTCTTCTTTAACAATATGTAAGTGAGACCCTTTCAGTTCGTTTATATTTTTATAAAAAGTTTCTTTTACTTCCGAAGTAATTATCCCCATCTGGTAAGTAATGAATCTGCTCTCTTTTAATTTTTCAAAAGAAATTGTAGATAAATTTTTCCAGGGAGAGAGAAATTCTCTTTCATTTACTAAATCTTTTTTTTCTTCTTTTAATCTCTCTAATTTTTCTTTAATCTGGTTAGATTTATTACATATTTTTTCCCAGTCAGAATTCTGTATCCATTCAAGAAACTCTTCCTCCTTTATAGCTATTTTCTTCGGAAAAAGTCCTAATTCTGGCTTTTTATCTTCTTCAACTTCTCCCAAATACTCAATTACCGAATTGATCCTGGAAAGCCACTCTTCTAACTGCTCTATCTCCTGCTTTTTTTCTTCAGAATCCTTAAATGGATTCTCACTTTTTTTTACCTTACTGATCTCTAAGAGGCCTAAGCTCCGAAGTTTTGCCGGAAGAGAGTCCTTTAATTCTTTATCAGCAACAATATATACTTTCTTCATTCGAGCTATAGCCATTATTACTTTCTCCTTTTAATAACCTTTTAACCACTCTTCTTTGGCTTTCTCTACGATAAATTCCACAGTTTTATCCAGATTTTTCTTACCTCTTTCTTCTATTTCTCTTCTTTTTTTGAGAAAGTTTTGCTTTAGTTTACTCAATTTAAGTTCTATTTCCTTTTCTCTCTTTTCTTTCAAAATCTTTGCTTCTCTTCTACCCTCCTTTTGAGCTTTAAGAACAATCTCTTCTCCTTTTTTCTTCGCCTCATTTATTAGTCTTTCTTCTTCCTTCTTTTCTTTTTCTATAACCTCTTTTGCTCTTCTTTCTGCTTCTTCTATTTCTTTAAATACTTTATCAGAAGTAATCATTTTACCCTCTCTTAAATTTAATTAATTCTACTCCCGCTTCTTCAAGTATCTGTCGAGCTAATTTATCAGGATAATCCCCTTCAAAAACAATTCTTTTTATTCCTGCGTTTATAATCATCTTGCTGCAAGTTATACAGGGTTGGTGAGTACAATAAAGAGTAGCTCCTCTAATACTTACCCCCAAGAGAGCAGCTTGAATAATAGCATTCTGTTCTGCATGCAGTCCCCGGCATATCTCCTGCCTCTCTCCTGAAGGGATTCCCATCCTCTCTCTTAAACATCCTACCTCTCTACAATGAGATAAATTAGAGGGAGCACCGTTATACCCGGTAGTGAGAATTCTTTTATCCCTTACCATAACTGCTCCCACTTTTCTTCTTAAACAGGTAGACCGCGTAGAAACTAAATAAGCAATCTCCATAAAATAACTATCCCAGGAAGGACGCTCTTCTCTCATCTTTATCTACCAAATTATAACAACTTCCCCTATTCATTATTTACTCCTGGCTGAAAGGAACAATACCTTTGGGCTAAGAACTTTGATTCAGGTTATCTTTTTTATCAAAGTTTTTACTTCTTTTTCAATTTCCCGGGCACATTTCCGGTAAGTCTCCAGAGATTCTCCGGCCGGGTCAGGAATTTCTTCCTTATCTCCCGAAGTAAATTCTTTAAATAAAAATATTTTCCCTTCTTTTAAAGAAGATATTTCCGAAACTATTTTTTTATGAAAATTTGACATAGTCAGAATAAGATCGGCTTTTTCTACTAAATCCTTATTTAAAGGAGTGCTTCGATAAGAAGAAATATCAATATTTTTTTCTCTCATTACTTTTATGGCTAATTCTGTTGGTCTTAATCCTATTAAGGTAGATGTCCCCGCAGAAGATACATTCACCTTATCTTTACCCTTAGGCCACATCTTCTTAAAGAATCCTTCTGCCATAGGACTGCGGCAAGTGTTACCGGTACAGACAAAGAGAATATTCCTTTCTTCTTTCAAGGTTTTATTTATTCTTTTCTTGAGGAGCCATCCTTCCCGAATTAACCGTGGAGGAGAAAAAGTTACATCTACTATTGTGGATTCTTCTCCTAAAAGTGTTCCTCCTCCATCTATAATTAAATCTACCTTTTCTTTTAAGTCTTTATTTATTTCCTCTATCTTCAGAGGAGGAACTTCTCCAGAGACATTAGCACTGGTAGTAGCTAAAAGTACTCTACTCTCTTTAACTATTTCACAGGAAATCTTACTATCAGGAAATCTTATTCCTACTTTTCCCTCTTTGCTTATTATACTCTTGGGAACAGAAGAGGAAGCCCTAAAGATTAAAGTTAAAGGCCCGGGCCAAAAATCATTAATTAACTTCTGCGCTGAAAGAGGAATTTTTTGGGCAAATTTAAGAACTTCCTCTTTTTTTTCAATAAATAAGATGAGAGGTTTAATTCTGGGTCTATTCTTAATTTGATACAGGCGATTCACCGATTCTTCATTTTCTGCGTCAGTTCCTATCCCGTAAACTGTATCGGTAGGAAAAATTATTATTCCTCCTTTTTTGAGTATCTTTACTATTTTCTTTATCTTTTCTTTCTCTATATTATAAGAGTCTACCTTGATTATTTTCATTATTTCCTTATCTGCCCATTTCCCAGAATGATAAATTTAGTAGAGGTAAGTTCATTTACTCCCATTGGTCCCCGAGCATGCAGCTTTTGAGTGCTAATTCCTATTTCTGCTCCTAACCCAAATTCTCCTCCATCGGTAAATCTTGTAGAAGCATTAACAAATACTGCTGCTGAATCTACCTCCTGCAAAAATTTTCTTGATTTTTCGTAATTAGTGGTAACAATGGCATCAGAATGATGGGAGCCATATTTATTAATATGGGAAATAGCCTCGTTTATATCTTCCACTATCTTTACCGAAAGAATTAAGTCCAGATACTCTGTAGACCAATCTTCTTCTATGGCTTTTTTAATTCCTTTCACCAGGTTAAAAGTCTTCTCATCACCGCGAATTTCCACCCCGGCTTTTTGGAGTCTCTCTATCATCGAGGGCAAGAAAGCCTTAGCAATCTTTTTATGAACCAGAAGAGTTTCCATTGCATTGCATACTCCCGGTCTCTGAACTTTAGCATTAAAGGCAATCTCTTCGGCCATCTTTAAATCTGCCTCTTCATCAACATAAGTATGACAAATACCTTTATAATGTTTAATTACCGGGATGGTAGAATTCTCCACTACTGTTCTAATTAAATTCTCTCCGCCTCGAGGAATAATTACATCAATATATTCATCCAATTTTAGCATTTCCATTATTGCTCTTCTCTCGGTAGTCTTTATTATCTGAAGAGAGCCTTCAGGAAGATGAAGCTTCTGTAATACTCCACTTAAGATATTAACGAGAGTAATATTAGAATTTATGGCTTCTGACCCACCTCGTAAGATTACGGCATTCCCTGATTTAAGACAAAGAGCGGATGCCTCTACAGTTACATCAGGACGGGATTCATAAATAAATCCTATTACCCCCAAGGGAGTTCTCACTTTTCCAACTAAAAGTCCGTTAGGTCTTCTCCACATAGATTCTACTTTCCCTACGGGATCTTCCAGCTTAGCCACTTCTTTCAAACTTATGACCATCTTCTCAATTCTTTTCTCATTAAGGACTAATCGATCTATGAAAGCCCGAGGAAATTTTTTCTCTTTAGCTTTTTCCATATCCTTATAATTTTCTTCCTTTATCTTTTTCTTATTATCATTTATAGCTTCAGCCATTAATAATAGCATTTTTTCTTTTATTCCCGAAGAAAGATTAGCTAAATCTTTACTGGCAACCTTTGCTCGTTTAGCTATCT